>NZ_CP009503.1:636513-954770 GCF_000969965.1 Methanosarcina sp. WWM596
AGGGTACTTTCTATAACTTCATTCTCTGGAGTTGTGTCGTATTCCCCTTCATCTTCAGTTTTTTCTTCCCTGGATTTGGGGACAAGTCTTGTTTTTATGAGAATCTCAACCCTTTTAATTCCTTTTCCAACAAGGGCGCCAACTGCATTGCCAACATCAGCGTGTTCGGGAACTATGAACTCTGCATTAATCAGTTTTCTCAGGTCTTCAACATATGCTCCGACGGGTCCCCCGAGAAGGACAACAGGAATTTCCACGCTGAAGCGTGTAAAGTTCTTTCCCATAAGTACTCTGTAAATTTCGTTTCTGGGCATTCCCTCTATCAAATATGCAATAAGGTCTTCGGCAATGTTGCGTGCAACCCTCCGTTTTACTTCAGCACTAAAAGCCTCCGGGCTTAGTTTCAGAGACCTCCCAAGTATATATGCCCCTATCCTTGCAGCTTCCACATCCCATTCGGTATATTCCCCAAGGACATGCAGGGCATCGGTGGGTGTAAAACCTATAGCCTGAATCAGCCTTTTCTGTATCAGTGAATCGAGAATTGAAGGTGAAGGACGTTTTTTCAGTGCTATTAGCAGGTCTCCGAAGGAAACAGGCTCTTTCCCTATATGCCTATATATCTCCTTTTCTCTTGCTTTCAGTTCAATAGGCTTAAAATCTGTACGGACAAAAAATTTCGTTACCTGGATGTTTTCACAGAGGTAACCTTTTGATACCCTGTTATGCTTAAGTTTCTCCCTGAATTCAGGATATATGACAGAAGCCCTGCAGAGAGGAATAACCCGGCGGGGGCCTAAGTTGAGCCTGTCCCCCTTAAGCCATATGTGGCTGTCTCCTCCGGTTGCCGAGGTCTCCATACGGATAGCTTTTACGCGGGTCTGCCAGCCTCCGACTACCGCACCTGAACTGCTAAGCTGTGGGAGCCCGTTTTGCATCATGGCTACGTCCGTACTCGTGCCGCCAACATCAATCATAGCGCATGTTTCAAGTCTGCTGAGGTGAGATGCACCCACAAGGCTTGCAGCAGGTCCTGAGAAGATAGTTTCGATGGGTTTTTCCAGAGCCTCTTCTATTCCAACTACTGACCCGTCACACTTCAGCATCAGCATGTTTGTGCTGATCCTGCGGCTTTCAAATTCTTTGATTATTGACTGGATAAACTTATGGGTAATTGGGATTAGTTGAGCGTTCAGGAAAGCAGTTATAGCTCTTTCATAGGCTCCAAGATCCTGGGACAGCTCATGCCCGCAAACAACCGGGTGCCCGGTAAGTTCCTTCACGGCTTTTTTGACGGCAAACTCGTGCTCTGGATTTCGGTTGCTGAAATACGAAGAAACCGCAAAAGCAGAAACTTTATCCTGTACTTTGAGGGCGAAGTCTTCTACCAAACCAAGGTCCAGGGCCTTTAGTTCTTCTCCGTCGCTGTTATGCCCGCCCGAGACCGCTACCCAGTAGTCTGTTGGAAGGTTTTCCGGGATCACATAGTCTCCGACCATGATCAGCCCTACCGGAAATCCGGTGTTCTCCAGAATCGTATTTGTGGACAGAGTGGTGGACACGGATACGAGCTTTATATCCTTAAGATAGCTGGAGTCCAGTTGGTCAATTGCATTTTTCATTCCTGGCAGGGGGTCGGGGTAGGTAGTCAGGGCTTTGCTCGACTCAACTACTTTTCCATCAGAATCTCTTATGATTACGGCATCAGTATAGGTGCCTCCTGCGTCGATTCCAAGACTGAAGTGCATTTTCTTACTTACCTCTTTGTGAATTGGATAGTGAATTCTTCAAGTTTTCTATCAATTATTGGCTTCTACTAATGATGCTGTAACGTTAGCTTCTACTAATGATGCTGTAACGTTAGCTTCTAGTAATGATACTGTAACATTAGCTTCTAATAATGATACTGTAACATTAGCTTCTAATAATTATACTGTAACATTAACTTCTAATAATGATACTGTAACAAAATGGTCAGTTTTCAGGCTCTGGCTTATGTTTAGATTCCTTTACTGGTTGAAGCCTGTTATGTAATTAAAGTATGAATAGTTGTTAAACATGTAGTAACTAAATGGATATCTGATGAAACCTGGGTGACAAATGAGAGCTTCATAAAACCTGTGAAATTCAAACGGATTCTTCTGATTTGGATTTACACTTTTTTGATTGGCTGCTTTGCCATCGCTCGTTTATACTACTATCTTATTTCTCCCTTCCTCAGAGATTCTTATATTTTTCTGGAATGAACAATTTCTTTCAAGGGCGGGCTCTGCCTTTATAAGGGTGTATATCCCTTGCCCGTAGGCTGTTTTCAGTCTCGTTTCCACCAGGTCTGCAATCTCTGCAACTTCCTGAATGTTCAGAGAGTTATTTACAGTAATACAGGCATTGATTGCTATCCCATTTCCGATTTTCCGCGTTTTAAGCTCGCTAGAACCCAGTACTCCTTCGGTTCTGTTTATTATCTCTCCAATCTTCCTATTATTTTCTTCATCAAGGGAAGCTTCTATGAGCTCGTTGGTAGCACCATAGAGGAGTTTGCCCGAAGTTCCGAGAATGTAAAGGCTTAAAAGAACTGCAATAACAGAATCAGCTATAGCCCAGTTTTTTCCGGGGAGAAACGTACATCCTATGCCCAGGATAACAAAACTGGAAAAAAATAAACTTCTAATATGGGCATTTCTGGTATAGGAGTTAATTTCGAATGGAATCACCCCAGTTTGCTTCTTGGCTCTCCTGTTAATAAAAGGAACAATTTCTTTTGATAGAAGAGTAAAAACAGCTGCAGAGAGTGTAAATATTTCAGGGGCTTCTGTCTCTCTTCCCTGTATAAACATAAGTAGCTCTCCTGAGGCTAGAGCAAATGACTGTACCCCGGCAAAAAGGAGCACACATGCTCCTGCTCCCTTAAAGAGGGTCTCAATTTTTCCATACCCGTAGTTATGGCTCCAATCTTCTGGTTTACTAGAGATAAAAAGGTCAAGAATCTTTGCGGATTCGCCTATTAACTCTGAAAAGGACCGGACTGCATCTGCAATGAGTGCTGTGCTGTGCCCTAAAAGTCCTACTAATAATTTAAAAAGAGTTAATGCAAGACTAAAAAATAGCCCTGTATATGATATGTTCCGGGTTTTATTCAAATTGTTGTCCGCTTTCATCCGAAACCCACCGTTAATGATTTTTTTAATTCTTCTTATAAAGCGGGCCTATTTGACCGGGTCGAAAAGTGTTACTTTTTTATTGAAATTATTTTTTAAAATTTAGTAGGACCTCGAACGCCTACGTTTTCCCTTATGTGGTACACAACGCAGCATTTTCAGCCACTAAGATCATAGATCTTGGAGAGGGTGAAGATATTGAAAACACAGGTTTATATCCTGTGTTTTCAAGGGTTGACACTTTTTTCGGGCTTTCTGTCTTGTTTTTGCCCTGCCGTTTTTACGGGTTTTGTAGGTCGTCGAGGTTGGTGTAGGTTTCTCTCGTATTCCGTTTTTAATTCCGTTTTTTAATTCCGTTTTTCTTTTTACTGAGGGTGTAATGCTGTCATTACTTTATCTTCAGAGTGGAGCAACTGTCTTTCCATGAATTTCATTCATTACCATGGCAAGAGCCGTATACAGAGATCCAAGACCCATAATAAGTCCGACATATCCAGCCACTACAAGCAGCCCGGTACTTCCGGTTGCGTTTACAACGGCCAGCAGCATAAATAATATAAATAATGTTGCAAATACAAACTGAAGGGCTCTGACTCCTATCTTCATTGTAATGATTAACATAACAAAGGTGTACATACCCCAGACAGAAAGATATGCGGCCATAGCGATTCCAGAAGAGGCTTCAGCCCAGCCTATTGCAGGCATTATAATCAGTCCGGCTAGTGAGAACCAGAAAAGGCCAAATGCTGAAAATGCAGTTCCTGCAAAAATATCTCCTTTCTTCCAGCACATGATTCCTGCAAACACCTGGGCAAATCCTCCCAGGAATATTGCCATGGAGACAATCATTGACTCCATAGGGTATACGCCTATGTAGCTCAGACTCAACAGAACTGCAGCGAGGCCTAGGCCGGTAAAGCCAAGAGGAGCAGCATTTGCAGTTTTGTCGACTATTATGGTAGAAGTTCCTACGTTTTCGCTCATGATTATTCCCCTGAAGCCGTTTTAAAAAAATTAAAAAAAGAAGTTTAGGGCTTAGAGCCCGTAGTTTTCAAGTCTGAAAACTCCAACTTCCTGTTTGTATTTTGTCAGGCTTTCACTCATGAACTTGTCAGCATCATCGGTAAGAGCCACAAGGTCAGCTTTAACCTTTGCAAGAGCATTGGTTTCGAACCTTGTAAGTCTGAGCTTGCCGGAGTTGATGCCTTCTTCTACAATGTTGCAGCTCTCAATTGCAGCATTCTTGGCACGGAGATAGTTGTTGTTTCCGTCCTTTGCAATTGCCTGTCCTACCTTGTAGGCATTTTCATAGGAGACAACATATCCCTGTGGGTCTCTGTATTTGTCAGAGAGTGCGAGGATGTCCCTGAGGTCCTTCCCCTTTCCGAGTTTCAGAGAGGTGTTCATCATTGCACAGTCGTATGCAAGGGACTCGGACCAGCACTGAACAGTGGTACCACCGAATTCACCGTGGTATTCAACGGATTCGTTGGACCAGAGGTCACAGCACTGCATGGTCACGTTACCCATCAGGTCAGAGTGGGCACAGGTTGAGGACTTACCTTCCTGAGCAATTGGCACACCAGAGATGGATTTGATGATGGTGTTTTCGTATCCGCAGTCCTTTCCAGGGCCAGTTGCACCTGCTTCAAATCCACAGAGGGTCCTTCCTGCAGAGATTGCTCTTGCAACGATTGCAGTTGTGTGGGCAAGGTTCTTGTCAAGCAGACCGCCTGCGATGAACATTGCAGTGTTTGCCTGGGCACAGTCTGTGTCACCGGCTGCAACAGTACCTGTTTTCTTGGTAATCTTTGCAATGTCGGTCCAGATCATTTCCATGTCCATGGAGCCGAGTACACCGATACCGAAGAGGATACCTGCAGTGTCGTTTCTGAGAATGGAGTAGTCGAATACTTCCTTACCACCCATGCTCTCTACGGAAAGCAGGTCAGCGCCGTTCTTGGCACACTCTTCAAAGGCTTCGAGGAAAACTGAGTACTTGTCTCCTCTGAGCTGGAGGTAGTCACGGTCTTCGCGGATGTCACCGATTGTGTGGCGGAGTGCGCACTTTATGCCGTATTCATCGTGGTATTCTTCCATGATGGTCTTCTGGGCATGTGCAACAGCACCTCCCCATTCGGGGTTGTTGGACATCTGTTCGACGTGTTCGGTTTCGAGTACTATGGAAGGAGCACCGATCTGGACCATTCTTGCCATTACATCGGTGGTAATCCTTTCATATTCCTTAATGAGTTTGTCTTTTGACTTGCCTGCCTGAGGTCTTGGGGCGTAGTTAATTTCAGGGGTTGTGAATCCAGCACCGATCTCAAGGCCAAGGCCTGCCTTTACCGGGAACTTTGCGTTTCCGAAAAGCATGTCATCTGCTTTAGCGTAAGCCATTGAAGTGTATTTTTTTACCATTTTGCTCCCTCCGTTAGTGCTTGTGGAATTCTGCTCTTAACTTCTCTATGTCGTTCCCACTGGCAAGGATTGCATCAGCAATCTTTACTGCGTCTGAAGCTTCTTCACCATAAACTCCGAGGTCATACTGTGCAACGAAGTCCTGGTTTACAGCACCGCCACCACATGCAAAGGGCAGTTTTAATCCCTTTTCAAGGAGCTTGTCATTGATTTCCTTGAATGCATACATGGTGGTTGTCATGAGAGCAGTACCTGTAAGCATAATTGGTTTATCTTTTACAACAGCCTCAATGACTTCGTCAACAGGGACATCTCTGCCCAGGTCAGTTACATCATAGCCGGCTGCTCTCAGAAGGGCAGCAACAATGTTCTTTCCGATGTCGTGCACGTCACCTTCTGCAACATGGCAGACAACAGTGCCCTTGGGTTCGGGTACATCGGTGGTCTGGGATTTGCAGAATTCAATACCATTCAGCATTGCGTCAGCAGACATCATAACATTAGGGAGGAAAATGATACCATCGTCGTAGAGCTTGGATACAACACCCATGCCTACCATCAGAGCATCATTGATAAGGTCGATTGGCTTTTTGCCTGCAGCGATTGCGGCTTTGAGGCCGTCAACTACGTCGTCTTCTTCTCCTTCGTAGATTGATTTTGCAATCGGGTAGATGAGTTCATCCTTCGGGTAAAGCTCTTCTGCCGCTTCGTCAGGAGTCATTTCCTTTTCGAGGGCGACGTTGTAGCGTACTAATATGCCATCGATGTCTTCCAGTTTCAAATCCAACATATTTTAACCTCCATTTTATAATGAAGCGATCTCGGATTGCTCAGATCCTTGATCCTGCAAGTTGCATCTCCCTGAATTTTCAGGTATTTCTTCCGAAATACTTTCTGAAACAATGTAAATGAATTCGAAAACCTCCAGGCCGAATTCTTTCCATTGTGAGGGTAGGATAACCTTTTGGTATACTGGTTACACAAAAGTGCTGAATTACAGTCTATTTTTCTGTTTTTTAGGCTCCTTTTGAAAATATTGTTGAGTTTCCTGTTTTTCAGTTTATATTTTCAGGTGCCAGTAGACCTTTTCTTCCCAGTCAACTTATGAAAGGTATACTCCCTTATTATTCGGGAATTCACTTGCAGATGAAAGTTGGATTTTCTCGCATATACCCTCATCCATGCTAATTTTTGCGCAGCTATAATTTTATAATTCTTACCCTATTTTTTTACGCAAATGATTTTATAAAAAAGGATTGTTTTTTTGTCCCCATTGATTTAATCAATTGCCTCAAAATTTATAGGGCAATTATCTTCTTTTCAAGGAGATCTTTTTTTGTGGATCGTGAAGATACACAGGCTTTCAATTGAGATTTAGAAGTTGTCAAGTGGACTTGTTTTATTTGAAATCTTTATTAAGGCAAAATAAGGCGCATCGGGATATTTTTTTGAAAGCACGCAAGTAAGTTCTACATGCTAAATTATTTCCATCGGTTTTCCTAGAATTATATATTCTTCCTAATATATAATCCAAATTTTCAAAGATCGGGTTTTTAAATTGTACCTGATTCTGGCTAAATACTATTTTTTGCCTTTTTTTCTGCCGTTTTTTAAAATGTGAGTGAACTTTTACCTGATAAGTTATTACATCTCTGTCTTTAATTTCTTCTTATGCAAACTCCCTTATATTTTTGGGAAATTTCTATTCATTTTGAAGCCAGGGTTTTTCTGGACGGCTAAACGAACATTTTGCCTCTCTAATGCAGGTCTCTTTTGGGCAAGGAGCGAGGACAATTTTATCATATATAAAGTTTTTGTATGTCCGGTCACGGCTTTCCTAAACCGGAAACATATTTCCTTCAAAAGTACTTCTGTTGAAAGGGACCTATTGTGCTCTGGCGGGAGACGTTGTCGTTTTTTTCCACCTTTATATATGAAATTTGTCTGTTTTCCAGCTGTCCAGTTACCGTCGTGTCTACAGTTTTGATAAGTTCTTCCCTGGATACGGATGTTACCGCAGAGAGTATCTTAATCCTTGATCGGGAATTGCTCTCTTTTTTTAGGATTTCAATTTCGGGTTTTTCATATGCTGAAGTCACACTTCCCTTTACAAAATCCTCTTTGTGTGTAAAGGAAAGTTTGATATGTCCTGTAAATTCAGGGTTCAGTTCCGTTACTCTATTTCTTATGCCGTCCAGGATCTGCCCGGAAACAGAAACCGATGTTTCAAGAGGTATTTCCTGTGAAATAATCTCGAACTCTGTTGAATAAGCTGAAACTCCAGACATTTCAACTGAGTTTCTTGCTTCATTAATTGTTTTATTCTGGCTGTTTCTCCCAATCAGACTGAATAGTTTATCCAGGGCTTCTCCTCCCTGTCTGGCTGAGAAATGAACTATCCGCGCTTTTGGGTTCACTTTGCGGAGAAGCAGGCAGGTCTCCAGAAGTTTTTCCTGCCCTATGAGGTCAACTTTGTTGATGCCCAGAACCTCGGCATCTTCGATCTGATTTTTCACAAAATTCTGCAGATCTCCTTCATCCGAGCCCAGGCGGCAGGGGTCCACGAGATTTACTATAGGAGTGAATCTCATCTCCGGGATACCCATGCTTTCTATATTACTTTTAATCTGTCTTGGAAAGGCTATCCCTGTAGGCTCTATAATAATAGTATCCGGACGGTAGGAAGCTATTAGGTTTTTTATGGTGTACTCCATACTGATCCTGAGGGTGCAGCAAACGCATCCGTTTGTAATTTCTCTGGTTTCCACTCCCCCATCCGAGATGGTGTCCCCGTCTATCCCTATTTCTCCTATCTCGTTGACAATAATTGCTATTCTTTGCCCCTGTGCTCCAAGGTATTCGATCAGTTTTCTTATTGTAGTAGTCTTGCCGCTTCCGAGGAAGCCGCCTATTATCATACACTTCATGGCTTTTCCACCTTCCCCATGACTTCAATTAAAGATTGAACATTATCACTGGAATAGTGTCTGTACTGCCTGCAATATTATTATCTGGCAGTATTATTGTCCTGCCTGACGTATTGATCAAAGCAGGAGTACTGCTCCCTTTCCTGCCTGGAGGGCTTCAGCAGTAAAGGGGCGTACAGATCCCTGATTGGAGCCCAGCCTTCTTTTTAGACCCTTCAAATGGCAACAGGATCTAAAAAGTACCTTTTACCTGTGTTCTGATACTCTTTTTGTGAGGGGATTAAAGGTTAGAGTACCGGGACGTTTTTCCGTCTGGCAATCGTCCGGTAAATGGCAAAACCGGAGCATATCACCTTTACAATATCGCCTTTACAATATTTTTCTGGACACAGGCTCCTTCCCGGAAAGGCACTTTTAAATGGCAAATCCGTGCCTTTCCAGAAAGAGTATTACAGGTCTAACTTTAGCTGGTGGTAGTTCACTTTTCAGAGGATATGACAACAATGCTCACGGAGAGGGAGTAGCATTGTTATCAGCGTTATATTTTTGGTTTTATCCGGTCTCCCTTGTTCCAGATTTATGCTTGCATTTTTGGCTTATCTCTTCGGGACTATCTCATCAATCCTGAGCACGTTTTTTGCCGTCTCCGTGCCTGCTATTATGGCAAGTTTTTTAACAGTTGCCGAATCGTAGACTTCCGGCCCCTTATCAGTTACCTTTCGTGAGAGGTCTATCCTGGCTTCTATTCCTCTTGAATATGAATTCCTCATCTGCGCCACTGCATCAATTGCATTCATTCCCATATTTCTGGCAAGAATCGTGGGGATCTTTTCGAGGGCTTCTGCATACGCCTGAACTGCAAGTTGCTTCTTTCCGGTCTGTGTTGCTGCAAACAGCCTGACCATATGTGCCAGTTCAAACTCTATTGCCCCTCCTCCATTCACGATTTCCCTATTTTTCATAAGGAATGCCGCATTATTCAGGGCATCGTCTATCGCTTCTTCTACCTTGTCAAGCCCGTATTTAACAGGTTCCCATATCAGGATGGTGGCTATTGCTTTCTCTTTCACGGTGATGAAAACAAAGTTTTCCCCGTTTTTCTTTTCAAGCTTTATGCTGTCTGCTTTTCCAAGGTCACGGGGGTGAATCTCATCCTGAAAGACTTTCAGGGTTGTACCTGTTGCTTCTGCAAGCTTCTCAAGGTCTTTCATCTTCAGCTTCTTGAAAGCCAGGATCCCATTGTCCCGGAGCAGGGTTTCTATATAAGGGTCTATATCTCCTTCACAGAAGAGGACATTTGCACCCGAATCAATGATCTTTCGGGCAATTTCCCCGCACATCTGCTTTTTTTTCTCCTCAAAAAGTAAGGAAGTCTGTACAGAATCCATTTTGAGGTTATGCTGGGGATTTAGGTATCCGCTTTTTCTCTTGAGGTCATAATTTATGATAAGGACTGCAGGGTCCTGAAAACTTTTCAGCATATCTTCTCTTGCCGGGTTTTCATCAAGAATCAGGCCTTCTATTGCAACGATTTCCGACCCACCTTTCTTTTTTTAGGATTTTGATGTTCCTGTTCAGGTCGAGTCTTCCTGCCTGCTTTTCGCTCAGGTGCTTTATTACTTGAAGTACGATGTCCGTAACAGCTTCTGCCTGCTGCCTTTCAATTCCTTTTCCCGTTGCCGAGCACATTATTGTTGTGCGTATATCCTCTTCTGAGGCCTGCTTTATGCTGTACTGCAGCATCTCATACGCTTTTTGCATGGCAAGTTCGTATCCTTCTATAATGATTGTCGGATGAACCCCTGCCCTGATAAGTCTTACCGCGTTTTTAATCAGGTTGCTTGCAAAAATCACAGCCGTTTTTGTGCCGTCTCCGCAGGCTTTATCTATTGATTCGGCAAGCTTTTTAAGGGACGTTACGATCGGGTGAAGTACATCCATTTCCTTTAAGATGACTTTCCCGTCGTTCGTAACGAAAATATCCCCCACAGGGTTTACTATTATTTTGTTCATCCCCTTTGGCCCAAGGGATGAGCCCAACAGCTCGTCAATCTCTATGGCTGCCCTTTCAAGCTGGTCGATAAGCCTTTCTTCTTTTACCGGCTCGTCGATGAGAATCTTGTCCCTTATCGTCCGGGCCAGTTTTGCCATTCCGTCCTGGCTTTCCGGGCTCATGTTGCCCTGTGTTTTTAGCTCGCTTGCCATGTCCGTACCTCATTTGCTGCTGTTCCTGCTCTTTATTCCCTGCTGGAAGTCTTATTTTTGGCTGATATTCTTCTTTTAGCCAAAATTTCATCCGAATCTCTGCTCTCTTTCGGGCTTTTTTATCTGGGGTTTTGATATATCTAAAAATAAGGGAATTTGGAGGTTTTGCCGTTTTTTGATTGGCTTTTTTGGAGGTTTTGTCGTTTTTTGATTGGCTTTTTTGGAGGTTTTGTCGTTTTTTGATTGGCTTTTTTGGAGGTTTTGTCGTTTTTTGATTGGCTTTTTTGGAGGTTTTGTCGTTTTTTGATTGGCTTTTTTGGAGGTTTTGTCGTTTTTTGATTTGTTTTTTTGGAGGTTTTGCCGTTTTTTGATTGGTTTTTTTGGGTGTTTGCCGTTTTTTGATTGGATTCTTAGAGGTTTTACCGTTTTTTTATTTAAAATTGAAACTTTTACCGGATTATTCTTTATTTAACTTATACTGAATGTCTGATGATTCGGAGAGCTTTTCTGTGCATTCAAGGTTGGTCTCAGGACTTTCCATTGTAAAATTTATTTCTGTGGGAATATTGGAACATCTGGAATCCGTGTATGTATCTATATACCCTCTTTCTGTGAGCATATCGCAAGATCCAAAACCCGTATATATATCTGTATATTCTAACGATCCGGGGGATAAGTCTGATTCATATTTTTGAGGACTTGTTTCAATAACTGAGTAACGGAAGAGGAACTTCTGAGATGAATGGTTCAGCTCCAGCTTGTAGATTGCAGGGTGTAAAGGACTCGAATAAAACGTTTCATTCTCAGGAGTGGGTATTTTCTGAGGTCTCATCCAGTTTCACCTCTTTTAACAGGAGTATTTGAAAAGGTTCACTACTATTTTCTGCGGGAAATATTCCGTTTTTCGGCCCAAATGTGTTTGTATTCGTTTTTATTCTCGTTTTCCTTCCTTCACATGTTTTTCCTATCGTTTTTAGTTCGCTTGCACTTTTGAGGTAAAGGGTTCAGGAAACACTTTCTTTTTTATTCCCGCTTTTATTCCCGTTTTTTTATTCCCGTTTTTTTATTCTCGTTTTTATTCCCGTTTTTATTCCCGTTTTTTTATTCCCGTTTTTTTATTCCCGTTTTTTTATTCCCGTTTTTTTATTCCCGTTTTTTTATTCCCGTTTTTTTATTCTCGTTTTTATTCTCGTTTTTTATTCTCTTTTTTTATTCCCGTTTTTATTCTCGTTTTATTCTCGTTTTTTTATTCCCGTTTTTATTCCCGTTTTTATTCCCGTTTTTATTCCCGTTTTTTTTATTCCCGTTTTTTTTATTCTCGTTTTTTTATTCCCGTTTTTATTCCCGTTTTTATTCCCGTTTTTATTCCCGTTTTTTTATTCCCGTTTTTATTCTTGTTTTTCTATGTTTTTCTTCCTCCCAATGCCTTTTTTATCGTTTTTAGTTCGCTTGCACTTTTTGAGGCAAAGGGTGCAGAAAATAGTGATAGCCCATGTTTTATTGTGATTAATAAAGGGAGGATGGGTCTGAATCCCATCCCGTACCTGGCAATCCAGGCTTAATTTATTTCTCAGGAAATTCAATGGGTTTAGCCGATGATTTTCTTGTAGAGTTCGGGTCCCTTCTCTGCCACGGTATATGTCTGGGCAGTGATGGTGTCACAGGGTGCGCCTGGTGGCACTTCACAACCAGTTGAAATCATGTACTTGGACTGCATACCGTTCTCTTTGAGAGTGTTCAGGACGCTTTCCTGGAGAGCCATGGTATCTGCCTTCATCTTACTGATACCTTCAGGGCTGTTGTCAAGGAACAATATTGGGCTGACCTCTCCACCGAACATGGTTTCTTTTCCGTGGGTGTTGATAAGGTACTTGTGGTCCTTGGATCCCTTATTGGCCTCGTCAGGATAGTAGGTGTAGCTGTAGTACTCCGTGTTCCACTTGCTGATGAGGTCCCAGTGCGGGGCGTCTGCACAGTTGTGGATAACGACTGGCTTGTTGTACTGCTTGTAAAGTGGAGCAATCCTGTTTTGCATGATCTGACCTTCGGATTTCATGTATTCGTCAGCGCTGAGGATTACATTGTTGGTCCAGAGGTTCACCATACAGAGGTTATCGGGCTGGGCTTCTTCGAACATGCCCTTCATTATTTCTTCTACATAGGTTGTGGTCTTGTCAAGGGCTTTGAGGACGACATCAGGGTTGGTCCTGAGGTCGGAAAGGACACGGGTTGCTCCCATAATCTGGGTCAGGGCTACCATTGGACCTTCGATCAGAGCGGTCATGGGTGCATTGAGGGCGTGTGCCTTCTCTGTAGCAAGCTTGTTGCCCTGGATAAGGTTGTAGGCACGTGTACCTTCCTTAAGGTCGGGAACTTCCATTTTTTCGTAGTCTTCTATGTGGCCGATTGCTGCGGGGGTGTCTTCTTCAGGATATCTTACAGTTGTACCGAAATCTGCTGCATCAACACAAAGGTCGGTCAGGCCGACGAAGGTGTCCATATTGAAGTACTTGATTCCTGCTTCGACGCAGTCTGCATACTTCTCTGCACTTGTCGAGTAGTCTTTGTAAGCGCAGGGCACGAACTTTCTGGAAACACCGCAGGCGAGAGGTGCTACAGGGAGCCGGTCGACTTTCTTGTCCTGGAAGGCAGAGCCAAACCTCTCTGCTTTGGTCATGGTTTCCTTGAACTTCGGGACCACGGAGTCGAATTCGGCTTTGATTTTCTCAGCGGTTATGAGGCCGACATCGATCTTTTCCTTTCCGCCTTTCTGTGCAAGGGATTCTTTGTACTTCATCTTGCTTGCTGCAATAGAGGAATCGCTCCATAAATCGGCAGGAAGCTCACTCACAAGGGAAGTAAGAGTCTCGACTGCTATGCTTGCATCACCGGCTGTGCCATCTGCACCAATACTGTCTGCAAAGTCTTTGGAAATAGGCGCTCCACCGACCATAACAATCATGGAGTCTCTGATGCCTTCTTCCTGAAGCTGTTCAATAACGGTTTCCATACCGCCCATGGTGGTGGTCATCAGAGTGCTCATTGAGATTGCAGTTGCCTTCTTCTCCTTTGCGGTTTCTACGAATTTATCAAGAGGCACATCACAGCCAAGGTCGATCATGTTATAACCGGCTGCAGTCATCATGGTTTTGACAAGGTTCTTGCCAATATCGTGTACATCTCCTTCAACGGTACCAATGATGACATTTCTGGGAACTGAGGTTCCGTCTAGTTTAATGTAAGGGGTAAGGATGTCCATTCCGGCATACATTGCATCTGCTGCAAGCAGAAGGCTGGGGACAAAGGCTTCTCCCTTTTCGTACATATCACTGATAATCTTCATTCCTTTTGCAAGGCCGTCAACGATTGCTTCGTATGCGTCGAGGTCTTCATCAAGGGCTTTTTGCGCAAATTCTTCTGCAATTTCGTCGTCGCCTTCAACCACAGCATCCATTAAAGCGTTCAGAATGTCTTCTTTTGCCATTGAAAATCTCCTTTTTTAGTGAAGTACCCAGATGGACAGTTTTCTTTCTGCTCTTCCGGATCTCCATCTTTTTTACTTAGATCCTTAACGGGTTCCACAGCCCGTCAATTCCCTAAATCCACTAATTATACTCCTTAATTCACAAGATGGCCATTCCCCTGAAAATCAGAATCTTCCGGCTGCGGTACAGACCGAAATTTCGCCTGAATTTAGTCAGGTTATTCTTTCTTTTCAGGTTTAGGTCACTAAAGACAAATTGACTTAAATGTATATAGCTTAACCGACAATGTTTTTTGATCCATAAGCAGTTTTTTATATCCCTACGAAATATAGATTTCCTTATATTTTGGATGGACCTGATTTTTATTTGGCTTCTTATTTTAAGGTCCGGGAAAATTTGTTGCTTCTTTATAGTTTGCACTCACAGACTTTTTGCAAACTTGAGCTTTTTATTCGGAATATGGAAAATTCCTTCTTATTGAAAAACAGAGACTACTTGAATTTGTGATGGGGTGCAAAAAACAAAGGCATTAAAAATTTGAAGGTAATGATCTCGAAGATACAGGCTGATATACCACAGGTGCCAACTGACATTCTGAACTGTCCTTTTGAGTCCATTACATTTATATTATTCGGTGAATAACAGACATTTTGTTTTTCAGTATTGTGAAAACAGAAGAATATATCTGATGTTGGTTTTATATTTTTTGATTCTTTACTTATTATGATACTTTATATATAATATCAGTAATGTTGTTATATTTAATATTAAAATGCAAATATAATCTATATCTGTAGTTTGTGTTATGCTGATCAAAATCTATATTTACGTATAAAGCTATATTCATATATTATATCTGTAATATAATTACTGTTATAATCTAAGAGACCCCCCACTTTTAGATTGAAATTTCATATTGAAGATATGTTGGTTACCCTCCTTTAATGCAGAGGAGGATGCTACAAGAGCTAAAGTTTTAAAACGCTTTATTATACGGATCAATTATAATTTATCTGGTAAAGTACCAGATTATCCAGTAATGCTCTTGGATAAATGTTGAAGCTATCCTTCCCGGAGGATTGAGGTGGGTTTATGGGCAAAGTTCCGGGAAACGATTATTCAATTTTAACATAACATGTTCATGCTTGGAAGCTGATAAACATGAGTACTCTTATAGATTTGATCTTCTTCTCTGAAAAAAGAAAAAATCTCCTTGTCCAGTTAGCTAGTGGGCCAATGCATATTGATGAGATCAAGGACACCCTTAATGTAAAGGCATGTGCGGTAATGCCGCAGATAAAAAAATTGAAAGACATGGACCTCATCGTGCAGAAGGGAAGTGCCTATGAACTCTCTGATATCGGAGAAGTTATAGTTGAAAAGATGCTTCCCCTTAATACGCTTCTCGATGTTTTTGACGGAAACAAGGATTACTGGTCTAAACATGACAGGTCTCCAATTCCCAAGCATCTGATTCAGAAGATAGACATGCTGGGAAAATGTACTCTGGAGGAGCCTGATCTGGACCATCTCTTTGAATTTCCAAAACACCTTGAAGACAGACTTTACAGCTCAAAAACCCTCAAGTCATTCTACTCTTATTTCTGTCCTGACTGCCCTGCAATACAGGCAAAATGTGCAGAGGATGGGGCCGAAGTGCACCTTATTCTCGAAGAAAAAATCTATAATAGGTTGAAAAATGATTTTGAGGATGAATATAATACCTGCTTGAAAAATAAGGTCTCACTTTACATCTATACTGGAAAATTAAGGATATCTTCTTTTATGGTTACAGATTCTTTTCTGATGCTGAAGCTCTTTGGAAAAGATGGAGAATTCGACCATAGGAAGATCATGAGTTTTACCCCCAGTGCTCTGGAATGGGGGAATGAACTTGCCCAGTATTATATAGACCACTCAGAGAAAATCATTTAAAAGGCGTTATCATCTGTCGGCCAGAGACATTTCTGGTAATTATTTACACAGCTAAACAGGAACTTCTGGGGAAACTATTTTTGAAAAAGGGGAAATAAGAACGTTTTTCCCTTACTTGCCCTTTCTTTTCTTCTTATTTTTTCCTGCCTTCAATTCACGATTTTTTGTCCATGTCCATGTTCGTGATGTCCATGCTTCTGGTCGTGTTCATGATCATGTTCGTGTTTGGCTTTATGCACGTCTATTTCCCTTTTCTCAAAGGTTTCCTGTACCGAGTTGTTCACAGCATCTTTTAGAGTTTCCTTCTCAACATTTGAGACTGCGGAGAGGATCTTTAATGTCGGAACAGCTCCTTCTTTTGATTTTATGATCTCTTCCTGGGGATCTTCATAATAGATAGTAACGCTCTGCTTTACGGTTTCCAGTCCGTTGTCTAGGAAGAGTTTGATATGCCCTACAAATTCAGGGTTTAGCTCGAGAACCTTTTCTTTTATTGTGTTCATTAATTCAGTAGTAAGCTCCCTGGTGGTTTCCGTGCTCAGGCTTTCTACATCCTTAATTGCGAACTCTGCAGCATAGCTGCCAACTCCAGAGGCTTCGATGGAATCTTCGGTTTCCTTAGCTTCGGGAGGTCTGGACTTTTCTTCTGTGGTGGTTGCCTGAGCTTTTTCCAGAATTCCTTTGATATCAGGGAGAACTATCTGCATGAAATTCTCAAATATTTCCCCGGTATTCTTTCCCGAAAGCAGAACCACTCTGGCTTTTGGATTCAGTTGCTGCACTGAAGCTTCCAGAATGGGAATCCTGATGGGTTCGATCAGATCCACTTTGTTTATTCCCAGAATCTCGGCATCTATAATCTGCCTCATGGCAAATTCTTTTACCTCTTTCATTAGATACTTGAAGCGACTGCCGTCAATCAGGGTTACAAGGGGAGCGACTTTTACCTCTTCTCCAAGATTCATAAGCTCTACTTCGTTTCTGATAATGTGTGGAAAAGCAATTCCTGTGGGTTCGATCAGCAGGACATCGGGTTTGTATTCTTTTGCAAGGAGAGTGATTGTGGTCCTCAGCCCAACTTTCAGAGAGCAGCAGATGCAGCCTCCAGTGATCTCTTTGGTATCGAATCCGAACCTCTTGATCACGTCCCCGTCAATCCCTATTTCTCCGATCTCATTCACAATGATGGCAACTTTTTTTCCTTTTTCTGCCAGGTATCTGCCCATATTGATAATGGTGGTTGTTTTCCCGCTTCCCAGGAAACCTCCAACAACAATGACGTCCACTTTTTTTTCCTCCGTTTTCTGCCACTTTCTATCGTTTTCTACTTATAGTCCCTTCATTTTTTGCCATTATATAATGAAGTGTAAACTCCCCAGACATCTGGTCCGGAGATATAAGCGTCAACTTTTCTATTCTCAAAGTATATTGTTTTATCTCTCAATAGGGGGTTATTAAAATCTTTTTTGTGTTTCTCAAATCCTTTTTTGGCGTCTATTCCCTCTGGGTTTATTCTGGTTTTTATAGTGATATATGCAAAAATTAAAAGAGATTATACAAAGTCACATGTAACAGGCAGGAAACTCTGTTGTTTTACAGGCTGTCCGACATTACTATCTGTAAGATTCAAAATTCCTTTTTTTCAGTTTAAAGGCTTTATATACCTTATTTTTTGCATGTTTCTGCCCTGAAATTGAATTGTCGGACCGCCTCTTTAGCGTAGGGTAGTTGACAAATTAAATACAACCGAACAAACTTCATGGGTACAAACAAGTAAAAAACTTCAGTTTTGAAGGTAAACATTTACACTTTACTCACTCGATACCTTCTAACCACGGGAAATGTAGCAGGAAATCCGCGAATTTAAGTTCACGGGCTCCACTCTCTTTATTCCAATAAGCTTTATTACTCTTTTGTTAGATTCCTGCAACAGTCAGGTTTTCCCATTTGAACCTGTCATCCGGGCAAGCATGCAGGCAGCGCTGGCAGTTTGCCCCGTCACAGAGGTCGGTCCTTATTTTTACAGTCCCGTTGTCTTCCATCCTGAGAGCTCCGGTGGGGCATACCTTTACACATTTTTTGCAGCCTGCGCAGTCTTCTATGACCATGGTAAGGTAGGTCCCGACTTTTTCAAGTACTTCGAGCCCGTCTTCTCCGAGTACAGGAATATCCCTTTCAACCTGGCGGTCGATTTTCAGGATAGTCGAAGGCTCGCCGATCATAGGGAGTTTTTTCTTTTTCAAGAACTTCTGAAGCATCTTAAATGCCATGCCCTCATTCCAATAGGCAAGTTCCAGCAAATAGGCTTCCTTAAAGGCTTCGGAAGTTGCGAACATCACATGCGTGCCCAGGATTTCCTTTGCAATTGCCTGAAGTTCCCAGAGCCTGTCTTCCGAAAGCAGAATTTCCCGGGCAACGGTCAGGGAGGTGTTTCCTATCTGGGAAACATAATTAGTGTTATAAGGGATCATTCCTACTTGGTGGGCTTTTGCAGCATCCATGTAAGTCCCGGCAGCTCCTGACATGTGAGCTATCTTGAGGTCTTCCATCTCTATGCCTGCAGCTACACAGAGGGTAATGTGGCCTGCACGGAGTGCTCCGATGGCTCTCCCGGCTGCTACAAGGTCTTTTTCTGTAAACTTGATCCCGTCCTGGAGGTGGATGATGCTCTCGGGAGTCTTAATTTTTGGCAGAACTATCAGTTTGTTCCTTATCCCGGTTTCGATAAGGGCAATAACTCCTGTACCTGTAATGCCTTTTGCAGTGACCTCTCCTTTTTCCACGACTTCCCCTGTCTTTGGGTTTACGAGATCTCCCTGGACTGTGTTCATGTCCCTGTCGAGCACGTAACAGCGCAGGTTTTCCCCTTCAAATTCGACATCGCTGATGGTATGCGGGGATGCAATGGATCCGTATTCGATTTCCTGACCCTCTAGAGCCGGTCCGGCAGCAGCCGATCCAGTGTAAATAATCCCGTTTGATTTCAGGGCCATTTCGGCGTTTGTTCCGTAGTCCGTAGCGATCGCAATCTCATCACTCTCGAGCATGCCTGCCTTTTCTATAAGGGCAAGCGCATCGGCTCCAACTTCGTGTTTTATGGCAGGGGGAACAAACAGTTTACAGTTTTTAAACTCTTCGAATCCATCGATTTCGGGCAGAGGTATGACCCGAGCGTCTCTGTTTTGTTCTTCAATATGGTACTTCTGTTTCTTACGTTCACCTGCGTATGCCAGGTCTTCAATGGGAATTCCCTGGAATATAGAAAGCTGGATTGGGTTTCCGCAGATTGAGAACTTCTCCATCTCTTCGGGTTTTACTCCAAGTGCCGTAAGGATATTTTTTACTGCTGTGGCTGAGAGCCCGTGGGCTTTGTCAAGCCCATAATGGATTGCAAAGTCAAGGTGATCCATTACGTTTGCTCCCGGCAGGGGATTCCGGAGAGTTATCACGGTTTTCTTAATCTCGCCGTTGTCCAGGTCAATTTTCTGGGCCCTAAAGCCGCTGGTTCCCAGGTCAATTGCAACTCCTATTCTCATATCTTAACCTCCTTCAAAAAAGTTTAAGACTTACTTAACCAATTATTTCAGCATTTATTGTTTTTAATAATTTTTAATAAGTTTAATGGTGGGCCAGTTTTCCCGGTGAGTTTTGCTGAACCACTTTCCTGGATCGAGTCTCCTGAACTAATAGCTTGTTAAGAGCCTGGATCCGGATATTCTCATCTCTGAGGTCCCTTTTTGGCAACGTAAAAAAATATGAATCTGGGCAGAACATCCCGAAGTTCTAATTGTTTTAGAGCTCCGGGATTTACCCGTAAAAAAAATAAAGAAATTTTATGCCTTTTCAGGCGTAGTATTCGTTTCTTGCTGCAACCATGGCTTTTATGTTCTCGAGTGGGGTCATGGGTGCAATTCCACAGCCCGGTGCGAGCACATCAATGCCATCCGCAAGAGCCTGCTTGGATTCGGTTTTGATCTTGTCAACAGGGCCGGGCAGCAAGGTGAATGGACTGGAGATGTTTCCTATTAACCTTACTCTGGTTCCGATGACTTCCTTTGCTTTCTTTACACTGCCAATCTTTTCTTCAACGCTGAGGCCTTCAAAGCCGCAGTCTGCCATATAGTCGAGAATAGAGTTAACGTTTCCACAGACGTGGAGGACTGTAACCGAGTTCACACCGGCAGAGAACTTCTGCAGCCTTGGCTGGAGATACTGCTTGAAGGAGTCAGGGCTCATGAGGTCAGGGGAAGCGACAGGGTCTGCAATGGCAATAATGTCTGCACCTGCTTCGACCATTGCGTTTGCATAGATAATTGAAGCTTCGGTTGCAAGGTCCAGAACCTGTTCAAAGAGTTCAGGTTTTTTAATGGACCATTTCATGAAGGATTTTACACTTGAAAGGTCAGAGGCTACAGTGATAGGGCCTTCCATACCGCCGATGATTGGGACATCCGGGCCGACCTTTTCCCTGATGATCTTGATTGCTTCAAGCACGGTTGGAATTCTACCTTTCTGCAGAAGGTCTGCAGGGACTGCTGCGCCTTCAAGGCTCTTGGGGTAGGGGTGACCGGTAACAGAGGGCTGCCTGTTCTTGGTACCCATGTTGATCTCACAGCCCATGGCTTCGACAAGGACGGTAAGGCAGTAAGGAACCCTTACAGCTTCAAGTCCGCTGAGCTCGTAGTTGGCGAGTGACAGTTTTGCCATAAGTTCAGGGTTGCTGTGAGATTCAGGCCAGGGGGCTCCGACTTCGTCCATGAGTTCTACAATTCCGGTCTGGGTCACGGAACAAACAGGTGTTTTGTCAACGGGCTTGCCTTCAAGGGCAGCTAACAGTCTTGTTTTAAGTGTGAATTCGCTCATATCGGTCATACCTTTTTTACTATTATTCGTAGAGATTTATTTTTATTCCAATTTAATTGTCTACTTGACAATATTATATAGACCTTTTCAATCCAAAATGTTTCATACTCCAGACTAGAATGCCCAGAGTTAAAAATATATTAAAAAATTGCAACTTTTTCTGATAAACGGGGACAGATAGCACTTTCTGAATCACCATTTTTGTCTCGCCTGAGCAGGAGTGAGAATAATGGCAGTAAAAATAATTCTCTAGCTACTCAATTGAGCTGGATACGGATATTTTTTTAGTTAGCAAATTATAAAAGCTAATTGTCGGGAATTTTTTTTTGTCTTTTCTTTGATAAATCCAGTAATAAATTTTAACCGCATTATCCGGCTTCTTATCTTCTTAAATGCCTTTCCCGTATTTTGTTCTCTCAATTATCCGGTTATCTGGAGCTGATAGAATTTCTATTAAAGACAGACCTCAGATAATTGACTGTTCTGGATTTGTTTTAAGAAATTCGGTGGACGTGTAATGTTAAGTTTCTTATTCTTGTGTCACATTAAACTATAGGGGATTCGATGGAAAAGGACTCGGCTGAAAACAGAAACAAACTATGCTTCCCACAGGGGGATGAACATCTAATTTCTCTTCCAGAGTTTCTACAGAGGCTAGAAGTCACAGAAAACGGGCTCAGTGAGCAGGAAGCTACCCAGAGGCTCCAGAAATGCGGACCAAATGTCCTCGAAGCAGCCGGAAAGGAAAGCATACTTAAGAGATATGTCCGGCAGTTTCGTAACTTTTTTTCTATCCTGTTGACTGTAGGGGCTATTCTATCTTTTCTTGGCGAATACCTTGATCCCGGGCAGGGAAACTTATATATAGGAATTGCTCTCGTCGGGGTCGTTGTCCTTAACGGAACTTTCACGTTTGTGCAGGAGTACCAGGCTGCAAAGACAATGGAAAGCTTCCGGCAGCTTCTGCCACCTCATGCAAAAGTCTTCAGGGACGGAAAGGTAAAGGATGTTCTGGCTTCAGAGCTTGTTGTGGGGGATCTCATCCTTCTTGAAGAAGGAGATAAGGTTCCTGCAGACGGGCGTTTGATTGAGACCAATTCTCTGAAAGTCGATAATTCCTCCCTGACCGGAGAAGCGGAGCCGCAGCTGCGCTCTATCGAGTGTACACATGAGAATATACTGGAATGCCGGAATATGGTCTTTTCCGGAACTCTTGTACAGAGCGGGAACGGTAAAGCCATTATTTTCGGTACCGGGCAGGATACCCAGATCGGAAGCCTGGCAGTGCTTACGGAGCAGACCATCTCTGTGGACACTCCTATCCGAAAAGAACTCAACCATTTCATAAAGGTTATTTCAGCAATTGCGATTTTTCTTGGAATTACCTTTTTCCTGCTTGCATTTTTTCTCCAGGATATCTTTCTTGCAAGCCTTATCTTTGCCATAGGAATCATTGTTGCCAATGTTCCTGAAGGGCTTTTGCCCACCGTTACGCTTGCTCTCAGCCTTGCTTCTCGGAGAATGGCTTCTCGAAATGCCCTTATAAAGCAGCTTGAGTCTGTAGAAACCCTGGGCTCGACTACCGTGATTTGTACGGATAAAACCGGGACCCTGACTCAGAACAGGATGGCAGTAAATTCGCTTATCGCAGGGTTTGAAACTCTGGAGCCGGAAAAACCTTCCATTCCTCAAGAAGGCGTTGCAGGGCAGAATACAGAAGAAAGTACAAAAAAAAGTCTTGCGCAGAACGGTACTGACTCAGGCGCAAAAGAAGTTTCTGTTACAGGAAATCCCGGATGGGATCCGAAAAAGATCCCTCCGGTTTTCATAAGGGCGGCAGGGCTCTGCAATAACGCAAAACTTTATGAATCGGCCCCTGGATATACCGGCGACCCGACAGAAGGTGCGCTTCTTGTTTTTGCGAATGGTTTCGTAGATGTAAAAGACCTCCAGCGAGAGTATCCGAGACAGGAAGAGTTTCCTTTCGATTCCCTTACCCGACGCATGGAAGTTGTCTGCCGAACTCCCGAAGGAAAACTTGAGGTATACCTCAAGGGCGCTCCGGAAGTGGTTGTGCAGATGTGCGGGTCGGTTCTGGAGTCCGGAGAGGCCAGAAAACTGGATGAAGCCGGGCAAAAAGAGCTTCTAGATAGGCATCTAAGGCTGGCAGAAAAGGGAGAAAGGGTAATTGCCCTTGCGTTCAGGCAGGCAGAAGAGGAGAAAGAGTACACCGGAGATTTTATTTTCCTGGGTTTCATCGGGATTGTAGACCCTCCACGCCCTGAAGCGAGAGAAGCTATTGCAAAATGTCATGCAGCAGGAATCAAGGTTGTTATGATCACAGGTGATCACCCGGTTACCGCAGAGTCCATTGCCAGAGATGTAGGACTTGCAGGTTCCGAAAAACCTGAGATTATTACCGGAGATGAGCTTAAATCCCTCTCCCGCACAGAGCTTGCTTCACGGCTCAAAAACCCGAGCATTGTTTTTGCCCGAACCTCTCCTGTACAGAAATTAAAAATTGTACAGCTCTTCCAGGCAGAAGGAGAGATCGTTACCATGACCGGAGATGGGGTTAATGATGCTCCCGCGATCAAGAATGCCGATATGGGGGTCGCTATGGGCAGCGGCACGGATGTGGCTCGTGAGGCTGCAGACATGGTGCTTCTGGACGACAATTTTGCCACGATAGTAAATGCTGTGGAAGAAGGCAGAACCGTCTTTGATAATATAAAAAAGTTTATTGCTTACATCCTCACAAGCAACATCCCCGAGATCCTCCCATTTATAGCTTTTGTTCTTTTTTCCATTCCCCTTCCCATGACTGTCCAACTTATCCTGGCAATTGATCTCGGAACTGATATCCTTCCTGCCATTGCTCTGGGGGTGGAAAAAGGAGAGGGAGATATTATGAAGAGATCTCCCAGACCAAGGGATGAAAAGTTATTAACCTCTCAGGTGCTTTTGACATCTTACGGAGTAAAAGGACCTATAGAGGCTGCTGCAGGCTTCTTCTGTTATTTTGCCGTACTTTTTGAAGGGGGCTGGATTTTCGGGGAGCAGCTTGCAAACACTAATCCCCTTTATATGCAGGCAATAACCGCTTTCTTCTCAGCTGTGATTATCTGCCAGATCGCTAATGTGTTTGCTTCAAGAACTCGGTTTCAGTCTGTCTTCTCAATGGGATTGTTCAGCAACCGCCCGGTTCTCCTGGGAATTGCAAGCGAATTTCTGATTCTTGCTCTCATTATCTGGCATCCATTTGCTAACCTTATTTTCAATACCACTCCCATTGACCTCAGGTATATGCTACTTGCCGTTCCTTTTGCGGTTTTCCTCCTTGGGATCGATGAACTGAGGAAATATCTCCTGAGAAAAAACGTGAACTGGGCAGTTAGATTCTTTAAATGGTGATCCGGGACACTGTCTTGAGGAATTTAATATATTTTGTTATAAACGATATTCTTGACCTCTCAAAAGTAGAAGCTGGAAAAACGGAGCTTCACTACAGTGAGTTTTCTATTGACTCGGTTTTCGAAGAGGTGAATTTTTTATAATCTTGTAAGCAATGCAATCAAGTTTACCCCGGAAGGGGGCAAGGTACCTGTCCACTCTAATAAAAGCGGAAACAGGGCTCTTTTTTCAGTAACAGATACGGGAATCGGTATTTTTTCTGAAGGCCAGAAAAAACTTTTTCAGTCCTTTAAATATTTTCCTGCCGAAAGACCTTTCTGAAATGTCTTCAAGTTCATCATATGAGAATCTGGGACATCCCTCCTGAAAAAATGTGCAGGCAGCACCTTCTCGGGGAACACCGTGAATTGCATGCCCTGTGGTCCATAATTACCAATAACAAAAAAGCTTATGCACACCATCCTGAGACCCTGCGCTGGAAGGGGAAATTGAAGGCCCTCTACCTGAGACATGAAGCCCTTGTAGAAGAGATGTCAAAAAGAGGGTATAAACACCACACTCCCCTGGACCCTGCCCTTGCAACAGGGGTAGCTGTACAGAATGAATTTGTGACTACCTATGAGGAACAGGTCCGGATCTTAAAAGAAAGAGGGTGCGATTGCAGGGTCTGATTGCAAAGTGTGAGTGCAAAGTGTGAGTGCACGGTCTGACTGTATGCTTCAGAAACTCACATGGAACTTTCCCCTAAAACTCATAAATTTTGGATTTTCTTTGAGGATTATCTCAACTTTCTTTGAGGACTTATTATATTTTATTATGATTCGTGGATGAGACAATCTTTTTATATATATTTACCGATAACTATTAATACTACTAAATCATAAAGGGAGAGAGACAAAAACGGAATACAAGAAAACTATTCGATAACTCAAGAAAAGATGTTATAGGAATAAAGTCAGGTGTTGAAGCAATTCACATTCAAAATGTTAATTCTTGAGAGAATAAGTATCTAAGGGACTTCAATGACTCTTGTGCTGAATGAAGAGGAAATATGGGTACTTGAATGTATAAAAGAAGCCCATATAGACCGGGGATTCCATATTCGAGATGTGATAAAAAAAGCAAAAGCCGTATATGGGTTATCAAGGTCAACTGTTTACGAAATAGTGGGTTATATGGAGTTTCACGACCTTATAAAAACGAATAAAGCCGGAAACAGGGAACTTGACGAATCAATAGCTTATTTTATAACGTGCCCGGGGTGCGGGAAGGAAATACCGGGAGACGAATCTATAAAAGAGAACGGGCAGGCAATATGTGAGGATTGTTACCTGGAAGGACACCAGAAAATAAAGTTTGCAGATCCCATGGCAGTGCGTTCCAAGAAACTTTTCAGAAAACAGCACGGGTTTGAAGGCTCAGAGGGAATGACGGAGCTCCAAAAGGAGCTCTATGACTTTATCCTTACAGAAGGGGGTGCAACCCCTGAAAAGATCTCGAAGCTTTTCGAGCTTACACTGCAGGAAACCATGAACCAGCTTGCAATACTGAGACACTGTGAGCTTTTAAAGTGGAGAAAAATGGGAGAAGAAATGTACATGGTGCCTTTTGATTCGTAAATTATTCATTATATTTTGGGTACCTTAAGTTTTCTGAATGCAGGAAGTGATAAAACGACCGAAAAAATTGATATGAATGAAAGGACGGAAGCAATGGCCGGGGAACTCCCGGGAGTTATGAAAGCTCTTATGGGGCTTCATTCCGAAGTTGTCAAGGACGGGGCTTTAAGCGCCAAAACAAAAGAAATAATGATGGTCGGGATTGCAGTTGCCCTGCGCTGTGAATACTGTCTCTGGAAGCACGTTCCTGAGGCTGTAAAAATGGGAGCGACTCGGGAAGAGATTATGGAAGCTGTAAGCACTGCAATAGTGATGGCCGGAGGACCTGCCGTAGCTTACGGGTCAGTAGTTGTTCTTAAAATTCTGGATGAAATGGATGTCTGAAACTCTGGAGGGATACAAGATGACAGAAGAAATAACCAGCCCTGCCAAATGTGAGGCATGTGGGTGTAAATTGGAAAAAGAAGACATTTACGAAGAAAATGGCAAGGTTCTATGTGAGGACTGTTATATAGAGAGCCACCATAAAATCCAGGCATGTGACCCCTGGGCAGTGCGCTCCAAAAAAATCTTCAGGGAAGAAGCCGGGCTTGAAGGAACTGACGGTCTTACAGACCTGCAAAAAGCCATCTATGAATTCATTGTTTCCCGGGGCGGGGCAAAAAAGGAAGAAATTGCAGAAAAATTTGGGATATCCTCACGGGAAACCGAAAACCAGTTTGCACTCCTCAGGCACTGTGAGCTGGTAAAGGGACAAAAAAGGGCAGATGGCGTATACCTTGTGCCTTTTGGGGACAAATAAGTTTAAAAATAAATTTTTTTCCTTTTTTACCTTTTATAAATCAATGTCAGTAACTTTTTCCAGGGGTTGAGATGCAGTATGGAGTATTTAATATTTTACACAGCCGTTTTTCTTACAGTTCAGCCCCCAACCCGAAATCTCTCTTATAATTTTTCTTCCTGACAATCCCCTGCCCAAAACTGTTTCATAATTGAAGACCAAATTCATATTTGAAGCCAATTAATAATAGGTTTTCATATGGATAACAGATTTTTGCATGGTTAAGAGCTACAGCCGGGGTGTTTTATATTGGAGAACTCAAAACCTTACTTTAATTCAGAAATCGAGACCATGGACAGGGGGGAACTCGATGCTCTCATTGAGGAACGTGTGCAATATACGGTAAAATATGCAGCTGAAAATTCTTCTTTTTACAGAAAATGGTTTGAAAAACATAGGGTAAGCCCCGGAGATATCAAAGCCCATGAGGACCTCCTTGAACTTCCAATCATATCTGGAAAGACTATCCGAGAAAACCAGCCTCCTGAGATGAAGGATTTTATGTTCAGGAGCGTAGGCTGGGAAGATGTTTTCACCATTCATGAGACTAGCGGTACAAGTGGGACCCCAAAGAGCTTTTTCCTTACCTGGGAGGACTGGGAACGCTATGCAGAAAAATACGCCCGGATTTTTAGGTCTCAGGGCTTCGGGCCCGGAGATAGGGTCGTTGTCTGTGCTTCCTACGGCATGAATGTGGGGGCAAACACCATGACCCTTGCTGCCAGACAGCTGGGCATGAGCATTATCCCTGAGGGTAAGTGCACTTTTCCCCTGCGTGTTATTGAAACATACAGGCCTACAGGCATAGTAGGCAGTGTATTCAAGCTCCTGAACCTTGCCCGCAGAATGCAAACTGAGGGTATTGACCCCCGACAGTCAGGCATAAACAAACTGGTTGTGGGAGGTGAAGCCTTTGCTGATGAGTCAAGAAACTATCTCTCGGAAATCTGGGGTTGCCCTGTGTACAACACCTACGGGAGCACGGAAGGGACGATGTGCGGGGAATGCAGTGATATTACAGGGCTGCATGTTCCTGAGGATTTTGTCCATCTTGATGTTTACGACCCGCACCTGGAGAGTTTCGTGTCTGATGGGGAGTGTGGAAGAGTTATCCTGAGCACGCTTCTGCCTGTTGGGGCAAAGGCAGGGAATCTTCTCTTAAACTACGATACCGATGACACTACTGTAGTTCTTACGCGCAAAACGTGCTCTTGCGGCAGGACCCACATGAAAATCCTCACTCCCCAGAGAGAGGCAGAAACAGTCTGGGTTGAAGGTACTCCTTTTAACCGCGTTGATGTAGAAAGGGGTGTATTCCAGAGTGGAAACATGGATTATCTAACAGGAGAGTATGAAGCTTTTCTCTATGGAGGGGAAGATGAGGGAGAAACCGTACTGAGGGTCAGTATGGAATGCGAAAACCCTGATGCCTGTGACAGAGATCTTATAAAGGAAAACTTCATCAGTTCTTTCCTTAAATATAAGCATCCCCTTTCCAGAGCCTATGAAGACAGGACTTTCAAGCTCCTTTTCAACTTCACGGGTCCCGGAGGACTTGAGTTGTACAAAATTAAGGGAAGACCGAAGAGGCTTGTAGATAGACGATAACTGGATACGAGGGCAGATTAATAAAGTAATTTAGTTTTTAATCTCTTTTTTTACTTCAGTTTTTTCTTCTCGCTGTGGAGTTTATTTATTTTTTTTGAATTCTTTCCTTTTGTTTTTATTTTTTAGTTATTTTTGTCTCTTTTATTTTTGCATGGACGTTTTGACCCTTTCATATATGCTAAGTTTGATAATTCCCAAACATTAATATACTGAGGGATGAATTATCATATGAGTACAACTCTTTTATATTAATGATCAAGTGAAAAAAACATATATAGTAATACTCACAATAACTTAATGTATTATCATTCGGATAAATTACAAATTATTTGGTGATTCGATGGAAACAGAACTTATGAGGATAGGGGTCTCCCTGCCCGACACCCTTCTTAGCACATTTGATGAGATTATCGAAAAAAGAGGTTACTCTTCCCGTTCGGAAGGCATAAGGGACGCCATCAGGAGTTACATTTCTTACTACGAATGGATGGGTGACATTAAAGGTCATCGTGTCGGAACTATTGCTGTCATATATGACCACACAAAGCGTGGGCTTTCAAACGCCCTTGCAGACATCCAGCACCATTACTCTTCCCTGATTAAGTCCTCCGTGCACATTCACCTGGATCATGATAACTGTTTTGAAGTAATCGTTCTGGATGGGGACGGTGAAGAAATTAAAGAGCTTGCTGAAGCTATAATGGCCCTTAAAGGAGTGAAATTCTCAAAGCTCACTACGGTAGCCTCAAACGACAAAATGTAATCTTATCCTTCAGGGATACGAATCTATATACAGATTCTATTATTTTTTTAGTGTCATGGGGCTCCTACACATTAAATTGTAGAAAGTCCCTCCACTTCTTCGGTCATTTTTTTTCAAAATGTTTTTCAATGTGCTTCAGTAGCAGGTTTCCGAATTCTGTAAGGTCATAGATCTGGAAATTGCGCTCTCTCCTTGAATCCACGAGCCCTGCTTCCTTTAAGAGCTTGAGATGGTAAGAAAGTGCAGAGTGCTTCTGGTCCGTAGCTTCAACAAGGACACAGACGCAGAGGCTCTGGATTTCGAGGGCTTTAAGAATTCTCAGGCGGGTCGAATCTGCAAGAACCTTAAACAGGCTAACGCTTTCTTCAACATCTTCCTTCAGTGCCGTATGAACAGCCTCAAGCACATCTTCCGGAAGGGAATAGGCATCCCTAACTTCTATTATTTTTTTTTCGAACATTTCTTCCACTCAGACTTTTTGCGGATTTTTTGTTTCAAGTTATCACATCCCTTTCAGCGTGTCGGTATTCGTTGAGAGAACTTCTCTCCATTTGAGCCCGAGTCCCGAGAGGGCGAGCCCGCCTCCAAGCAATGTGATCGAGTTCTTTATTATGTGGTCAAGCACGGCGACTGTAAACCCGAGTTCTGGCCTGATTCCTCCAAGCCCGAACACTGCAGTAAGGGCTACTTCATATGTTCCTATAGCTCCAGGAGTGATTGGAAACGTTTTTACAATGTTCCCGAGGGCTACTGCCAGGAAGACCAGGGAGATGGTGAACGCTGAAGACATATCTCCCCCGGCTGTCGGAAAGGCTTTCAGAACCAGAAAACAGGTAAGGATATCCATACCCCATATGAATAGGGAGGATGCAACCACTGTAAGAAACGCCCCGGGACGGACAGCAACAACGCTTATCTGGTGAACAAAAGTAGATACAAATCCTTTTATTTTATGGAGAGGTTCGCCAGAAGAAATCACAGAAGCCTTTTTCCCCCCACTCTTTGTCATGCGGCCTTCTCTGAAAGATAATGCAAAGAGAGCTATAAAGAAAAAGAGAACTGCAAGCCCTGAGAATTTGATCAGGGACTCCATCCAGGAAGCAATTTCAAACCTCGTAGTTACACCTGAAGAAGCAAGTGCGGCAATGAAAGTTATTGCAATTATGTCAAAGACCCTTTCTACGGTCAAAGAGGAAAGGCTCGTTGTAAAGGCAAGATCTTTACTTTTTTTCAGGATATACATCCTGCTCAGGTCTCCTATTCGTGCAGGGAGGATCACATTTGCAGACTGGCTGATGAAAATGCTCCCCGTAAGAAAGCCAAGTCCGTAGTGGTTTCCGAGTCTGTTAAGGATCTGCTGGAAACGGATCCCTCGGAGCGGCCAGGAAATGCAGTAAACAAGAGAAGCAAGAGCCAGGGTACTCAGAGACGCCTGCTTGATATTTTCCAGAACAGAGGAAGCGCCCAGAAAGGTTGCAGCAAGGGCAAGAATCAGAAGGGCAAGAGAAGCTGTAATAAATAGCTTTCCTTTCCCAGAAAAAAGCCCCGGAAAAAAAAGTTCCCACCACAGGCGGAAAATCTCAGATCCCATTCCAAGAATATCCTTTACGAAATTGACCTTACTTGACTCTCCATGCCTCCAGTAGACAGGAAACTCCAGAACCCTATACCCCCGGTGCTGAGCCCTGACCAGCAATTCGGTGTCCCAGAACCAGTGCTGATTCTCAACTTCATCGAGCAAATCAAAAAGAGGGTCTCTCCTGAAAGCTTTGAAACCGCATTGGTGGTCGTAGAGTTTTGAATGCAAAAGAAGCCGCACAAGGGAGTTATATCCTCTACTTGCAAACTCCCGTTTGAAAGGTCTTTTTGCATCGCTTTCGGGTATTATTCTCGAACCGGTGGCAAAATCATAGCCACCCGTACTTACAGCTCTGACCAGTTTTTCCAGATAGCTCATATCTGTTGCAAGGTCCACATCAATATAGCAGAGCACTTCTCCTGAGGCTGCCTTAAAAGCCCTGTTCAGGGCTCTTCCCCTGCCCTGTCGTTCCTCGGAATGCAGGTGTTTGACATAAGAGTACTGTTCCGAAAGCTGGAAAGCTATCTGGTCCGTACCGTCCGTGCTCCCATCCTCTGCTATGATGATCTCAAAGGAATCAGTTATCTTTGAAAGAGTCTCTGCTGTTATCGAGACCGTATTTTCTATTCTGGCGGCTTCATTATAAGCGGGCAGAACTACCGAGACGCTGATTATGCGAACAACCTCTTAACATTTATGATAATAATCTGGTTTTTTTTGCCTGAGCCATTTTTTCTCTGAAAAACAGACAATTATAATGTCCCTTTTACGTAATGTCCCTTTTACGTAATGTCCCTTTTAAGTAATGTCCCTTTTACGTAATGTCCCTTTTAAGTAATGTCCCTTTTACGTAATGTCCCTTTTAAGTAATGTCCCTTTTACGTAATGTCCCTTTTAAGTAATGTCCCTTTTACGTGCCTTTCTTTAATTTATATATTGTGACTGTATCCCGATAAACTGGTTCAAAATAGGTTTCATTCTCAAATTTATCCAGGTTTATGGAATACACCTGCTGTTCAAGTTTACCGATATACACATAGCTTACGTTATATTTATCCATAAGCTCCAGGGCTCTCTTTTCATTGCCAGTGCAATAAATCGAGCGAACATCTTTTATCCTCTTTTCCACTTCTTTGTGGTTTCTTCCCCAGAACCTCTCGTGTCTTGTCCACCCGATGACTGTGGGGAGCCCGGTATTTGCAGAGACCCTGGACGTGTAACTGTAACTGCTACCATCTTCAGAAGCTTCAAGAACTATCGGAGATCCTTTAATATTTTCCTGCATCCACCGTATGGCATTGTAATCTCCCCTATCCAGTTTCTTCATGTATTCTATCCCGTCAAGAGTGGGCCTGGCATTCGTATCATTAATTCTTGTAAAGGTTGATACTACAGGAAAAAAGACACAGGAAATAACTAGTAGCACAAGTACAGTTGACCATGCCTTCTTTATATAAGCCCCCTTCAAAAAAGCTCTATTTTCGGACTCACCCCGGTAACGGAAATGAAGTTCATAGTACGAATAAGAGGCTGCAATAGCAAGGAAAATCCATAAATGCATGTAAAATTTGAAAACCGTGTTCATACGGGCAAAATTGCCTGATATTGGGTCATCAAGAAAAACAACTTCGCATAGAAGGGCAATGAAGGCGGCTGTCGCTATTAGAAGAGATACAAATCCTGTCGTGCTTCTTTCCGGAAGATCCTTCAGGAATAAATACAGAGAAAGGACAAGCAGGGGAAAAAGGACCGCAATCAGGGGAATAGACCATGCAGCAGAAAGAAGTGCTGATACCCCTACCCATAGGATAAAAAACCCGATTTTTCTTCTGGAGTTCAGGCGAGGTACAAGGAAAGAGAAGGTTAAAAACAGGAAAAGTCCGAAAAGGATCAGGAATTTATCAATCGTTGTCCTGAGTTCCGGTACAACAAAATCAAATCCTCCTGCTGCTTGAGGGTTAAAGGACAGATAAAAGGGCAAATATGGCAGGAAGCTGAAGATAGAAACAAGAATGACTGATTTGGAAAATCCTGCAATGAAACCGAATAATTTTTTATTATGAATATAATGCCCGCAATAAAATGCAAAGATAACCAAAAGTGCCAGGCTGAAGTACACCGGGAAATCCCAGGAATTAGAGGGGAACAAAAAACCCAGAGCTATTGAAAATGTAATGAAGGCCAGGCTATTTTCAAATATTGTGTGTTCACTTTTCCTGAGGTAGATATTCAGGAGAAATACAAGTACAAGCAACTGAAACGGAATTGCAAGCAGATGAGGGTGCAGGTCCCCGTGTATGAAAGTGAAATATGGAAACTCGTTTATCGTAAAAGGAATAACTCTCGAACTGCTCCAGTAATACCCTCTTGAAACCTGTTCCTTGAGAACATACATGGATACGAATTCTATAAGTCCCTGCAAATTTCCAAGCAGCATCCCGGACCCCGCAGTAAGGAGTCCATACCGGATTTTACCATGAGTGAGGTTATACCCGATGCCGAAAAAGAGGTTGAAGGAAAGAGCAAAAGTAAAGGCAATTGCCAGGTTAAAAAGGATGGTAGGTTTGACAGCACTGAGTTTTCCCAGAACGCCCACGGAAAGATATCCGAAATAATAGTAAAAATCCAGAAACTCGCCTGCAAACCAGGGATCAGCCGGAGGAAAAGAGGAAGTCTTTATTACTACATTTAAAAAGGCAAAGTCCATAAATTTCTCGTGCATGTATATTTCCGGAAGGTGCACGCGTACAAGTAAGAAAAAAAAGAATCCTGCGAGGAACACGAGTTCATTGACGAGCAGAACTTTTCTTTCGGGGAAAATCTTCTGTTTCCGATAAAGACCAATTGACAGTAGGCAAGGAACAAGGAATGAGATCAAGATCGTAGTATGGTTAAAACCCCATATGTAAGAGAATATCCAGGAAAAATAGGCAACAAGTATAATTCCCAGAGTTTTTGCTGCCGAAGCACCCCTATCAGCCAGCCTGTTTCCAGCATTTCCAGCAAGTGGGATAGAAATCAAACCCAGGATCTCTATAATAAAAAACCATAAAATTACTTGAAGGCAATCTGACACTGTTCTCTGTACCTGCCTGTGAAAGTTATTCTTTTAGCTACTGACAAATTGCAGTCCGGAAAGTAAACTCCGACGTCAAATCCTGCAAAATGTCTTTCCTGACGTATTTAACCTCATGTAATCATCTGGAGTCCCACTCTTATTCTCCAGAAAAGTCTCTGAAGCCTCTTTGAGCCTTTTATGATAAGTGTCCCACAAGTCCGTTTTTTTTGTTTATGTCAGGAGATCCTGTATTTGATACAATGTAATTTGTAAATATACTTATATTTCTGTCGAACAGGAATTTGTTTTTCTTTTTACTCTCGCTGTATTCTTCGCCCCTTTCATTTAAACTATTATCTCAAAGTCATACTATTTTTTGTTAGTTTAAAATAGGTCTTCGCAAATAATGGTAGCTATGAAAATGCAGATTAACGGAAAAGCTGTGGAAGCATGCGGTGGCGAGTTTTTTGATGTTAAAAATCCTGCAACAGGTGAACTTATCGAGCAGGTTCCCCGGGGCACAGAAGAGGATGTGGCTTCAGCAGTCGAAGCTGCTTCATCAGCTTTCTCAGGCTGGGCTTCCGCATCTGCACAGCATAGGGGGGGAGTTTTTTACAGAGCTGCAGAAATTGTCCGGCAGAGGAAGGATGCGCTTGCTGCCCTGCTTACGCAAGAACAGGGAAAGCCTCTTGCAGAAGCCCGAAACGAAATAGAAGGTTTTGCACATGTCCTTGAATATTACTGCGGACTTGCAGGCAGCCTGCGAGGGGACTTCATTCCGGTCCCGGGAAATGGGTATGCTTTTACCGTAAAAAACCCTCTCGGGGTCTGTGCAGCCATAATTCCCTGGAACATGCCTGCTTTGATTATGGGCTGGAAAATTGCCCCTGCTCTTATTTCGGGGAATACTTTTGTGCTGAAACCGGCAAGTAACACTCCCCTTACAAACCTTACCCTTGCTTCTATTCTTGGGGAAGCCGGGTTGCCTGCAGGTGTGCTGAATGTGGTCACAGGACCTGGGGAGACAGCAGGAGAAAGTCTTGTTCGCAGTCCGGATGTAAGAAAAATTTCTTTTACAGGAGAAGCCCGAACCGGAAAACGAGTAGTTGAACTTGCAGCCCACGGGATGAAAAGGGTTACTCTTGAGCTGGGTGGAAGTGACCCTATGCTTGTGTGTGACGATGCCGATCTTGAAAGTGCTGCTGCTGGAGCCCTTAGAGGGAGGTTTTACAACTGCGGTCAGACCTGTACCGCTGTCAAGAGGCTGTATGTTTTTGAATCCATAGCTGAAGAATTCATAAAAAAGCTTGAAACAGGTGTTCGGAGCTTAAAAATAGGAAACGGGCTGGACAAAAATACTAATATTGGACCTCTTAACAATCGCCATCAGTGGGACTATATAAAAGAGCTCACAGCCGAAATTGAGGAGAATGGCGCAGGCAGGATAATTACCGGAGGAAAAGTACCTGCGTTCAAAGGTTCTGATAAAGGGTACTTCTTTGAACCTACCCTTGTTTCGGATGTACCCGAAGACTCCAGACTTTTGAAAGAAGAGGTTTTTGGGCCTTTGCTGCCCGTGGTGACGGTAAAAGACCTGGATGAGGCAATAGGGGAGGCAAACAGTGTCGGTTATGGGCTTGGGGCGTCCATCTGGACAAAAAATTTAGACCGGGCACGTGTAGGATGTGAACAGTTAAATGCAGGGATCATATGGATCAACCAGCATCTGAAGATAGCTCCCGAAGTTCCTTTCGGAGGAGTTAAAGAGAGTGGTTTTGGAAGAGAAAATGGACCTGATGCCCTTTCTGAATATCTGGAAACAAAAACCATAATGTTAAAGACTTGAAATAGAGCTGAGTAGTGAACTATCCCACCCTGTTTTCTGATGAAAGCGAGGACGGAACTTCCTTCGAGTGATTACGTCACCTGGATATTTGCAGTGATGCAAGTATCCATCTGTAATCCTGTTTGTTGAAGATTATCTGAAAAACTCTGATAGCCTGTCCACAAAGCATTCTGTGATAAGAATCGCTTCATGATATTGATAGCACTATTTCTATCTCTATCAATAACGTTTCCACAATCACATTTCATAGTTATTTCCCAAAGAGGCATATCGTGTCTTTTCTTCAGTTGGATTGATCTTTATCTTCTTCGTCAGATGCATATTTGCCTTGATTCTCCACATATTGCTTCAGTATATCTAAGGTTACTTGTCCTTCAAAGATTACTTGCCCCGTCGATGCGATAAAATACGATCTTGACCAGAAAGTATCTTTCCATAACATAGTTTTTACTTCAGGGAAGTTTTTACGAATCTCTCTTGAAGTTATTGTTTTTATGGTGTTGATATATTTTGGAATATCAAGCGAAGGTTTTGCTGAAAATAATAAGTGAAAATAGTCTTCGTCACACTCTATATTCAGTACTTCAACATCGAATGTTTCACTTATGTTATAGATTTTAGTTTTTAGAAAATCAACAACTAAAGGGTTCGTTAGAGCTTTTCTCCTATATTTCACATACTGAATTAAATGATAATGGGGTGAATATAAAAAATGGCCCTTAAGATCCAGTTTTTACTATATAGTTATATTTATATTGATGTAACTATAAGTATTAATAATTATGTTACTGTTGTTTTGTAGAAGTTGATGGCTCTCATCCCCCACCTACCAGCCTTCGGCTGTCGAGGAAGGGGACTTCCCGCCTTAGAGTTAAAGAATAGAATTTGATAAAACAGAATTGAATAAGTCCCTTTGCTTTAGAACTATAATATAAAGATTTTCGATGAGCCTCGATCAGCCGGCTCACCGACTTCCTTTTAGAAATTGATTAATGAACTGATATCTTTTCCTTGTAGCTTACTTTTTGTACTTGGGCAGAAGCTGCATGAATTCTGAAGCTTCCATTACGGGGACGCTGTCAATCACGCAGACATCTGACCAGGGCAGGTTGAAGGCTCCGTAAGCCTCGGCACTTTCTGCTTCGTAAAGAATGTAATAGCGGTTTCCGGAAAGGTCAACCCACTGGTTGATGACATCAATTCCCTCAGGAATGTTCAGTTTCTTGAAGTGTTCAAGGATCTTATCGCGATTCTCAGGGTCCCAGGTACTAACGTCCATGAATAACATCTTATACCACTCCTTTTATTTTTTATGCCGCCCATACCCCTTCCTGGAAGCTCAGGCAGCCTCTATTCAGCATGCGGGTTCTTTATTGAGAGCTCAACCTTAAGGAAAACATGTGTGTTCCCCTCTACCATCCCCTTACAGGTATGACCTGTGTGCCCCCAAAAAGCCGGTTTACGGCAGAATTCAGAACATTTTTTAGTTTTCTCTGTCTCTCCTTTATCTGTCACTCCCAAATCCCCATGAGTGACAAATCCGGTAAGACAGGCAGCCTTGCAGAAAGAAGTTCTACAGGCACAAACAGTATAATATCATCCCTTAGGCTATATAATAGTTCGTCCGAAGGGATTGTTTTGAGTTAAATATTCTCATTAATATACATAACTTTATTTTTCTTTCGTCAGCAGTTCGGCTGATTCAAACCCGGCTTTTACCGAACCGTTCATACTCCTTTCCGGATAATTGGTTGAGGAGAACATACCTGCAAGGTAAAGCCCGGATGGGCCTGCAGCAAAAGGAAGTACATTTTTAAGATAGCCCTGTTCGTATACAGGAGCGGTATCTGTTCTGCGGTAGAGCTTCGTCCAGCGAACCCATTCTCTTGAGAATTCGGGAAACATTTTTTCGAGCCCGCTTAGATAAGAATCAAGAATATTTTCTTCTTTTTGAGTCCAGAGGGCACTCTTTTTGTCCTGGAAATAGGACGTCACATAGACCAGATGTTCCCCATAGTCTTCAAGAGGCAAATAATTGGTGTGTTCGATTACAGCTCCAAAAGGCACATCGGCTTTTATGTTTAACCAGTAATTCCCGTCTTCCATAAGCATCCTGTCAAGCCCTATCAAAGCACACGCCGTCCCTTGATAACGGATATTTTGCAGGGAATCATGCAGAAGCTCAAGCTTGCCTCCGGTGATCCCATCCAGCACCAGTGGTTCTACGGTAGAAATAACTGCATCACAGGCTATAAAATCCCCGTCCACTACTACTCCCTGTACGGCATTGTCTTTGATCACAATTTCCGTTACTTCCTTATTTGTTCGAATCTCTCCCCCATTTGTAGTTATTTCCCCTGACAGGGCTTCCAGAAGATAGTTAAAGCCTCCTCTCATGTACCCCAGTTTTTCTCCTTCTTTTCCCCTATCCGACCTTATTTTCACCCTCCCGATTAGCCAGGCAGCAGATACGTTTTCAGCATTGTCTCCGAATTTACTTTTCATCAAGGGAGCAAAAAAGTTTTCATACACCGACATTCCTGCAGTATCAATTATCCAGTCCTTTGCCTTTATTTGATCATAGGATACAGTGTCTTTTATCAATCTTATCCTTAAGACCAGCAGGCCAAGTTTTGCCAGGTCAAGAATGGAAAGAGGGCTAAAGTGTAAGATCTCAAGAGGTGTGTTCATGGGATAGTTCTTACCATCCACGAAATAGGCGTTTTTTGCTTCCAGCCACAGCATCTGCTTTTCAAGCCCAAGTTCCTTTATAAGGGCAAGAAGTTCCGCATCACTCCTGAATATATGGTGGTAGTACCTTTCAATAAAGTATTTTTTTCCGGAATGTTCCAGAGAGTAGCTTGCTGCCATTCCCCCAATATCCGGATCTTTTTCAAAAATGATTACTTCGTTAGATTTACAGAGCCTGTAACCTGCTGACAAACCGGCAAGTCCACTTCCGATTATTACTATCTTCATGGATACTTTTTCCCTCTATTCATTAATTTTTAAGCTAATTTTGAGAATTGGGCTTCATAACTCTATAATTTCTATATAGAGAAACAGATAAATTCCAAATCTTTTTTACAGGAAAAGCTCTTGTAGAACTATAAATTACAAAAAACCCCTTTGCACATCGATATGTATAACCGCTATATATACATTAAACTCATTTATATTATAGCACAGTACATACTGAGTGCAGAGATATCGGGTTACAAAAAGACGAGGACCAGGGTTTGTACTACGATCAGGAAATTAGCTTGGTTTTTGAGGAGCTGAAGACATCAGAGGAAGGGCTGAGCTCCGGAGAAGCTGAAAAAAGACTGGATGAGTATGGGAAAAACGAACTTAAAGAAAAAGAAAAAGTCTCTGTCTTTCGTCTCTTTCTTTCACAATTTAAAAGTATTTTAATTTTTATCCTGATTATTGCTTCCATTGTTTCGGCTTTACTTGGGGAATCCATTGACGCAATAGTGATTTTATTTACTGTTTTTCTTGCTGGAGTTCTCGGTTTTGTGCAGGAGTACAGAGCTGAAAAAGCAATTGAACTCCTTAAATCCCTGACGTCTCCGGAAGCAGCTGTAATAAGGAATGGAACTGAAAAAAAGATCCCATCATCAGAACTGGTTCCAGGGGACATAATTCTGCTTCAGACCGGAGACCGCATTCCTGCAGATGCCAGGATAATTAAAGAGTTCAACCTTAAAGTTGACGAATCCTCGCTAACCGGGGAATCCGTGTCTGTACAGAAAATTGCCGATTCTCTGCCGGTAGACACTTCTGGAGCTGACAGGAAGAACATGGCCTATGCAGGGACTGCAGTTGCCTATGGAAGAGGAAGGGCTGTTGTCACGGCAACAGGCATGAATACCTCTTTTGGAGAACTTGCCGGGCTTCTTGGGACAATAGAAAGGTCCAAAACCCCTCTGCAGGAAAGCCTCGATAAATTCGGCAGATGGATTGGCGGGGCAACTCTTCTAATTGTAGCTTTTGTTGCAGTTCTCGGGGTTCTTTCCGGCTTTCCCCCTCTTGACATGTTTCTCTGGGGCGTTGCACTTGCAGTTGCTGCTATACCTGAAGCCCTCCCGGCGGTTGTGACAGTAGGGCTCGGGCTCGGAGTAAGGCGCATGGTTAAAAGGCATGCCCTGATCAGAAAACTGCCTTCTGTAGAAACACTTGGGGCTACAGATGTAATCTGTTCTGACAAAACAGGCACGCTTACTCAGAACAAAATGACAGTTGAGAAAATATATGTTAATGGGGAGATCCTCAATGTCACGGGAAATGGATATAATCCCGAAGGACAATTTCTAAAAGGAGATTCCGAAGTAGCAGAGGACGATATACATCTTCGGATTCTTTTGCTGGGGGCAGCTCTCTGCAACGATTCAAACCTTTATAAAGAAGAAGATGGATGGAAAATTACAGGAGACCCGACAGAAGCAGCTCTTATGGTTGCTGCTGCAAAGGCTGGATTTGAAAAATTCGGGCTTGACCGGAAATATCCACGGCTTGGGGAAATACCTTTCTCTTCCGAAAGTAAGAGAATGACCACTTTCAATAAACTGGGGGACAGTCCGGGCAGCTTTCTGAATTCCGAGCTTGCAGCTTTTTCAAAAGGAGCTCCGGAGGTTATTCTTGGTTCGTGTACGAAGATTTTTCTCGACGGTGAAATAAAGGCTTTAACTCCTGAGCAGAAACAGGAGATCTCCGAGCAGGTTAGAGAACTTGCTGATCAGGCTCTGCGGGTTATGTCTCTTTCTTTCCGGCCGCATGAAAAAGGCTTCTCTTTTGAAAAAGTCTCTTCAGGGGAAATCCCTGCAGAGAAGATCGAAGAAGACATGGTCTTTTCAGGATTAATTGGCATGAGAGACCCACCCAGAGAAGAAGCAAAAGCTGCAATCAAAACCTGTGAGGATGCCGGCATTAAGACTGTAATGATAACAGGAGACCATAAGGTTACAGCAGCTGCAATTGCGCGAGAACTCAGAATTTTGAAAGAAAACGATCTCACTCTTACCGGTTCAGAACTTGACAGCCTTGAAGAGAGTGAATTTGAGGACAAAGTTGAAAGGGTCTCAGTTTACGCCCGCGTTTACCCTACCCATAAACTGAGGGTAGTTGAAGCTCTTAAAAAGAAGGGCTATGTTGTGGCGATGACCGGGGACGGGGTAAATGATGCTCCTGCCCTGAAAGCTGCGGATATGGGCATTGCAATGGGCATTACAGGCACCGATGTGAGCAAAGAAGCTTCAAGCATGATCCTTACAGATGATAACTTTGCGTCCATTGTCTCGGCAGTAGAAGAAGGACGAAATATTTTTAAAAATATCAAAAATTTCATCACTTACGGACTCACAGCCCATATCGGGGAAGTCCTGATCGTCCTCATTGCAATTCTGGGCTGGCAGATGCTGCCTTTGCTTGCCGTACAGATCCTGTGGATCAATCTTATTACAGATGGGCTTCCTCCTATGGCTCTGTCTGTTGAACCTCCTGACAGGGGGCTTATGAAACAGAAACCCCGGAACGTTGAGGAAGGGCTTATCACCCGCCGTGAAATCGTTGCCGGGATGGGGTTAGGAGGGCTTATCGCTTCACAGGCACTGATAGTTTTAGTCTGGGCTCTTGACAGCGGTTTCCCGATTTCGAAACTGCAGACTATGATCTTCACCCTTGTGGTCTTTTCAGAGATGTTCAACGCCTTCAACTGGCGTTCTGACAGGTATTCGGTTTTTTCTCTCGGGCTCTTTACAAACAAAGCTCTGGTCTTTGCGGTTCTGACTACGGTGATTCTGCAGTTGATGGTGGTTTATATTCCCTTCTTCCAATTTGCTTTCCGGACAGTCCCCCTTTCCCTTTCTGAGCTGGGAATCATACTGGCTTTAGCTTCCACCACACTCATCTCGATGGAGATTGTAAAGTACCTGAACGTAAGGAGAGCCCACTGACCAAAAAAGATGTGAGTTCATCCGGCTCTCTGCATTATACAACCGGGTTCATGTCCCTCATTCCTGATTAAAACCGTCATGCTTTGATCCTATCATCGGTCTTATTTTTTCTTTCAGTTTGGATCGCAAACTTCAAAAGCGGAGGTGAAATCAGGATGGATATAATTACCATAAAAACCATCGCTGAGAATATTTCCTCGCCGATGATCCCCGTGCTCCTGCCTATAGTCAGCACCACAAGTTCTATCCCTGCCCTTGGCATGACTCCTATCCCGAAGATAAGGCTTTCATAAAAATCAAAACCTATAACTTTTGATCCTATAAAGCCCCCTATTAGTTTTCCAGAGAGGGCTAAGAGGATAATCAGGGGAATCAAAATACCTGCATTTACCAGGTCGTAAAGGTCAATTGAAAAACCTATAAAGGCAAAAAAAAGAGGGATCAATATCCCGTAAGCCAGCCCTTCTACTTTGCTCTGTACGTCCTGGATTTTGGCAAGAGGAATTTCCGAAATTAAGACTCCTCCTATAAACGCCCCTATTGTTACATGGAGCCCAAAAAACTCTGCAAGATAGGCAGAAAAAAGAGCTACAATAACCACAACGGAAAATACTGCTTCTTTTTCATGCATTTTCTGAGCATAGACAAAAATCCTGGGGAAAAAATACTTCCCAAGGATATACATAATCAGCAGAAAGAGCAGGATTTTTCCTGCAATTGTAAGAAAACCTAGAACTGAAGGAATGCAGTTAAAACGGGCAAAAGTAATCACTATGGAAAGCAGAGATATCCCTACAATATCATCAAGGATTGCCGAGAAGAGCATTATTGTTCCGGGTCTGCTGGAAAGATAGTTCTGGTCTATAAGAGTATTGAGCACTGTTCCTATGCTTGTCGGACAGAAAGCAACTGCTATAAAGAGGCTTTGAAGAAAACTGAAATTAAAGATTTTCCCAAGCCCGAAACCGAAAAAAAAAGCAAAAACCACCTGTGAAAATGTAGGAACAAAAGCAACTAATACTGCAGGTTTCAGGTCCCTTAAGCGCACTTCTTTATATCCTGCAGTAAAAAGCAGGAAAATAGCTCCAAGCTGAGCAAAGAAAGCGATTACCACGGTTTCTACGTTAACAAAAAGTACTCCAAGTAAGATGCCTGCAAGAATTTCTCCCATGACTGAAGGGAAACCTGCTCTTTCTGACGCCTCACCCAGAATTTTCACACTGAAAATAAGAAATAGTATCTGAAACAGAGCACTCACTGCTGTTAGTCCTCCACTTTCTTCTCCTGTTCTTTGCCTGAACTTCCATTTTCTCGGAGTTTACCATTCTCAGAGCTTATCTGGATTTTTTCTTCTCCTGCAAATCTCTTTTACGAGATCTTTCTTGGAGATAATTCCTGCCAGTTTTCCATTATCGTTGACGCAGACACGGTCAAACCTGTGCTTCATCATCAGGTCCGAAGCGTCTTTGAGCGTAGCGTCAAGAGAAATTGTCACCGGGTGTGTAATCATTATGTCTCCAGCTTTTCCTCCAAGAGACCTTATAGCCGTAAGAGGGGTATGTTTTGATCTGGGAACCAGGCATAAGAGCAAGATTTCAAGAACGACGTCAAGATCAATGATTCCCACAAGCTCATTTTTCTCATTCACTACTGGAAAAGTATGGTAGGGGAACTTCCCAAAAAGTGAAAAGACTTCTTCCATAGGAGTGTCTTCCCGTACCGTGACCACGTCTCTGGTCATGAGTTCTTTAATTGTTATCCAGAGGCAGCTCTCAAATCTTTCGCCTGTCTGTTCGGATGGCATAAAGTCTTCCAGAAACTCTCCAAGAGTATCGGATAATCCTTCTTCCTTTTCCGAAACTTTTTCCAGAGGTTTCTCTATTCCTTTTTTTCCTCCTCCCCCTTCTTCATTACTGTTTCCTTGAGAGAAGCCCATTCCTGCAAGATTATTTGTTAAAAAGGATATTTTGCCCATAAACAACTCCTATTTAAGGATTCTCCCCTTTTTACATATTATTTGTGTTCGCTTATGGAAATCAGTTGATTTATTCCGAGTCCAAAAAGGGAGACTTTCAGAAATCTCTCCCTGCGCCGCTCGGGGGATGCAGCCGGTCCTCCGTCCCGATAAATAAAAAATTGAAAGCCAGTATCGCGATCAAGAGAAAATATACTGAAGAAATGTCCCACTGAAGAAATGTCCCCCGTTTGAGAGAATACTTCCCCTAACTCCGAGAACCTTTTTTTTAATTCACAGGTAAATACAGGTGTTTTTACATGCTGGCTTCTGGCTCAACTTGGGAAGCAATCGGGATTCATCTGCTCATAAACCTTCAGTCGGAACCCCCTGAGTCTTTATCTCAGGGGTAGTTGACTTCAAGTTTCTTCTTATAATAGAGGGCGAAATCCCTTCCCGGACGTAGAGTAAAGTTGTAAGAGGAGTACTCTTCTTCAGAGATTTCCCTGTACATATCATAGGATGCGGGCACAATAATAGCATCGTATTTACTGCTCGCTGGAGGTTTTGAAGTATATCCTATTTTTTCGTAGTCCCGCAGGTACCAGGGCAGGGGCCAGTACAGTTTATTCGGGTCAACCACGTAAAGTCTCAGAGTTTCAGGCTTTCGGTCAAATCCCTCTATTTTTTCCATGAGCTCCCGAATATCCGGAGAAGCCTGTGTGTACGTCATCAGTTCTGCTGGCTCCATGCTCCTATAGTAATTTACCGAAATACACTGGCTCAGGGAAATTATCAGGGCGAGTGCCAGAATCCCTGCTGTTACATTGCGGGCTTTTCCGGAGTGTTTTACCCTGAGAGGAGGCTTCGGGCCTGTCAGAGGGCTTATACTTCCTCCCAGATGCTCCTGTTCCGGCACTACAGATTCGGTATTTCGGGAAAATATCTCTCCCAGATAAGCTCCTGCCAGGATCCCGAAAGGCAGGACGATATGTACGACGAGCCAGGGGACTTTTTCCTGGAGATAGGAATAGAGCAGCAGGCTGGTAAAGGCCCAGTAACAAAGGAAAAAGAAAAATGAAGCGTTCTGCCTTTTATTTTTCAGGAAATGGAAAAATCCTGCAGCTCCAAAGATTACAACCGGGATCTCATATCGTAGAAGAATGGGGATATAATAGTAAAAGGGTCCTCCTATCCTCTCTATCCTGTGCATTGCCAGCCAGTGAGTAAAAGCCCTTTTTACGATTGAGAAAAGGGAAATATCGTTCCTGAAAAAGCTTGTATAAAAATACATTATTATGAAAATGGAGAACACCCCTGAAATAAGAATTTCAGGGAGGAAGGGTAAAAGAACCGAAGCTTTGCGGAGGAGGGTCTTTTGCAAACTCAGTTTTTCCCTCTTCCAGCTTGAGTAAATCCAGTATAGTAAGCCCATCCCGGCATAAGCTCCGAATATAAGTATGATAATATAGGCGTTTTCCTTTGCAGTTACAGCAAGGGCAAGGGAGGAGGCTGTCAGGATAAGGTAAGGGTACCTCTTTGAGCTGTGGATATTGTCAAGATAGCGGAAGGCACCTATAACAGCCGCCAGGGTGCAGAAAACAATTATCATATCGTTTCTGAAGAACCTTGATATGTAGACCATGCTTGGAGAAAATGCAAGCAAAAACATTGACCAGAGCACTCCGCTCTTTCCCAACTCTTTTTTCAGCAAAAAAAGCAGCAAAATAGTTGCCACTCCGAAAAAGACCGGGACCAGGCGGGCTGTTGTATCGTTTATTCCCAGGAAATGGAAGACGACTGCAGTAGAATGGAAAAGAAAGGGACCGTGGTAGGCTGGATTATAACTGTACTCTCCGCTTTCAAGCAGTTTAAGGGTAAAACTACCGTGTACGCTTTCATCATGATGGAAAACTCTCTCTCCAAGCTCAAATAGCCTGAGAGCCAGGGCAAAAAAAACGATCAGAAGCCCTAAAAGCCTGTACTTTGTATCAGAGAGCCTCAAAGAATTTGCCGAGTCATTCAAATCATCGTATGGACTTTTCTGCATCGTTTCCCAAACCTTCCGGTGATGGCTGCTCCTTATAAGGCATAGGTATATTTAAGGAATAGGATGAAATAGTCTTCTTCATGGCTGAAGTAAAAATTAAGTTATTTGCAAATCTGCGTGAGGCAGCAGGCACACCTGAACTCCTGCTTTCCGGAGAAAAGGTTATTGATGTCCTTTTATCCCTCACAGACAAACATTCCGAGTTAAAAAGTCTTATTTTTGAAAAAAGCGATGAAAAAGGTGATAGCCCGGTCCTTTGCGGCTCAATTAATGTCCTGGTTAACGGGAACAATGTCAGACATCTGGAAGGGCTTGATACTCTCCTTAAGGACTCAGATGAAATTGGAGTTCTACCTCCCGTTTCAGGCGGCTGATTTTTTCAGGGGGCAGGAGTATGGGCAGGATATTTAAAGAACGTACTTCAGTTGATGAAGCTTTACGGCTTTTCCTTGAAAGCATTTCTCCTCTCAGGCACACAGAAGAAGTCTCACTTGAAGCCTGTGCAGGTAGAGTACTTGCAGAGGTTGTAGTTTCCAGGAGGGATGTTCCTCATTACAGGCGTGCTGCAATGGACGGATACGCTGTCAGGGCATCCGATACCCCGGGTGCTTCCCCTGCAAATCCCGTGCTTTTACAGCTTTCTGACAGTATAGAGGAAGGGACCTCTATGTGGGTCCATACCGGAGCCGTGCTGCCGGAAGGAGCTGATGCGGTTGTAATGGTTGAGGATACTGTTACGGTCGGGAACCTGGTTGAAATCCGAGCTCAGGTGCATCCGGGGAGGAATGTGGGACAGGTAGGAGAGGATATTAAAAAAGAAGATCTGGTTTTTGAGGAAGGGCACCTCCTTCGCCCCTGTGATGCTGCAGTACTTGCCTCTCTCGGACTGAACAGGATAAAAGTTTTCCGTAAACCGGTGGTTGCAGTCATCCCCACAGGAGATGAGCTGGTGAGTCGAAAAAAAGCAGGAGAAATTCCTCCGCCGGGAATGGTGCTCGAGACGAATGGACTTATGGCTACCCTCTATGTGGAGAAGTGGGGCGGAATTTCCAGATATGCAGGTATCGTGCCTGACCAGCCTGAGAGCATAAAAGAAGCGATAGAGGCAAATCTGGATGCCGATATGGTCCTTATCTCAGGCGGAACTTCAGTTGGTAAAAGGGACCATGCACCCGAGGTTGTCGAATCCCTGGGAAAACTGCTTGTACACGGTGTAGGAGTTAGCCCCGGAAAGCCAGTAGCCCTTGGAGTCATAGATAATATTCCTGTGGTTTGCCTTCCAGGCTATCCGGTTGCCGGACTTGTTGCTCTATACCTTTTTGTCCGCCATGGAATCCGAAAGCTGGGTTCCATACCAGAAGTACCGGAATTTGTCCTTAGAAAGCGTCTGGCTGCAAAAATAAGTTCAAAAATAGGGTATGTTAATTTTATCCGCGTCGTTTTTGAAGGGGACATGATACGCCCACTTATGGGAAAGGCAGGTGTCCTGAGTTCGGTTGCGAAGGCTGATGGCTATGTGCTCGTGCCTGAGAACCTGGAAGGCTATGAAGAGGGACAGGAAGTGAACGTCTACCTTATCGAGTAAAATCGAGATAGAAACATGTACAGCCATCTTTTACTAATTTTTCCTTCTCTGAATATGAATAATATTTTATACTAACAGGCGGTAATGGGAATGACATAACCGTCCTGTACTCCAATTTTTAATAATAATATCAGTGAAGAAAATGCCCTCTCCAGATAAAGAAATGGATAAGATTTTTTTAATAGGAGTCGGCGGCTTTCTAGGAGCCGTTTGCCGATTTTTGCTCTGTGAGCTTGTGGAAGGGCAGCTTGGCATCCTCTCTGTAAACGTACTTGGGAGTTTCTTGCTGGGCATGATAATGTACGACACTGAGTACCTGGGCTTCATAGGTCCTAAGGGAAGGATCGCATTCGGAACAGGGTTTATGGGAGCATTTACAACCTTTTCCACATTTGCAGTTCAGTCTTTCAGCATGCCTTTTATTCCTGCCCTTGAAAACGTCAGCGCCAATCTCTTTCTTACCCTTACAGGTGTGTTCTTCGGCAGGAGTGTTATAAAAGCCCTTTCAAGCAGGGAGATCTGAGGCATGTTCCCCACTTCAGGCATCGGAGAACTCTTTTTGATAGGCACGGGCGGTTTCATAGGGGCATCTCTCCGCTATACGGTTTCAAGCCGTGTACCAATAATCCAGAATATCCCTGCAGGAACCCTTACAGTAAACCTTCTGGGCAGCATAGTTCTTGCACTCTTTACTTTTTCCTCTGAACCGGAATCAATGGTCTATCTGGTAAACATAGGAATTCTTGGCTCCTTTACAACCTTCTCCACCTTTGCCTATGAAACGTTCAGGTTGCTTGAGGACGGGCAAAACGTTTCATTTTTCCTCAATATCTTTCTAAATGTTATTCTCTGCCTTCTGGGTGTAAGCATCGCATATCTTGCCCTCATGCTTTAAGTTTGAATATATCGCCTGGGGAGGTTACTTAGGGCAGGTTAAAAAGATTGTTTAATGGCTATTTCAGTCGTCCTGCCCACTTTGAGTTATTATTTGAAAGCATCAGCTGTTAGAAATAGCGAATTAAAAATCCGGATTTGCAATCGAGTTGCCTTGGATGGGGTAATCTCTTGAGAATTAATGTAAAAAAAGACTATTATTTCTCTAAAAAATATAACTAAGTAGCTATAAAATTTAACTAAGTAGCTAAAAAATATAACTAAAAATGGTAAAATAGAAAAACCCTTAAAATCACTTTACAAGGGCTTTTGCAGATCTTCTTATGAAACGCCTCTTGTGACCTGAAGATGTGAAGCGCTGTGAAGGTCCGGGGTGTGCTTTTTGAGATTTCGATTTCTGGACCTTAATTACTCTGCCTTTTCTGCCTTTTACCTTTACCCAATCAATGCTGCCGGTTTTACCCATTATCATTCCTCGTTAATTTTGATTTGAATTTATTCTGTATTTGTTTTAACTTATAGTGATTTATTCACTATCATATTCGCCTTATTGCTGACCACTTCTGTTTGCCGCGGATTTTTTTCCTTCAGCAGTGTTTAAGCAAAGAGGTATTTTGATTCGATGATGTGTCAAATCGAAAATCTTTCAATTATCTTAATTGGAATACTTGATATTCCTTGAAGCCTGAAAGTAAGAAATTATAAGTTTCATCAAGCCTTGAGTTTATCATAAAGAGAAATGCTAGTAATTAAATGTTACGGACATTCCCCGAAATTCGGGCATAAAAATGTGGGAGATATGCACAAAATATAAATAATTCTACCTCCGGAAGATGCATATAGATCCATCTGAAACTGCATAGGTACCAGGATAATTCCAGAAAGGATGAAGAGCAGGATCGATGAATAGCAGGACAAATTTTAAATTATTATTTTCTGAAAAAGGTGATTTCCGTAAAAAATAATCTTATTGAAACCAGGCTTGCCGAAGTGCGAGAGGAACTTCTGGATTTGAAAAGCTTCCCTGAATCTGAATTTGTCGGCATAATCAAAGAACTGGGATTCAGGTGCGAACTCTGTGCCCGCTGCTGCACTAAAGAGTTTAACGACCATGTGTTTCTGCTTGATTCAGACCTGGATAGTATAAAGCAAATAGACCCGGATGCAATCACTCCTGCCCCTTATTACGAGTTTTGCGACCAGAAAGGCAGGTTTTACGTTTCCGGCTATGCTCTTAAAACAAAGCCTGATGGCTCCTGCATTTTCCTGGAAAATAAGAGGTGCAGGATTTATGAAGGGCGCCCTTTAATCTGCAGGGTATATCCTCATATGCTGCATAGGGAAGCTGATGAAACAGGAAAAGTAGACTGGCGGCAGATAAGCGGCTTAAACGAGCATGGAAGCTATCATTCAGAACTCGACAACTCGACATGTGAAGAACTTGCACAGGAGACTAGGGCGTATGAAGAAGCTTACCTTGTGCAGATGATTGGTTTTCTCGAAGCTATGAGGATTCACTTCAGGAAGAACCGCTTAAAACACGTCCAGAGTATATACGACCGCAAAATGAGGGAATTCCTTAAAGGGGAATGCGAACTGGAAGTTTTTGTATACTGCAAAGGTGGGTTTGAAATACAAAAACTCAGGCATAGATCATATAGGTAACCGGCAAAATTTTTGAAAAATAGTCAGAAAAGGAAAATTTCAGTTCCTTTTCCCTTTGACCTTCCACTTAAGAAGTATTCCGTCCTCAATTCTTTCAGCCGAAACCAATTCAAGTCCATAGAGTTCGGTTTCCTTAAAACCTTCCCCATCCATAAAAGTCGGGGCTGTTTTTCCTCCTATGATAAGGTTTCCAACGAAAGTGTAGATCTCGTCAACAAGGCCTGCGGAGAGCATACCCCAGTTAAGGGTTGCACCCCCTTCGACCATGAGGGTGTTTATGCCCATTTCCTTTAATGTTCCTGCAAGCTCTAAAAGGTCAACTTTAAGGTCTCCTGTTTTAATGACCAGAGCTTTTTCTTCCAGAGTTTTGATTTTTTCTGCAGGAGCTGAATTCGAAACAGCAATTATCCTGAGCCCTTCTCCTTTTTTGAATATATCGGCGTCCAGAGGGGTTCTTGCGGCACTGTCCACAATAATCCTTATCGGGCTTTCGCTTTTTCCGGCGGTTTTTCTGGCGGCTTTCCTTTCAGCAGATTTTACAGTCAGGCTGGGGTCATCGGCAAGTACGGTTCCTATCCCTACCATGATTGCATCTACCTGAGCTCTGAGTTCATCCACTCTCTCAAAATCAAGTTTTCCAGAGATCTTTACCTGCTTTCTCTCTTTTGTTGAGAGCTTGCCGTCAGCTGACATAGCAGAGTTTATAAAAATGAAGGGCCTGTCCATATTATGTCTCCTGAAGAAAAAGTCTTAAATTGAGAGGCACTTTGTATAAAAGTAGCTTTCCAGTATTCGAATTCTGGAATAGACATGGTATTTGACTTTAAGTTCGTTTTTCTTTCCGTTTTTTCGGGCTGTATTTATTTTTTGACTGAAATTGGTTTGAGCAGGGACCTGAACTATTTCTGACCCGGCTCAAAATTGTTTTCAGTCAGGCATGCATTTTAGCCTGGTTTATTCCGATTCTATCAGGGGCTTCAGGAGGTCATGGTCTCTTAAGAGACCCTGAAGCTTGCGGTTTGAATTAATGATTGGTATCTGGTCGATCCGGTTACGTTTCATTTTTCTTGCGCAGTCGCTGACAGATGCAATATATGTAGCTGTGATCGGTTCCCGGATCATGATGTCACTTCCAATCAGATTGGGGACCTTGATCCTGGACACGCTGTAGTAAATGCTCATGGTATCCCTCATGGATTCCCAGGTCCAGGCATCGTCATCCTGGCCTGCGGACATATCCGACATCTCCACGCTGTCTTCAATAACGCTTGCAGAGATAACGTCCCTGTCCGAGATAATCCCTATGAGTTCCAGGGTAGCATCAAGAACAGGCACAGCCTTGACCCCGGCAAGTTCCATGATCCTGGCTACAACAGGCAAAGGCGTATCACTGAAGATTGCAACTACTTCCTTTTCCACATAGTCCTTGATAGGAATGTCGATATTCATATCCGCAATTGTGCCTACAACGTCTGCAACCGTAACAAGCCCCACGAGTTTTCCATCATCGACGACCGGAAGTCTTCTAATACCGTGCTGCAGAAGCAGGCGTGCGGCAGTCTGCAGGTCCGATCCAGGGGATATGGTTATCGGGTCTCGTGTCATAAGAAGGGCCAGTTGTTCTTCTTCAGGGTTTTGTAACAGGTTTGTCCTGGTTACGATTCCTACTACTTTGGAATCTTTTAGTACCGGGACTCCTGAGATATGTTTATTCTTAAGAATTTTAAGAACTTCGTCCCTGGAACCTGGCAGGGTAGCGCATGCTACGTCCCTTACCATGATATCTTCTATGAAGATGTTTTTTGGCATATGATCTACACCTGTGTTGTCCTCTGAATCTTGGATTTTTTGATTATCGATACTTCTTCAAAAGGCTTCCAGTTGATAGCAATATCAGCTTGTTTCTCCACTCCGAACGACCATTACCGGAACTGTTGAGCCTCTAACTACCTTTTCTGCAACACTTCCCATAAGGAATCTGTCAAGTCCGGTTTTTCCGAGTGTTCCCATAACTATCAGGTCAACATTGTTATTCTCTGCGAACTCGAGAATCTCATTACTTGGGTGCCCTTCTTCGAGTACCTCCTTTACATCCACGCCTGCGGCATCTCCCTGTTTTTTCACTTCTGAGACTGCCTTTTCCCCTTCTTTCTTCAGGATTTCGTACATTGCTTCCCATCCGGTATCCATTGGTATTGACGAAAAAGAAGATGTGTCCACTACGTAAAGTGCGTGAACTGTAGCCCCACTGATTTTTGCAATTTCAATTCCGTAAGAAATTGCCTTCTGGTTATTCGCAGATCCGTCTGTTGCAATTACTATGTTCCGGTAAAATTCGCTCGTCATGTCTCTCTCTCTCCATTTGCTTTACGAATGAAGTACCGCTAATATATCATCGGGCCTCGCCCTCTTTGTGATTCCACTTATCGGGTTCTTTATCCCTGCCAGATTATTTGAATTCCCATTCAGGATCATCACATTAGCTTTATTCCCCTTTTCTATAGAACCCGTGGAGTCTGGCCCCATTACAAAAGAACCATTAAGTGTGCAAATTTTAAATACTTGTCTATCCTCGATCGAAAAGACTTTGGACATGAATTCCATTTCAGCAAACATATTTACAGAGTTTAACATTACATTATCTGTCCCTGCTGCTACCCTAATTCCAGCCTCAAGCATTTCAGCTATCGGTGCCATTCCCACCCCCGTTATGAAGTTTGACCTCGGGCAGACCACAACTGGAACTTTGGTCTGAGCTACTTCATCCAGGTCTTTTTTTGTGGCATGTGTTAGATGAACCAACAGGTCTGGCTCCAGGGAGAGGGCATTTTCAATGTCATTTCTGTTCTTTTCCCCTGCATGGATTGCAAAGAACTTTTTTCGATCTCGTGTGCAGGCTGTAATCTCCTGCAAGAGTTCCATATCGAGATCATTTGCTCCACTCATTCCAAGTCCATCAGAATGCAATAAAACCCTTCTTACTTCGGCAAGCACCATTTCCAGAGGTAACTGGGGTTCTGTAGGTCTACCAAATATGAGGGAATGCAGGTCCAGTCCCTCAAGAGCTTTATTCAGGGCTGCAACTCCTACAACTCCTCCTTCTCTAAAATCCGCAAAAGCACAGGTTCCGGTCTCAATCATATCCAGGAGAGACTTTTTAATGTACTCGATAAGTATTTTATAAGAAGTCTCCCTAAGAACCCTATGTTTTAATCCATCCGGCGGCTTTACCAGGGAGTCAAGATCTCTCTTGACCCGAAAACCGTAAGTTTTTCCCAGGGGTGGGTCTTTGCAAACTGAATCTCCGAGATGGGTGTGGGCATTGACAAAACAGGGCGCTATTATGTTTGTAGAACATGTATGCTCTTCTCCAATTTCCGTGATAATCCCGTTTTTAACACAGATGTACCCCTCTATAGGGTTCAGTTCAGAGCCTGCAATAATTTTTCCGGGAATTATCTGTTCAGTGCCGTACATATATATGCACTTCCGCTGCTCATCAAACGCCTGTGCTCAGTTTATGGAAGACCAATCATATACATCATATATATCTTTTCCTTAAGCCCTTTTTACAGTACTCAGACATTTTCTCTGTTTCGGACATGCCAGGACATTTTTCCTATTTTTTAAGCGGCTTCCTACAGATATATTCATATGATGAATATGTACATGAAGAATATTCATATGATGAATATGTACATGAAGAATATTCATATGATGAATATGCACATGAAGAGGTTCTTTTTACCGGCATATTTATAAGTTAGTATATATATATAACCATCAGTCGCATTGTATAGGTCCTTGCATGAGATAATGGAAAATCCTAACTATGAGTGTACAGACAACCCCAATGTGATACATCGATAGTGTGACACTGCTCGGCACGAGGGTAACTGAAAGGGACTGCGGAAAACCAGAGGATGAGCTTTCGGAGTTAGTGCGTCCGGGCTACAGCACTATTCTATATAAATCTTTTTTAACTCTAAGGCGAGAAATCCTCTTCCTCGACAGCTGAAGGCTGGCAGGTGAGGGATGAAAGCCGTCAACTTCTACAAAACAACAGTAACATAATTATTTATACGTATTGTTTTATAAATACAGTAATTGTCGGGAATCCAGTTACTCATTTATAGGAAGAAGTGTAAAACCCATGAAATCTTAATTTCATGGGATATAAGCGTCAACTTCTTCAACATTATTTTTGATATTCGTTGCCTTTTGATATTCGTTGCCTTCATATGTACCATCGTCTAATATTATATTAGATTAAGGCATGTGAAAACCAAGCAACCTTTTTCCAAAAGTTTGTCATCAGGCTCGATAGGTCTTGAATAAATCCACTGTACCAAGTTCGTATTCATGTAAAGCCTAAACGGACGAATGGACAGAACTCAGTAGGGATGGTATAGCCCGAATTAACGTAGTACTTACGCACTTGAATTGAAAAATCATGCACATGCGGACTCGTCAACATTATTTAAGTTTATTCAGTTAAGTCTTTCTCGCTCGTGGTATTAAATTCAACTGCGTAAATCCTACAACGCTCATGGAGATATCGATGGTCTTCTATGAAATGAGAAGCCGCCAAGTCTTTAGCTTAGGGGTAGTTCACATATATAACTTCTAAATGATGATACATATGTCCTTCGAAGAGGCAATAAAAGCTCTGGATTCCGGTATTATAATTGATATCGAAGTTACCCCGGGTTCCAGATTGCTTTCTGTTCCCAGCGGTTATAATGAATGGCGCAGGAGAATTGAAGTGAAACTGACTAAAAATGCCCAGAAAGGAAAGGCAAATGAACAACTTATTGAAAGCCTTGCCGAACTCTTTGGTATCAGCAGTTCAGATATCCTGATAAATAGTGGAACTACAAGCAGCAAAAAATCTTTACTGATTAAAGGGGTTTCCTATCAACGGGCAGTTCTGGTTTTGGGAACCCATTTAAAAGAGTGAAAACAGGATTTAAGGAAATGATTTCAAACTTATATCCCCTGTTTAATGAAAAAGGTTGCAGAATAACGTGACTGATCTTGAAATTTACAGAAAAAGGCTGGAAAGAATTGAAGGGCTACTCTCAGAACTTTCAGAACATTCTGAAAGGGGAGCAGTGATTATTGTTGAGGGAAAAAGAGATATTCTTTCCATGAAACGGCTTGGCATTGAGGGTAACTTTGAGCTTGCAACCCGTCACCCTCTTTTTAATTTTTCTGAAAGAATAGCTAAACTCGGTTGCGAAGTTATCATACTCACGGACTGGGATCGGAGAGGTGACCTGCTTGCTGTCAAACTTTCTGAATACTTTGGTAACTTCGGAATAAAGCCTGAACTCCAGATCCGGAAAAAACTGAAGTTAATAACACAAAAAGAAATTAAAGATGTGGAAAGCCTGTATACTTACGTTTCCAAGCTAAGGTCAAAGACAGGCTCATCTTTAGATCCGGAATACGAAACATGAGACTCGAAACTAATAGACCACCTGCAGATTCCAGAAGTATAAACTGATCTCAAAGGGATATTGCAAGAAGAAAAATCTGAACAAAAATTATGCTAAAAGTCAGCTATCTAAAAGTCACTATCTAAAAGTCACTATCTAAAAGTCAGGATCTAAATAAGAGAGTTCTCTTTTTCTTAACATATTTCTGAAAAATAGAACAAGAGTAAAAATATAAAATAAATTAATATTTGCTCTAGCCTGAAAAAGAGAACCTTTTATTCTTTATGCATCGGATTGGATGATTCTCCTTTCTCCTGAATCATATCCATACTTTGTGGATTTTTTTGGTGATTAAATGTTCTGTCAAATTCCGGATATTTTAAAAACTTGCCAGCCAGCTCTTCAAACATTTTATGCCTTGGACTGATAATAATTATATGTGCAGGGGGGTGAATCTTCTTCAACCTGCTAATAGCCGCTCCAGCGTGGTTATTTAACTCCACAAGGGCTGCAGAGTTGCATTTTGACTTGAGTGATACGCCCATCACACTTACAAGAAGTTCATCAGCATAGTTAGGTTCTATACATTTTGGAGTCGCTGAAAATTGAATATGTCCGTATCGTTCTAGGTCATGTAATGCTATTTTTACTTTATCCGAGTCGTCTGCCCGGACTAACGCGAATGATTTCATTTTTTACACACCACCAATCTACAGAGTTATCCCCATTTCGATATGGATCTACCCCTATAATAAACTTTGTGTATGAAAAGGCTTAGTGGACGACCATGACTTTCCGGGCTAATGCGGCATCCTCATTACATCAATAATGTTAAAAATGACCAGTTCCGGGGTCGTATTATTTTGTCCGCCTTTTTTATTATGCAGAATATGCTCAAAAATTACAGGGGATTCCACAATTTCTTTTTTCAAGATTTCGTATGCGCTTCCGTGAAATAAAGTCGCATATTCTATAGTTATATGCATCGTATATATATTCGTTTTGAAATAATATTTTACTAACAGGAGAACTTTATCTTAAATCCTATTTAGTTGAGTTTTTAATAAATGATTTTTTTACTTTTAATAATATAATATTCTCTTGTTGATCCTGTAAACTACATCTTTTAATTTTTCTGTTTCAGCATAAATGGAGATATTTTTCCGGGCTAATTATGAAGTCGGGGAATATTCCAGCTTCAAGCGGATTTTTATTCTCTATCTAAATATTATTTTTTATTAAATAAAATAGTATTAATATAAACTTAACTACTTGATTCTGTCATATGAGCCAAAAATTGCTTTGCTAAATGGTATCTTTTATTTAGAACCTTGCCATATCATATACCGAAACGGCATACAAAAATATTTATCATAGGACTCTCTGGGTTCTTTTTTCATCTCCGTGCATGAAAAAACTCAAATATTCTGTGGACCGAGTTCTTTCTCTTATAATCTCATTAATTACATTTTAAGTAGACCTTTGACCCGGTAAGTTTGGTTTAATAAATCGGATTCTGTTTAAGAGCCTGTTACCAGCCTATCCGGTTGAAGCATTCAGGGTTTACATAAAGACGGTGAATATATGGCTGAAGATATTGAAACGAAAGTGATTAAGGCAAAAAAAGCTTCAATTGAGCTTTCCGATGTAAGCGAAGAGATCAAAAATAGGGCTCTCGAAGCTATGGCAGAAGCCCTGGATAGGGAAAGAAAAACTATCATCGAGGCAAATTTAAAGGACCTTGAATATGCAGCCGGACTAAAAAAAGCCGGGAAGCTCACTCAGGCTCTTGTTGACCGGCTTAAGGTCACTGATTCAAAGGTTGACGGGATGATCGCAGGAATCAGGGATGTAATTAGGCTCAAAGACCCTGTAGGGGACACTCTTTCCACACTCGAGCTGGATAATGATCTTATCCTCTATCAGGTTAGCTGTCCTATAGGGCTAATAGGAGTAATTTTTGAATCCCGACCTGACGTAGTGCCTCAGGTAATGTCTCTTTGTCTGAAGAGCGGAAATGCAACAATTTTTAAAGGCGGAAGTGAAGCCAGGGAATCAAACCGCACAATTTTCGAAATTCTTGTAAAAGCCATCGAATCCACCGAGGGAATGCCGAAAGGAGCCTTCCAGCTAATGGAAACCAGAGAAGAGATCATGAGCCTTCTAAGCCTTGATGCTTATGTCGACCTCCTGATCCCCAGAGGCTCCAATGAGTTTGTCAAGTTCATTCAAGATAATACAAAAATCCCGGTACTCGGACACACAAGCGGGATCTGTCATATCTATGTGGACGAATTTGCAGATCTGGACACAGCCTGGAAAGTCTGTTTTGATTCTAAAGTCCAGTACCCTGCGGTATGCAACGCCATTGAAACTCTCCTTGTAAACCGCAGGATTGCAGAAGTTTTCCTGCCTAAGATGGCAGAAATGTATATTGGTGCAGGAGTGGAACTGCGCTGTGATGAGGACAGCTATTCCCTGCTTGTAAAAAAGAGGCTTTCTACCCTTTCAAAGGCTACCGAAGAAGACTGGGGCCTCGAATATAACGACCTTATCCTTTCAATAAAACTCGTAGATACCATAAAGGAAGCAATTGGCCATATAAACACATTTGGTTCCCATCACACCGATGGAATAATCACGGAAAATGCTTTCCAGAGAAAAGAGTTCATAGGGCTTGTTGACTCTTCAAGTGTTATGGTGAATGCCTCAACCCGTTTTGCGGACGGCTACCGTTATGGGAAAGGTGCTGAAGTTGGAATCAGTACGAACAAGATTCACTCCCGTGGACCTGTTGGCATGGAAGGGCTGCTTATTTACAAGTATATTCTTATGGGTAAAGGGCAGGTTGTTGCCGACTATGCTGGAGAAAACGCAAAACCCTATACTCACAGGAAGCTTGATCTTAAGTTTAAGGATGTGAATTAATACATTCTAGAATATTTATGATATATTTATATATTTGAATTGAAATACCAGCGCAGGTTAAGTGCAAAAATCGGAAATCCTGACTGCAGCTGAGATTATCTGCAGCCATTTTCCAAATAAACTTAAGAGGCACTTCCATTGACAGATAGAAAACAATTCTTTCGTGATGTTAATAAAATCGTTATTAAGATTGGAACTTCTTCGCTCACCAGAAAAGGCTGCGATCATACAAGGGAAAACTGCAACATTGACCCGTTCTTCATGGAAAGAATCGCAGCTCAGGTATCCGAGCTTCGAAAACAGGGAAAAGAAGTAATCCTTGTAAGTTCGGGAGCGATAGGTGTCGGGCTTAACGAGCTGGGCATAGACCCTAAACCCCGTGAGATCCCTATAAGGCAGGCCGCTGCAGCTGTAGGGCAGAGTATACTGATGCAGGACTGGATCAGGGCTTTTTCCAGGTACGGGATGAAAGTAGCCCAGATACTTCTGACCTACGAATTCTATTCCGATCGCGTAACCTACCTTAACCTGAGAAACAGCATTTCGACCCTTTTGGAGTATGGGGTCGTCCCGATAATAAACGAAAACGACTGTACCTGTACAAACGAGATTGAGGCAATCTTCGGGGACAATGACAAACTCTCTGCAATGGTTGCAAGCAAAATTGATGCCGACATCCTGATCATCCTTTCAGATATTGACGGTCTCTTTGACAGGAACCCAAAAACACATAGTGATGCGAGACTGCTGACTCTTGTAAAAAATATCACACCCGAAATCGAGAGCTACGGGGGAGACCCTACAAGCTTCAAGGGTGTAGGGGGAATGCGGACCAAGATAAAAGCTGCAAAGATCTGTAGCATGGCAGGCTGCTATGTAGTAATCGCAAACAGTGATATAGAGGATGTTATCCTGAAGATTCTTTCTGGAGAAGAGATCGGAACTCTTTTCCTTGCTGAGAGGCATATTCAGAAAAACCGTGCCCGCTGGATTATTCTTTCCAGGGCTTCAGGTACTGTTCGTGTGGACGTCGGAGCGAAAGTTGCAGTTCTGGGAAAAAACAGTCTCCTTCCGGCAGGCATTGTGGATATTGAGGGAACTTTTGACAGGGGAGACGTCGTGAAGCTCGAGTGTGAAGGCAGGGTCTTTGCAAAAGGAATTACGGACTATACCTCTGAAGAACTTATCAAAATAAAAGGAGCCCAGACAAATCAGATTGAAAATATCCTGGGCTATAGTAATTATAATAATGTTATAAAGAAAGAAAATATCGGCATACTGGAAGAGTTTAACTAAACCCACCAGACTCAGGAAGATTTAATGGGCCTCTTCTGGCCCTGGAAACTATTATTATCGATCATGAGGAGATTTCATATATGACAGATCAAAAAATAGGATTCATCGGGGCAGGGAAAATGGGCTCTGCTCTCATGAAAGGCATCATTAAAGCTGGAATCGTAAAGCCTGAAAATATCGGTGCAAGTGATGTATACGAGCCCTTTTTGAAAGAGCTGCAGGCAAATCTGGGTATCCGGGTGTCAACTGAAAACACTGTTATCGTCCGGGAATCGGACATTCTTATCCTTGCAGTAAAACCCCAGACACTGGGCTCGGTGCTCGCAAATCTGAGGAATGAGATTACTTCAGAAAAACTCTTGATATCAATTGCTGCAGGAGTGCCTCTTTCTACCTATGAAGATGCTCTTCTTGAAGGTACAAGGGTTGTGCGCGTGATGCCAAACATAGCAGCGACAGTTTCTGAAGCTGCTTCAGGGATTTCCCTTGGAAAGAATGCTACTCCCGAAGACCTGAAAGTTGCCCTTGAGATCTTTTCTGCGGTCGGCACAGCAGTCCAGGTGCCGGAATCTCTTATGGATGCAGTAACAGGGCTTTCGGGAAGCGGACCTGCGTTCATTTTCCCGGTTATTGAAGCAATGGCTGATGGGGCTGTCCTTGAGGGGATGGATAGAAAGAGTGCCCTTACTCTTGCAGCCCAGACTGTACTTGGAGCCGCAAAAATGGCGCTTGAAACAGGCATGCACCCCGGAGAACTCAAAGATATGGTTACATCTCCTGCCGGAACTACCATTCAGGGGATTCACGCTCTTGAAGAAGCCGGAATCAGGGCTGCCTTTATGAATGCCGTTATAAAGGCAAGTGAACGTTCAAAGGAACTTGGGAAAAAATAAACTCCGATTCTTTCCTTCCTTCTCTTATTTTCTATTATTCATTTTTTTTATAGGTTTTCAAAACGTAAATTTATCCCGATAAAATTCGGTTTAGGGTAAATCCATTCTTTTTTTCTACCTTTTAACCTTTTTCTTGCTTATTGAATTTAATTTTTCATTAATAGTTAATGATCATTTATGTTAAATATCCGTAAATATTATATATCAGTGTATTCAATATTGTCTATATCTAATAATCAGGCTGAACAAATCAGGCTGAACATGAAAGATTGGGGTTAACGGGGGTCATACTTCCTATCCATGTCCAGTTTTCAGTTATATAAACATTCAGTTATATAATCATTCAAACCCTGTAGAGTTCTATGCAGGTTCTCCAGGGTTACAAATTTTCCCATTAATAGTGACGTTAGTCAGTTATAACAACATTCGTCAGCGAACTGAGATAATCAAGTTAGAAAATCACGGTTACTTGAAAACTAAAATGAGCAAAAGATCAACTACGTCTGAACTAAATATTCAAGTTTTTCATGCTGAGGTTTTATGAATAATAAATTGCGATAAATTATGGTGAAACGGAGTTTTGGACCTTCTTCGTTCACCATTGGGGAATCTCTTATGGGGGTAAGAGGTTCCTCTTCAAATTTATTCTATTTTTATCTTTGCCTAATCTCTTATTCTCTGCGAGATTACTCTTGAAAAAAGGAAAATAATGAGATTTATTATTTTTAACTTACTTTTTGCTATCTTTTTTCAGGCATATAAACCAATCAAGGCAGCACTTGCCTTCTTCTGTTTTTCCAAGCCTTTCTTTTACTGCTTCCATCGTATTTGGAGGCGGAATAATAACGTCTTCTCCTGGCTGCCAGTTCGCAGGGGTTGCAACTTTTTCTGCTGTATTTTTCTGCAGTGCGATCACGATCCTCTTGATCTCCTGCATATTCCTTCCGGTTGACTGTGGATAGTAGAGTATTGTCCTGATTTTTGCCTCCGGATCAATAATAAATACGGCTCTTACAGCCTGGGTGGTCGAGGTTTTTGGCTGGATCATGCCATATTTTTTCGCGACATCCATCTTCAGGTCTTCTATCACCGGGAATTTTATCTCGAGATTCTTCATCCCTTTATATTCGATTTTCTCTTCTATTCGCTTAAGCCAGGCAATATGGGAAAAGACGCTGTCTATGGAGAGTCCTATAAGTTCTGTGTTCATTTCCCTGAATTCTTCCTGCATACTGGCAAAGGTCATGAATTCTGTAGTGCATACGGGCGTGAAGTCTGCAGGGTGACTGAACAGGATTACCCATTTTCCTTTATAGTCCTCGGGGAAATTGATCGTTCCCTGTGTGGTCACTGCGGTAAATGAAGGGGCATCATCTCCAATGAGAGGCATACGTATCTGTTCGGGTTCTGTTTCTGTGATGTTTTCACCTCATATTAAGACTGCAATATGTTTCCATTATCTAGAGCACGACTTCAGGTTATTGATACTGAATCTTGATATGCACTATCTGCTCCCTTAATCGTCCCCAAAAACTACCTTACTATTATTTTCGTTGCTATATATCTCTTACTAATAATGGCAGAATATCTCTTTTTTCTGGAAATACTGCATTTATAACCTTTTTTTATAATAGTTTCGTTTGTCTCCTGAATACGTCTCATGCCTTTTTTTGTCTGAAAAATAATTTATTCAAGCAACTCCTTTTTATATGGGGGTTAAATGAGAGAGTTTTCCAGGCCAAAGGTTGTTGTCAGCAGTTGTCTTGAATTCGACCACTGCCGATATAACGGAGATATGATTAGCAGTCCTGTTGTGGCAAAACTTAAGGAGTATGTTGATTTTTTGCCTGTCTGTGCAGAAGTAGAGATCGGGCTAGGAGTTCCGAGAAAGCCGGTGAGAATAGTCCTTGACAGAGGAGAACACAGGCTTGTTCAACCCTCCAGTGGGAAGGATGTCACCGAGGATATGAAATCTTTTTGCGCCCGTTTCCTTGACTCTATAGAATATGTGGACGGTTTTATCCTGAAATTCAGGTCTCCCTCCTGTGGGTTCAAGGACGTGAAGATTTACTCCTCTGCAGAGGGAAGAGGGTCAATTGGGAAAACTTCAGGGTACTTCGGGGGCGCAGTTCTGGAAAGATATCCTCTCCTCCCTATTGAGGATGAAGGCAGGCTCCGGAATGTACGGATAAAAGAACACTTTCTCACAAAACTTTTCACATTTGCTACTTTTCGAAAAGTAAAGGCTGAAGGTAGTGTTAAAGATCTAATAAGCTTCCATAAGGAGAACAAGTTACTTCTAATGGCTTACAGCCAGGTAGAGCTCAGTAAATTAGGGGGGATTGCCGCAAATAGAGAAGGCACACCCTTCGAACAGCTAGCTTCCGAATATGAGGAACACCTGTACAAAGCTCTCTCCAGTGCTCCCAGATACACCTCAAACATCAATGTGTTAATGCACGCATTCGGGTATTTTTCGGATGAACTTTTGAGCCGTGAGAAGGCCCTGTTTTTAGACTGGGTTCAGAAGTACAGGGAAGGAAAGGCATCCTTTTGTCCTGCAATAAATACAATCAGGTCCTGGATTGTACGGTTTGGGAACGACTACCTTATGCATCAGACCTTTTTCGAACCGTATCCTGAAGACTTGATGGAACTGAATCCTATAGAATCTCACTTAAGAGATGATCTCTGGAAATGAGGTTTTATTAATAAGGTATTTCAGGATGGACGTTAATCATGAAAGCTAGAATTAAACTAATTTCTCTTTTTTTACTCGTTTATCTGGTCGGGGTTTATTTCTTCTGGCCTTTTTCTGAGATCTCCGGGGATTCTGGCAATAAAGGGATACAGAATAACCAGCAGGGGGCAGAAAATAAGAATGTCGGATCTTCCAGCAGCCTGGTCGCGGAAGAATCCGTAGCTCCGGGGAAATCTTCCCGAACTTACTTATGGAACTATGAAGGCTACAGATGGAGCCTTACTTTACTTCTTGACGATAAACTTTATGACGCGTATAAGTCAAGGACGCGCAAAAGGGAATATGACCTTTTTGCTTCTGACCCGTACGATGACCGTTTGATAAAAAATATTGCAGATACCCTTCTTTCCCTTTCAAAAGAGTATGGGCTTGAAGAAAACAAGGTTCCCGGGCTTTGTGTTTCTTTTGTCCAGTCCCTGAACTACACTTCAGACTTTGCAAGTTCCGGATATGACCAGTACCCCCGGTTTCCTTATGAGACCCTTTATGATAACGGAGGGGACTGTGAGGATACCTCTGTCCTTTCCGTAGCAATCCTGCAGGAGATGGGTTATGATGTTGTCCTTCTCAGACTCCCGGAGCATATGGCACTCGGAATAAAATGTGATCCTAAAACAAAAGGCAGAAGTTTCGAATATACTAACAATCATTACTACTATCTGGAGACTACAGGAAGCAACTGGCAGGTAGGGGAGATGCCTGAGGAGTATAAAGATGAGCCAGTTCAGGTCATCCCTGTGTATAGAAGACCTCTTGTTAATCTTGATTTCAAGGCTCAGTGCGAGTATTCAAAAAAAGAAGGGATAGTGGACGTTAACGTTACTCTGAGAAATGTGGGGTCCGAAATAGCTGAAAATACCACTATTTATGTTGCCCTTCAGGCTGATGATGAAAGCTGGGCATGGGACCAGATAGAAAGCGATCCTGTAAATGTCGAACCTGAAGAAGCTTACCAGTTTGTTGCAAAAGGGCTTAGAGTTCCCGGAGGCAAGACATTCAGGGTGTATGTGAGGGCTATCGGGGAAAACCTGTTCTCTGAAGAGATAATGAGTGAATGGGTAAGTATCTGAGAAAAAATTCAGTTCTGATTCATAGACCAAGTTCAAAGCCTGAAATTTCGGGGAATTTTGACAAACTCCAAAAATTGGAGAGTCATTTATTGGAGAGTCACTTATAAATCTTATATAAATAATATATTATAAGTGGAAAAATTAGATAAAACTCGATATAATTAGAGGACTGGATATTTTTCAGGGAACTTAGAATGTTTCCCTGAAGTAGAGGTAGTCATATGAAGAAACTATACAGGTCAAAGAAGAACAGGATTATTGCTGGAGTATGCGGGGGTATAGGTGAATACCTTGATGTAGACCCTACGCTTATAAGGCTTTTATGGGTGTTCCTTTCCCTTCAAGGGATTGGAATAGCTGGCTATATTATAGCCTGGGTTATAATCCCTGAAGAGCCTTAAAAATACCCAATTTTGCAGTTGAATTCTCGGAAAACAGTCTAAACTGTAAACATAAGTGTGCTCTTTCTCTTCCGGAAATTCTTTAGTTCTCTGATTAGCCTGCTGCTTGATGCTTACTGGTTGAAAAGCTGGTCCACAAACCATTCGGGATCGAACTTTTTAAGATCTTCATATCCCTGTCCTACACCGAAAAAGAGAATCGGTTTGCCTGTAATGTAAGCAATGGATATGGCAGCTCCTCCTTTGGCATCGGCATCGATTTTTGTAAGAATGGACCCGTCAATCGGGACAGCCTCATTAAACTGGGCAGCCCTTTCTACCGCATCGTTTCCGGCCACGGCTTCGTCCACGAAGATAATAAGGTCCGGAGAACTTACCCTGCAGATCTTCTCCATCTGTGCCATAAGGTTCATGTTAGTGTGCATGCGGCCTGCCGTGTCAGAGAGCACAAAATCGATTTTATGTGCTTTTGCATACTGTACAGCGTCATAAATGACGGCTGCAGGATCGGCTCCGGCCTGATGCTTTATCATCTTTACCCCAAGTCTGCTTGCATGAATCCCAAGCTGGTCAATAGCACCTGCCCTGAAGGTGTCCCCTGCAGCAAGGACTACGGAATAATCAGATTTAAGCAGCCTGTGTGTCATCTTTGAGATGGATGTTGTTTTTCCGGTTCCGTTAATCCCTACAAAAACAATATGAACCGGCTTTTGCTTGTTTTTTACGTAATCATCAAAATCAAAGGTATTGGCAGACACAACATCAAGGATTGATTTCCTCAAGGCTGTTTCAACTATCTCCCCGGTATTGCTTCCAATCCGTTTTGTAGTGCCTGTGAGCTGGCTTTTCACGGACTCGACAATAGCCTCGGAAACTGAGAGAGCAAGGTCACTTTCCAGAAGACCCATTTCAAGCTCCCAAAGAGGTTCTTCCAGGTCTTTATCGTCCAGATATACTTCCCTGTTAAACACGAGGGCTTTAGCTTTCTGAGCAAATCCGACTTTCGGGACGACCTTTTTGAAAAAAGACTTTTTCTCTTCAGGAGGCTTTTCTTCCTCTACTTTTTTTTCTCCTGCCTTCCTTCTGTCTTCAAGCCTTTTCCTGTATTCAGCTTTCTTCAGATCTTCTATTGGAATATGGGCAATACCTGGAGAAGCAGTTCCCTTTTCGGCTTCGGGACTTTCTTCTTTCTGGACAGCCCTGAGGGTCTCTTCCTCAATTCTCGGTTCAATTTCCTCTTCGAGGCTTTCTTCGCTTTCAGGCGCCTGCTCAACGACTACTGGTTCGACTTCTACTGCCTTTTCATCAATCGTTTTGCTGAGCGCCTTCTTAAAACTCCCAAGTTTCTCTTTAAATTTGTTGAACACAGGATCCATCCCGGAAAAATTCAGTAAAAAATAGGAATTTAAGTTTAATGAAATAATTGAAATCAATTAGATAATTAGAGTTGATTGAATAATTTAAGTTAATGATATTATTCGATTCTGATATTATTCGATTCTGATATTATTCGATTCTTAAATACGGTTTCTGAGTCCCTCAAATCCGCTTACGGTTTCTGAGTTCCTCAAATCCGTTACCTGTGCCTGAACCGGGGCTTTTTTCAGGCCTGGCCAGGTTGAAGTTTTGCAGCTTCTGCTTCAAGGGCCTGCATTCCCTGTGCAAATTTAGTCAGTGAAGCATTCATCTGTTCAAGGATTTTCGTAAGCTGCTCTTTGCGGCGGTTCAGAGTTTCGATAGCTTCCTCTGCAGTTTCCTCTGCACTGAAACCCGCTCCGAGATTAACAATGACCCGATCTGCGTTCTTGACCTCCGCATAAACATAAGAGCCAAAACCTACCGGAACCATTGTTTCCGCAGTCTTGCCTGTTTCGGATGCTGCTTTCAGCTCATTTATTGTCACAATGGTCTGATCACAACTGGAAATAGAAGCCTGCACCATGCTTATCTCCTGCCTGAGCGCTTCAGCCTGCCTCTGGAAATCCTGATGCCTGGCTGCCAGATTTCTGATCTCTTCACTGACTTCTGCCATATCCTTCACTCCTCAGCTACGCTTTCGATCTGGACCTGGCTTCTTTTAACGCCGTGCTTGCTTCCGAAGATCGAATACGTCTTATCGGTTGCATTCTTTTCGTTCTGGCTTTCGACCTTCTTTGTGAAGTTTTCCCAGGTATTTCCTGCTTTAAATTTGCCTTTGACAATAAAACTCTTCATCATTACCACTCTCTTGCTGTAACTTTTTTCTGGAACAGATGGATGATATGATGCTCATTCCAGGAACCCAAGGGCTTCTTCAATTCTCCCGAGTTCTGGCCCTGTTGTTTCGGAGCCTGCTACAAAGTTCTTTGAGTTCGCGAGCAGACCTGAGCCAAGCATCTGGGTTCCGAAGTTAGTAGTCCCTATGTTTACCGGAAGTCCGAAGATCTTTTCCAGAGATTCTCTTTCTAAAGTTGTTACTTTTGGGTGTACCAGAAGCCCTTTATTTGTTACGGCTCCTGCCATCCCTACATTTTTAATCCCGGCAATTGTTCCCCTGTAAACATCTACCTTAAGGGTTCCGGCAATGGCTTTCAGAGCTCTATCTGACAGGTCTGGGTGCACAAGGGCTGCGGAATCGTTTGCAAGCACAATGTTTCCTACTGCATTCAGCCTGTCCGGAAGGACTCCCACGGGAACCCCGGTGAGTCTCTGCATCTCTTCGGCACTGGATCCGTATGGAAGCAGAAAACCATTTGAGTTGCCCCTGGAAAGGGCTCCCACTACAATGCTTCCATTTATAAGAGTTTCGATGACCCTTACATCCAGCACCTCTTCGAGTATAGCGCATACCTCTGGATTTGTCAGAGGGGGAACGAGAACAATATCTTCGGTACAGGTTGCAAAGACCCCGATGATCGGGGTATCGTAGATATCCACTGTTCGTATCATATTCTTTGACTTTTCGCTTTCTCTGGTATATTTACTGGGCAAGTTCTGCCTGTACTTCACCATCTGCAAATTTCACAGCCCGTACCCTGATTGAGAGAGGTGGCTTTTCACAGCCTTTTTCCCAGAGACGTTCATTGATGGATTTATCCAGCTTAACCTGCGTTGATTCGGTTTTCATGTGCTTTACGAGAAAACCCCTTACTTCAGTAACTGCCCTGCTAGCTCTTTTCCATGCAGGGACCTTCCTTGTCTCTCTGAGGGGTATAGTATATATCTGTTCTTTAACCATGTCGTCTGCCATTTTTTCCCACCATCCTCGCTTATTTCACATCCAAGCTTCTTCTTCTCCAGTGTCTGCGCCTGGGATGACTCACTACCTTCCGGTTAGTTTTCACAATAACCCACACAGGGACTCGCGTATTCTGGTTGTGCGCCTTTGCAAGACGCTTCTTCTGTCCTTTCATGTTATGACTCAAGTGGATCACACCTGTTGACCTGTAAGCAATCTGATTCTGTTAATTTACAGTTATTCTGTTAATTTACAGTTATTCTGTTTATTTACAGTTATATCCAGTAATTAGCTGATCGTGATTTCAATCCTTACGTAATTGCGGCTCTACCATGCCAGAATGAATCGGCAGGCCTGTAAACCATATCCTGTAAATTCTATGATGTTCTGTGGTAACCTGCAGCAGTATAAGGGTTGAATATAACTCGATTATTCTATAAATCTTTATTCCAGAATTTTCCTCTTCAGGGAGGTTTCCAGTTTTCAAATGCATCTGCTTCTTTTTTCAAGGATATTTCTTCCTTGAAAGCACATGGGACTGAATATGAACCGGAAATAGTTCCTTGATCATCTCCTTCCCCTGTCTCTGCCGGATTAACTCCCTGAGTTCGGTTTCATAATCTGCTTTCTGGGTGCTTTCGCTCAGCCCCTGTTCGACATTCAGATAACATCCTACAAGAGAATCCACAACTTTTTTGCCGAATCCTTTAAGGGGGCAGGAATACTGTACTCCCAGCCGGTCTTCAATGCTTCTCACCTGTGAGATCGAAAGCACTGGAACCCTGTCATCTCGCCTGGTTCCGTCGGCAATCAGTTTAACTGCCGGATCCATAGCAAGAGTTTCGACAGCTCTTTCGTGGATATAATTGATAGCGCTTTTTGGAAACCCTTCTTTCAGTACCATCTCGTATGCCTTTTCCAGGATCTCCCTCTCAAGAGAAAGGACCCTGTGTGGGAAATGTAACTCTTCAGCAGTTTTTGCTGCGATTTTTCCTGTAGGGAGCAATCCGAAGTTACAGGTTACGAGTTCAACCTCAAAAAACGGCTCTAGCAAAAGGGCAGAGAGTGAACTGTCCTTACCTCCACTAAAGAGGACCGAGACTTTCATTTTGATTAAACCCGGGTTATGGACGTCTTGCGTTTCTTTGGCTGCATCCGCATCAGGAGTGTTTTCAGCTGCTCATCATCGATTTGAGACTGGAGCCTTCCACTCTGGGCAAGCGATATCAGCTGCATCTCAAGTTGTTCCCCAAGAGCTGGCCTTGACATCTTCAGAGTTGTCAGACGTTCCCTTGCTTCGGGAGTCAGGATCTGCCTCAGTATCGACTGCTTCTGAGCTTCCATTTCAGCTCTTGCCTGTTCCTGCTGATAAGCCGCCTGTGTGTCAGATGGCTGATTCTGTGCCTGCTGTTTCTGGATTTCTGCAAGCCGTCTCTTTCGGATTTCTTCGAGTTCGTCATCCATATTAGACATGGCAATCACCGAAAAAATCGGTTTTCTGAAATATTGTTAGTATGTTAGTATATATGAAAGGGGATCCGAATTTTTTAGGTCCCTTTCTAAAAGATCTTCTCTTTCAGTATTTGGCAAGTCCCGGAATCTTTTCGAGCAGTTCCTGCTTAAGTTCGTGTGCTGCGTTATCCATCATGGAACGTCCTTTTGCAGATACTGTTCTTCCGTCCTTTACCTTCTGCAGGAAGCCTGCTGCTTCAAGCTGCTGTACCGTCTTTCTGGCAACAGAACCACTGCCCTTTGCCTTGTGGGAGGGCTGAGAACCATTATCCTTCTTTCCCCCATATACGGAGCGGAGTCTCTCGGTTCCGATTGGTCCTTCTGTATAAATCTTTCTCAGGACTGCTGCGCACCTGATGTACCACCAGTCTTCATTGGTTGGGGAAAGTTCTTTGTGAACCCCGGTTTTCACGTTCCCTGCCCATTCTGGGGGAACGATCTTTTCATTTTCCTTAAGAATACCTGCAAGTTTTTCGATCATTTCCATTGCAGGGACATCGAATACTGTTGTCATGCTCTCCTCCTTATGCAAATTAAGTTAGTTTTGCAGGTTCGGGTGATAGCGCCGATTCTTCCCCCCGAATCTGTCAGGAATGTAACTCTTGTTCTCGAAAAGAGGTAACTCTATTCTCTTCTGAGAAGTCCATTGCTGGTTTTTAGCTGGCTACGGACTCTTAAAATTTGGGCCAGAAGGCCCGATAATGCCGGTTAATATGATTTTAGTCTAAACTGGAAAATGGAGTTGATAAATTTATTGGTTAATATATACATTTTTCGGTAATCTGCTGGACAGATTTACTAATGGCATTATTCTTTTTTAAAGGTTTGTGCCCTTCCAGGACCTACAGATATATAATTGACAGGGACTTTCATAAGCTCTTCAAGCCTTCTGACATAGTTTCGGGCATTTTCAGGAAGCTCACCATAGGCTTTCACCTCTGTCAGTTCGTCTTTCCAGCCAGGGAGATCTTCATACACCGGGATGCAGTCCCATAGATCTTCTGTAAGTTCCGGGGGATAGTCCAGGCTTTCTCCTTTATGTTTGTATCCAACACAGATCCTGAGAGAGTCAAGGCCTGTCAGTACATCCAGCTTGGTAAGGGAAATTTCCGTATATCCGTTAAGGGCAATGGCTTTTTTAAGAAGTGGAAGGTCGAACCAGCCGCACCTCCTGCCTCTGCCTGTAGTCGTCCCGAACTCTCCTCCGGCTTTCTGTATCCTTTCTCCCAGTTCCCCGGAAAGCTCTGTTGGTAGCGGCCCTTCCCCGACTCTTGTTATATAAGCTTTTACTATGGCAATAACATTGTCCACCCTTGTAGGCCCCACTCCAAGGTTGGCACATGCAGAACCCGCAATTGTGGAAGAAGAGGTTACGAATTTCTGGGTTCCGTGTATCACATCAAGGTGGGTTCCCTGGGCAGCTTCAGCCATGACATGCTTTCCTTCATCAAGAGCCTGATTGATTTCCTTGGAAACATCCGTAACATAGGCAGCAAACTGTCTTCCCAGTTCAAGGTATTTATTTATTAGGACCGGGTCTCTGACGATCTTCGGGTCTCCCCCCATTGTCTCGATTTCTTTTTCTTTCTGGGGAGCAAGTTCTTCAAGCCTTGCCAGGAAACGATCCTTATCTACAAGTTCAGCCATGCGGATCTCGTCCCTTGCTACTTTATCAATATAGGCATAGCCGATTCCGCGCCGAGTGGTCCCTATTTTTGTTTCCCTTGCAGCTTCCCTGAGCCCGTCCATTTCTATGTGGTAAGGCATAATAATGCTTGTTTTTGCATCAATCCCGAGTTTTCCCGGGTCTACCTTTATCCCATGCTTCTCAAACATTGTGGCTTCTTCGGCTAAAACCTCAGGGTTCAGGACAACCCCAGGCCCGATCAGGACCCTGGCATCAAGCAGGATGCCTGAGGGGATCAGGTGCAGTTTGTAGACCTCATCTCCTACCCTGACTGTATGGCCTGCGTTGTTCCCACCCTGGAAACGGGCAACAATATCATAATTTTTTGAAAGAAGGTCGACAATCTTACCTTTTCCCTCGTCACCGAACTGCGCGCCTGTGATTATCGTAAACATAAGCCCTGAATCGGGCTTAACCTTAATAAGGTTTTGTCCGGTTTAAAGGAGCAGGTAGTTTTAAATTCTGCGCCTTTGAAAACAGAGGGGTTCCCTGGTTAATTGGTTGGTATTATTCCGAAATGACCTTTGTTGTATCTCCTATTTCTCCTTTCCACGTGCCGCTCCCTGTTTGAGCCCGTCTGCATACAGTAGATAGAAACAAAAACTAGGCAGGAGGGACCTAATACCGAATATCAATCTTGTGGCTGGAGAAGACCAAAACAGAGTAGCTTTGAAAACAGAGTAGATCAGTGTTTGAATGCAGATGAAGGCAAATTCAGAAGATTATGCCTCTGAAAATAAGCAGACTGAGAACCATCAGGATTATCGCAAGGATTGTTGCTGTCTTTGCACTTTCCCCTTCGCTTCCAAAGATAATCGGGATCGGGCCAAGCATAATTACTCCTCCACCCCTTATCCTTGATTCGGCTTTTCCTGCATGAGGTTCTTTCTTACCGGGGTCCTCGAAACCGAAAGAATTTCCCGAATCAGCATCTTTTCCGAACCAGCCCCTTCTTTTTGAATATCCTTTTCCAGGTTCGGAAGTTTCGCGCATGCCTATGGCTGTTCCGATTATAAGTATTAAAAACCCGAAGAGTATAATGAAAATTCCAGTTAAAACAAGTAAGTTTCCAATCAACGTTTCGTCTTCCACAGGAATAGATAAAGAATTGTTATTAATAATCCAAGTCCAAGCATATTTGTTGTAATTTCAGGAGTAGAGCCGAATACTATCGGAATGGGTCCGAGCATGACCAGTCCGCCCATTTGAGTGCTTGCAGGATGCTGTAACATTGTAAGAATTATACCTAAAAATACTATAACAAAGCCAACAAATGTGACTGTTGCACCTACTCTTAGAAAATCTTCTGATACACGCATGTGGAATGATATTATGCTTCTATTATTAAATCTATCCTTTGAATTTTTTAGGCATGTAAACGAGTTTATTCTTTTTATTATCTTTATTGTAGAACTATAACTGAAGTTGAGATAATATATCAATAATCTGGTAAAGTCAAGGTTCTATTTTGAATATTTGTACAAAGTTGCCTCTTTTCAGCCCCGGGTTCTGAATCGTTCCAACGAAAGGTTTTTATATCGTTCATTCCCCAGGGCAGAGATGTATAAAAATGCCGTAATATTCCATCTATGTATCTCAAATTCTGGCTCTTTCAGGGAGAAATGCGGTGACATTGAAAAGTGACAATTATGCATAACTAATCGAAAGGAAAAAATAAAGAGTATGAAAGAAACAAAGAAACTGATGTGTATTATGTGAGTATTATAAGACAAGAGTCTTTTTAATTTTTTCTGGTTTTTCTTCAATTTCAAAAATAATCATAAAATTTCATCCGAATTTGAGTAAACCAATCTACACATCTTGGAAAAGTTGATCCATTCATATGTACAGTTTTAAACATTTTTCAATTATGGATTGATTCTTGTGGGATTTTTCAATAGCTACGACTGGAAGACTTCAAGTTTAGGTTCTAAGTTTCCATTTTTCCTTTGCTTTTATCCATATTGGAATCTTGCCCTCATTAAGGGTGAGAATCCTTTCCATTTACCAGTACTGAAACACCGTTTGTTGAAATAAGTAAATAAATTATAACAAAAATTAGTTAGGCCACTATCGGTTTTAAAAGATCTTGCTTTGTCTACGATATCACATGTCAAAGAAAATATCTGTTCCATTGTATTATTCGTCTCAGGTGTAAAACCTTTTTTCAAGAAGCTTACATTCTTCTTGAAAATCTCTTCTGCATAAGAAATCGCTTTATGAGACGCTTCTGAAAGTTTCAAATTAGAGTCAAATTTTCGTATCTTTTGAATATATGCAACAGCACTGATGGCCGTATAAGAACGGATCAACTGACAGATCTCATTGTACACAACCCTGTCATTATCTGGGATCTCTTCAATAGAGTTCAATTCCTCATAATATCTCTTGCTAACGTTTTTTAATTGATGAAACACGCAAAAAAAAATGAGCCACTTCAGGGAACACCCTCTTTACGGCTCCTATGATTGCTTTGTCCTCATCAGAAACAATCTTTTGTATTTTGCCTTCGGGAAATCGATTCTTTATTTGAATGAAATGAGGCATCAGAGCTTCAATTGTTGGTAATCGGTCAGTTACCTCAAAATCTAAAATTACCTTTTCTTCGGTAGCAACAACGTAAACAGATTTATATCGCATTTTCTTCCATTCTTTCTTTGGAATCGTTCTCTCCAATAGATTTTCAAACTTTTATTTCCAGCCTTTTTTGATCCAATCTCCATCAACATACAATGTTTCGCGAAAGGCAACTTTTTGATCCAAAAGTTCTTGCTTTGAAAGTTCTGCTCGTTTTTGTTCATATAACCATAGTGAAGTTGCACAAGGAGCTCTTCCACAGAAGGTTATCAGGCCTTCTGTATATGTTCCCTATTCATCGTGAATTGTTAGACTGCATCGTTCATCATATCTAACATTCATTTGTTTATCATAATATTCAGAACTGTAATCTGCAGAACCAGGAACACCAATAATTTGATCGTGAAAAGGTTTCTTGCAAGCAGGACAAAACCAGTATGTAACATTGCGAGCTATAGTGCCGTGACTTGACAAAATAAAACGAGTGTAGTGAGAGTTCACATGTAATTTTCTGCCACAATCAGCATAATAAGTAGATAATACGGGGAACATAGGTTAGTATCGATTTCCAACCAAAACTTTTGGCAAAGGAATCATTATTTTTCCGTCAACTACCGTTTTTATCATTGACTTATCTATTGCGACGTTTCCTTTTCCTATTAATTGAAAAATTATCAAAATATAATTAAAATTTGACTGTTTTGCATGATTTAGAGAGGAAAATCTAAAGACCAGAAAAATCTAAAGACCAGAAAATAATAATAAGTTTCTTAGACAATTTTATAAGGGTTAGCAATGGGCGGCAGGAACTTATATATATCCTTTTTATATTTATATGTGCATAATTATTCCCGGCATCTTATATATACTGTGAACACGATAAGAACCTCTTCAATTGCATTAGAACCTCTTCAATTGCATTTTAACCTTTGATATGCGTACGCTATCCTGTAAAAAATATATGTATAAATTGTCCTGTACTGGGTAACGTGCAATTGCTCTCTTAAGGGCAATAGTCATGAAAAGTATTGTTCTGTTCCTGGCGTCCGTTTTCAGGCTTTTGCTCTTTTGTAAAAGCCCTGAAGGAACGGAGGCAGATGCCGGAAGATAATTGCATCTCCAGACAGAAATCTGCAGGGTAATTGCTCAGGGTAATTGCTAAAACTCTGATAGCTGCAGATCATCACCTGCAAATAAGGTTACTCGTAAACCTTTTACCTCCGAATCAACTAAATCAACCATATACACACGTTTAGAACTCAATTAACCTGAAACCAATATTCAAATCAATTTTATATCATAACACAGGTGTATTCAAATGTCAGAAGACAGTGCCATAAGGTCTTCCCTGGAAGATATTAAGTCTAGGGTAGAGTTTCAGCTTGAAGGCGGGGAGATCATTTCTGAGGATGTGAAATCTCTCTTAACCGAAATAGAGATACTTAAGGTCCAGAACGAAAATATGAAGGCACGGCTCCTTGAAGCCAGTGTAGCCACAGGCAGGCACCTTCAGGAAATCAATAAATTAAAAGCTCACCTGGAACAACTTACCGAACCTCCACTTTTCATTGCAACCATTCTTGAGGTAAATGGGGAAATTGCCCTTATCAGACAGCACGGAAACAACCAGGAAGTCCTCACGCAGATCCCGGAGGAATGCCTCGGGAAAATAGAGCCTGGGATGAGGGTTGCGGTAAATGGGGCTTACTCGATCATTTCCATAGTGAGCAGGGCTGCCGATGTGAGAGCTCAGGTTATGGAGCTTATCAATTCTCCGGGTGTGGACTACAGCATGATTGGTGGGTTGGATGAGGTACTTCAGGAAGTCCGTGAAAGCGTGGAACTTCCACTTACCGAACCCGAACTTTTTGAGGACCTGGGAATTGAACCTCCCTCCGGGGTTCTGCTCCACGGCGCCCCTGGGACGGGAAAGACCCTGATTGCAAAAGCCATAGCTTCTCAGGCAAAAGCCACCTTCATCCGGATGTCAGGTTCAGACCTCGTCCAGAAGTTCGTTGGGGAAGGCTCAAGGCTTGTCAAGGACATTTTCCAGCTTGCAAGGGACAAGTCCCCAAGTATCCTCTTCATAGACGAAATCGATGCTGTGGGCAGCATGAGGACCTATGACGGAACAAGCGGCTCGGCGGAGGTAAATAGGACAATGCTTCAACTCCTCGCTGAGATGGATGGATTTGATCCAAAAGGAAATGTAAAGGTGGTTGCTGCAACCAACCGGATTGACCTTCTTGACCCCGCTCTCCTCAGACCCGGCAGGTTCGATAGGTCCATCGAAGTTCCGCTCCCTGATGAAAAAGGCAGAATCGAGATCCTAAAAATCCACACCCGCAAGATGAAACTTGCTGATGACGTAGACTTTGAAAAGCTTGCAAAGGTCCTGTCAGGAAGGAGTGGGGCAGATATAAACGTAATTGTCAAAGAAGCTGGGATCTTTGTTCTGCGCAGGCGCGGCAAACAGATCACCATGGCAGACTTCATGAAAGCCTATGACAAGGTCGTTAATGTGCAGGAGCCAACAATTCCTCAGGCCATGTTCGTATAACTTCGGTTACCGGAAAAGTAAACAGATAGCCTTCATTCTGAAGGAAATCTCCTCTAACTCTCTGCCGGGAAGTATGCATATCCTCCCGGCTGCTTCAATTTTTTTTGAAAATCAGTCGAAAGGTTTATATTTTATAAATCACTTGAACGTATGCTGTCTTAGGGACAGAACATAATTAACAGCGTGCTCCGATAGTGTAGCTCGGCCAATCATTCAGGACTCTCACTCCTGCGACTGGGGTTCAAATCCCCATCGGAGCACTTTTCCTTTTTACACTCGTTTTTTATACCATTTTTTACACTCGTTTTTTGATTTTGTATTTTAGGACTCAGATAATTGAATTGAAAATTCAATTGTTTTAACTCTAAGGCGTGAAGTCCCCTTCCTCGGAGCGTAAGTGACAGGTGGGGGATGAAAGCCATCAACTTCTACAAAACAACAGTAGAATAATCAGTTATACTTATAGTTATATCAATATAGTTATAACTATTCAGTATAAACTCTGGGTCTTAAGGGCCATTCTGTGAATTCACTCCATTATCATTTCATTCAGTGTGTGAAATATAGGAGAAAAGCTTTAACGAATCCTCTTATAATTGATTTTCTCAAAATAAAAATCCATAGCATAAGTGAAACATTCGATGTTGAAGTGCTGAATATCGAGTGTGACGAAGACTATTTTCACTTATTATTTTCAGCAAAACCTTCGCTCGATATTCCAAAGTATATTAACATCATCAAGACAATAACTTCAAGGGAGATTCGCAAAAACTTCCCTGAAGTAAAAACTATGTTATGGAAAGATACGTTCTGGTCAAGATCGTATTCGAACAGAGAACTGTAAAGTACGTAGAACAACAGAATCAGCTTCCAGCATTGAAAGAAAAATTCCCTGAGTACAATATAGTGTATTCCAAAATACTGCGATCGGTATTGAAAAAGCTCGATGCTAATTACAAATTATTCTTCTCACTCTGGATAAATGGTGATAAATCTGCAAGACCGCCAAAGTTCAGAAGTGGAAAATACTTCATGACGTTAGTTTACAATCAAAGCGGATTCAAAATCAATAGTGGAAAACTCTGTTTCTCTCATAAGGTAAAAAAGAAAACGTTCTCAGAATAGATCAACTCAGAATCAAGGATATTTTTCTCGTTTCATCGAATTCTTGACCTACAAGGCGGAGCTTATAGATAAAAGAGTAATAAGAATTGATGAAGCTTATACATCAAAGGAGTGCTGTGCTTTCATCAGAAAGCATGGAGGGGTAGTTCACAAAAAGTCTTCTTTAGTATAAAAAAATAAGGAAATTCAAAAGTTGCCTGCAGAGCAGGCAACTGCGTAAGTTCTATTAACAACATTGTACTGATACAATGTGTTTTTGTGTGTTTTTTAGTTTTTAGTTTCACTTATTATACGGTGTCCTCTTCATCGTTTGCTTCATCGTTTGCTTCATTGTTTGCTTCATCGTTTTCTTCATCGTTTTCTTCATCGTTTTCTTCATCGTCCCCCTCATCGTTTTCTTCATCGTTTTCTTCATCGTCCTCTTCATCGTTCGCTTCATTTATGGTTATATTCTTGGTTATGGTACTTCCTGCATTGTCCCCATTATTTTCGACGCTTCCTGAATCCTTCCCATTATAATTTTTGGAGCCTGCATTGTCCCCATTATTTTCGGTGCTTGCTGCATCCTTTCCATTGTTATAGGTGCTTCCTGCACAATCCCCATTATTTATGGTGTTTCCTGAATCCACCCCATAATTTCTGGAGCCTGCACATGCCCCATTATTTCCGGTGCTTCCAGCTGCCACACCATTATTTATGGTGTTTCCTGCTACTCCCCCATCATTTATGGTGTTTCCTGAAGCCACATCATAATATCTGGAGCCGGAGCCATCTCCACAATTAATGGTACCGCCTGCTACTTCCCCATAATTATCGGTGTTTCCTGTACATTCTCCATAATTATAGGTGTTTCCTGCATCTTCCCCATAATTTCTGGAGCCGGAATCAACCCCGTTATTAACGTAGCCGCCTGCAGAATCCCCATAATTATAACTGCTTGCTGCATCCTTTCCATTATTTATGAAGTTTCCTGCACCTTCTCCAATGTAATTTTTGGTACCTGATCCATCCCCGTTATTAATGTAGCCATATGCTACATCCCCAATATTATGGTAGGATCCTGCATCATCCCCATTATTAATGGTTGCTCCTGCTTCCGTCCCATTGTAATATCTGGAGCCTGTAGCCTCCGCATTATTTTGGGTGCTTCCTGCATACTCCCCATTATTTTGGGTGTTTCCTGCACACTCCCCATTATTTATGGTGTATCCTGCCTCTTCCCCATAAACTCTGGAGCCTGCGTACGTCCCATAATTAAAGATTGCTCCTGCGTATAGCCCATTATTAATGGTTGCTCCGGCGTACGTCCCATTATTTTGGGTGTTTCCTGCACCAGTTCCATTGTACGCTTTACTCCCTGCATAATCTCCACTATTTACGGTACTTCCCGGTTCAGCACTCGCTGCTGCAGTACTCCTCTGATCAGGGTTGAACTCCGATAATTGACGGCTAACTTTAGGAGCATCTGCGGTGTTTGCTGCATCCGGTTCAACTGTTGTGAGATTGTTAACTATGAGGGTGTTAATTGAGACATTGACAAATGTGACATTATTAAATACGACATTGTTAAATTCTACATTTTCAAATGAAACAGTGTCAAACGTGTCTTCTGAGATCGTCACATCGTTATATGCAATTTTGTTGTCCTCTGGATCTCCTGTATCGTCCTCTGCTGCTGCTACATTTGTCAATAATATTAAGGTTACCATGAAAAGATAACCTGTCTTTTTTAGGATGTCAAATCCTGTTTTTCCATTTGTTCTAATACCCCACTTCCCCATTTGTTCTCATTCCTCACTTTTGTTAACTAAACACAATGCTTAAACGCTGTGTTTTGCTATTGACATGCTTACCTACTTTCAAAGAAACGTTTTTTAGATATTATCATAAGGTGCGAAAATAAATAGGTATGTATGGTATACATTAATATTAATACAGTTTTAATTATTTTAATATTGTTCTATTTATATATGTATACAGTTATATTTCCTGGTTTCTCCAAAATAAGGTATAAATAAAGGATTTAAATTGCTTATTTTTTCTGATAAGCGCATATATGATCTTATTAAGGTAAAAATAGATGTCAATAATTACATATCTAGTTAATAACTCTTATATGTCCTTAAAAACAATAATAAAGTTAAATAATTGCTTAATGTCTGCCAAATTATATTTATTTGTAACTATGGCATCCAGTATTATTATTAGTTATATTTAATTAAACGTCCAAAATAAGGATAAAATATCTTTTAAATATCAAATTAATAATTTTTACCCATTTTAAGGACAAATAATTCCATCAAAAAGTATATTTTTATTGGAAGACAGCTGAAACCACACTTAATTTCCTATATACGGCTCAATAACTCTTAAAAAATGAATTATTTTTTGGAGATCCAATCTAAATAACTATAACTTAATAATTTTTGAACTTATATATTTGAGGATCAAAATCAAACATTTGCAAATCTGTCACAAATATTATGAATTAGATAGTTAGAAGTCTTATGCTACTTTTTTTTCAATTCAACTGCGCAGGTTGTCCACTACTTAATGGTTGAGATGTACTCATGGTTGAAGGGTATGATAAGTTCATACGGTTTACTCTTGAATCAAAGAAGGTCAAGTTTGAGAGTAACATGATATCGAGATTAAGGTATGTGGAGTTGCAAAGGCACTATGATAATCCTGCCCTGTATACCTAGAACAAAAACAAGATCATTCTGCTGAATTCTGTATCTAACAAACCGAAATCAATTAAAGCATTTTAAGCTAAACACAGCCTCCTTGTAAAAGTCCTGGCAATCATGGAAATGTACTCATAGAGCTTCAGGATTTGGGATTTTTACCTCAAACTATTAGCAACAATTTGATATAATTCAAAAACTCAAACCTATCTGAGTAAGCTTAATTATACATGAATAGTCACATTTCTCTCTTGAGTTATGGAATTGAAATCATGAGTACAGATAACACACAAGCGACTCCATATCTTGAAAGCAAGCTTCGTAGCTTTCTTTTCGGCACCGCATGCGGAGATGCTCTTGGCCGTCCCGTAGAACATCTGAACCTTGAGCAAATAGAAGAGAAATATGGAGAAGATGGAATCCTTGAACTCTCTCCAGAGTCTTCCTGGACGGATGATACCCAGTTGATGCTTGTACTTGCCCGAGGGCTCCTGCATGGGGCAGAACTTGAACTTCCAGGGCTTATGGACAAAATCGCAGAGGAACTTGTCCTCTGGCTGGATGAGCCTGACCTTGGAGCCGGAGCAACAACCAGAAGTGCAGCCCTTAATCTCAGAGATGGAATTCACTGGAGCAGGGCAGGAATAAACTCAAAAACATGCGGAAGCCTCATGCGGGTTGGAATCCTTGGTTTCATTTTCCGGAATGACCCCGAAAAACTGATAAAAGCAGCTTCAGTTTCCGGTAGAATTACCCACTCTAATCCTACTGCAGATGCTGCATCCATTGCGGGAGCATATGCTGTAAAACTGGCTCTTGATGGGGTAACCCCCGAAGATATGTTTTTACCTCTTCTCAAGGCAACGGAAGGGATTTCTGAGGAGTTTACGGAATCTCTGAAAAGATCTTATGAACTGGCTCATAGTAATTTGAGTGATGAAGAGGCTCTCCAGAAAATAGGGCAGGGCTGGTATGCCGATGAAACTTTTGCCCTTGCTTATTTCTGCATTCTACGGTACCCTGATGATTACAAAAAAGCCATTCAAACTGCGGTGAACATAACCGGAGATTCAGATTCAGTGGGCAGCGTCGCAGGCGGGATACTCGGGGCAAGGCTTGGGATTGAAGCAGTACCTGTCTCCTGGGTTGAAGCCCTGAAGGAAAAAGATAAATTGGAGGAAATGGTTGTGCCTCTGCTTGAGAAGTACCTTCAGGTTTCTGAAAATAAATTGAGGTCTTAAAAACCGAAGTCGCTAAGAAATCGAGTTATTAATAATCGGAGTCTGAAAATGGATTTTTCCGAAAAAGGGGTTTACTGCCTGGTGTTTGAGAACAGGGATTGCATAATTGAAGTAGGGAAAAAGGGCACGTTTTCGTTTCCTGCAGGTTTTCATATCTACGTAGGTTCGGCCCTCGGACCCGGAGGCATGAAGAGACTAAAAAGACATATTGACCTTTCTTCAAAAGGGGATAAGAATCCCAGATGGCACGTAGATTATCTCCATCTGAACTCTTCGTTTAGATTGTCCCAGGCAGTTTGTGCCGGCACTTCTGCCCGGCTTGAGTGTGAAATTGCCTGCAGGCTTGGGGGGGATTCAGCTCCGGGATTTGGGTGTACGGACTGTGCCTGTAGATCCCATCTCTTTTACAGGAAAGAGAACCCTCTTTTTGAGATCAAAGGAGTTTTTGAGGCGCTTGGACTCCGGGCTGTTGTGCTTGAGTGCTAAATTATTATTATATGCTGAATTATTATTTTCTTTTAATTCTCCATTTTCTCATAAACAGGAAAGTTTAAAGTAAGGCAGGATTTAATCTAAATTAACCAGAAAAACGGTTTTTACCTGATCAGGGGATGTTTCATGGAACAATTCTCTTTTATCGCTTGCATGCCTGACAAGCCCGGAGCCCTGCACAGTGCAGCCGAGATTATCACGCGGCATGAAGGAAACATCAACCGGATACAGTATGACCGGAGGATCGACAGGAACACTGTCTTTTTTGAGGTAGCGGCTGCTTCACAGGCTTACCAAAAAATCCTTGAGGAGCTGGAAAAAATAGGTTACCTCCAGACTTCCCTGCAGCCTGTAGCTTTTCTTAAATTCAATGTCTATCTCCCAAACTGCCCAGGAGCATTATTTGATCTCCTGAACTATATCACTTCTTCAGGGGCAAATATCACTTTCCTTGATTTTGATGACAGGGGGCAGCATCCTGAAAGGCTAGTCGTGAGCCTTAACATTGAAAATGCCGGCCTTATAGATGCTCTCCTGAACCAGCTCAAATCAAAGTACAGGCTTGAGATTGTTGAATATGACACAACAGGGGAAAAGCTTGATGATACGGTTTTTTATCTGAGGCTTGCCCAGAAACTGAGGAACTATCTCGGAAATGCAGAAGATGCCTTTTTAATGAAATTTTTGCACGACATCAACCATATCGCCCAGGAACTCTCAAACCTGCGAAAAGACCCTGTTGAGGTCTTTGAGAACATCCTCAAAGTCGGAGAAACCCTTAACCGGACTTCAGGAGAAGGCTTTTATGCCGATGTGCAGAGGATCAGGGTAAAGGACGGCATTGAACTTTTCTGTTTCCAGCTTCCTTGTGGAGGAAATATCTATCTTTTCGATACTTCTGAAGAAAGGGTTATGATTGATACGGGCTATGGGATATACCAGCCGGATGTCGTGAATATGCTCCAGCACTACAGGCTTGGAGACCTGAGCCTGCTTAAAAGAATCTATATTACTCATGCAGATGCTGACCACTGCGGGGCTGCAGGCTATTTTTCCGCTCCTTCTTACCTCAATAACGAAACCTTGAAAATTACGCGGGAAACCAGCAGGGCTTATGGGTCCAGCAATCAGGGTTGTATTCTGGAAGAGGTTTATACAAAAATGATTAATCTCTTTTCAAGGTTCACTCCTCCTTCAAATGTGATCCTTTTCCCTGAAATCCCGATTCAGGCTGAAGAAGTCGAGAAAAGGGGAGCTTTTCCTCTTATTGCTCGCTTCAGGATAGGAGGTCTGGAGTTTGAAGCCCTTCAGGGTCTTGGAGGGCACATGCATGGGGAAATCTTCTACCTGTGCCCTGAAGAAGGGCTTGTTTTCCCTCAAGATTCAGTGATTAATTTCAGGAGCTTGAGCCCGGAAAGGGCTGAATACAATTTCCTGGCTGATTATCTCATGACATCGGTAAATGTAGACAGCAACCTTGCAAGAGAGGAACGAAATGCCCTCATGTCCCTGATACTGGAACTTGATAACAAACTCTCCAAGAAAGGCAAAAAATGCTTAATCTGTTGTGGACACGGTTCGGTGTCCAAACTCGAAGGTGGAAAGCTTGTCAAGCATTCCGGTTCAGAGAGATACCTTGCAAGGAGATCTCCGTAAGAGAAAAGCATATGCAAAAAATGGGCGCTTTAAAAAATAGATAGTTTGAAATCCGAAAATAGACAAATTAAATTAAGATAACATATTTTAGTCCTGGTATTCTACAAAGTTAAGAAGTGATCCCGCTTGTCAATGTTTTCTCAGTTTGATTATTATGTTCTGATGTTTCTGAACTCCTTTTCCTTTCTCGACCCTTTCATGTTATTTGTAAGCCTTAAATTTGATTACTTTCTTTTCCTGATCATTGCTGTACTCTATTATTACAGAGGAAGGGAGCAAACAATTCTCTTCCTTGTCTTACTCGTATCGGCCTGGTCTCTAGCCCTGGCTCTCAAGCCTATTTTTGAAGTCCCGAGACCTGAAGACGTCCGTTTTGTAACCTGCACCACAGGATACTCTATGCCGAGTGGGCATTCGCTTATGTCCTTTGCTCTGGCTACTTTTTTGCACTCAAGAGCAGGAAAATTTAAACTTTTAGTCTGGATATTTGCTATTACTGTAAGTTTGAGCCGGATATTTATCGGAGTCCACTACCCCTCGGATGTGATTGTGGGCGCGCTCATAGGCTGCATAGTCGGATTTTTCTGGCTTTATGTTGAAAAGGCGCTGGTAAAGTACGGACTTTACGGAAACTCTCTGGAATCCCGGCAGGAAGGTAAAGAAGAAGTTTTTGATCAAACTCTTCAGCGGCCCTGATATTATCTGAGGGGTCAAAAAAGCCTGTAAAACAAATGCGAGGGGTGCGATTCGAACGCACGAATTCCTGCGAAAATGGGTCCTAAGCCCATCGCCTTTGACCTAGCTGGGCAACCCTCGCACTACGTTGTCTTTGTATCGTGATAAATAAAATAAGAGAAAAAATTATTTAAAACTATTTAAAAAGGTTTAAATGCGCCGACCGGGATTCGAACCCGGGTTTTGGGCTTGGAAGGCCCAAGTCATAGCCACTAGACCATCAACGCAAACTGCAACACATCTAGAGGTATTTGTTAAATATAACGTTTTCGCTCGACATTATATATTTTTTTATTCACTCCAGCAATATTGTGGTATATCTCCTTTTTTTCCTTACTCTATTCTCTCCGATTTTTATAGGAAGAAGCGTAAAACTCACGAAATCTTAATTTCATGGGATACAAGCGTCAATTTTCATCTATTTTTAAATTGTTGATTCTGCTAAACTATTTTTCGTATTAAGTTAATTTAATAGTAGATACTGTCACCACAACCCAAAATGCGAAAACCAAACTGGGGGAGTTGGATAACAGGGTATCGTATACCTGAAGGGATCGGGAACATTAAGTTGGAGAAAACCGGAAGCTCTAAGCATCTCAAGTACTCTCACGATCATATATTCATTTCACCTGTGGTATGCGGGGCAGGACCTGTATGACTTGTCCTCAGTAGAGGGAAGGATGAATCCGGAAACCGCTAAATCTTTAGTTTAGCGTAGTTCACATGGTCAATATCTCCTAAAATGGCTTTCTGGATTTCTCCCTTGTTGCATGCAGGGTTGTGGCTGGGCTACCACCGGTAAGAAAAAACTCCTTACTATGCTTGACCCCGAGAACCATCTTTCAATACAAAAATTATAATGTGCCTCCAAAATTCCATCTGGCGACCTGCCCCCTGAAGAAACAAAATAGGCATGTAAATAAATGAGGACTACCTGATTATTCGAAGGGGAAAAAGACTGTATAATTATTTGGGGTGGAATTGTTTGGGGTGGTATAGTAATAAAAGGCATCCAGATGATGTAGTAATAAAAGGCATCCAAAAGGCATCCAGATGATGTCTGAAAATGTGCCATTGCAAATAGTAGTCAAATATCTTCGGGAAAAAGGCAAATAAGTAACTCAGGTTACTGAATTGTTCCGGTTAGAATTTCGAGTTTGCAAATTCGGATAATAGCATTAAATAGTGTGAAGGTACCAGTTGAATTTTTACAGTTTTTATATATTCCAGTTCTATATATATTTCTATTTTATTGTTAACCCTGCTCGCTTGAGAAATGGGTTTATTACATGAATATTTTAGAGTAAATATCACCAGATAAAGCTTTAACAATCTTATTTTTTTATTATTGTTACAAGTAAATATTCTGGCTGAATTCATCGATTTTTGCTACTTTTTGAAAGAAAGCCACTTTATATCCAATATTTCCTTTGTAAAAATTTTAATTAAATAATATTCAAATGATTATATAATACTGTAAAAATAATATTGGGCTCTTTAGATAAGAATAATTATTTTTATTTTTACAGTGGATAATAAAAATATAATTTTTCCTGTTTTTTCCCTCTGGAATCTTATTTCTCTGATAAGAGATATATACTCTTATATAGGGCTAGACATAAGTTTTCAAAAACAGTTTTCTTCCTTTATACTGCCCTGGCTTCAAAACCGGGCTGAAGAAACTGATAGTGCAAAGACGTGATATAAATGGAACCCTTTATTCTGGCGTTTGCAATCAGCTGGATACTCATATTTGCATACCTCCTGTCATTACTTAAGACGTATGCAGAGTCCAACAAAAGGTTAATGTAATGATCGAGTTATACGGGGTTTTAGAATGAACAAAAGAAAAAAATCATTGCTTGCAGTTGCTTTTATTGCTGGTGTGTTTCTTATAGGGTTATATGGAGTCGACTCTTCTGAAGGATATCTTGCAGTATCTGAGCTTCTTTCGAACCCTCAGGGCTATGCCGGGCAGAGTATAAATGCAATGGGAATTGTAGAGGACGGAAGCCTTGAAAAGGTTCCTGGCATGACATCATTTGAACTGAAAGACGAAAATGATGAAAACCTTAAGATACATGTGAATTATGTAGGAGATCTCCCTTCCAATCTTGCCGAAGGAAAACAGGTGACAATTAGCGGAACAATGATTTCCGAATCTACGTTTGAGGCAAATAAGATAGTTACCGGATGCCCGTCAAAGTATACGGAGTAATATTGATGAATATTGAAGAATGGGAAGAATACAGATATGTAGAAGCCGGGATTGAGGACTCAATTGCCCGAATAGAGAACTCCGGCTTAAAAAAAATGGTTGAGCATGTCTGTCATTCCGGAGGAAAACGAATTCGACCAATTATCCTTCTTCTGGCCAGCGAGATCTGTTCAGATTCATATTCCCGGAGCCTTAATGCAGCCCTTGCCGTTGAAATGATGCATTCGGCTTCCTTAATTCATGATGACCTGCTGGATCAGGGGCTTATCCGGAGGAATCTGCCCTCTGCCCCGGAAAAATTCGGGCCTTCCAGATCACTGCTCTGTGGTGATTATCTCATTGCAAAATCAATTGCGTTCATTTCCCCTTATGGTGAAAAGGTAATTCGAGATTTTGGAAAGGCGGGAATGGATATGGCGGAAGGAGAGGTCCTTGACCTGAGGCTTGATGACGATAACTTCGGAGAAAGCGATTATTTAAAATGTATTTATAAGAAGACTGCTTCTCTATTCGCAATCAGTGCATCCATTGGAGCATATACCGGAGGAGCTGATGAGGCACTTGCGGAGCGTTTTAGCTTCTTTGGGAATTCCCTGGGAACTGCATACCAGATTGTTGATGACATTCTTGAATTTCTAGAAGTAGTCGAGGGCAAGGAATCAAAATTTACATCTGAAACCCTGCCGCACATCTACATGAGGAACATGTCAAAGGAAGAGGCCTTAGAGAAGTCTATAGATTCCGTAAGGCTGCACGTTAGTGCCGCAAAAGAAACACTTGAAACATTTAGAGTATGTCCGGCAAGGGATAAACTTTTCCAGATAACTGATTATATAACCGTAGACATGCTTCAAAATATCTGATTTAGCTCTACTCATCCTGAAAAATGAATTGACTCTGTCGAATTTCTGTGTATAGAATGCCAATAATGATGCAATTTAGTTTCTTACTTAAACCCCAAAAGTTTTCAGCTTTTGATATTAACTTTATCAGGTGTATCCATGCGAGTATATGATAGTCCGGTGATTAAGGTAAATGCCAGTACAGAAAATGAAAAGCTGGTGCTTGATGCAGAAGGTCCTCTTTCCCAGCTTGCAAAACCCTTTCTGAAACGTATAAACAACATCTTTGCGGAAGAAAAACCTATTTCAATAAACGAAGACGAGATTATTTTCTCCACATGGATTCCTCCCATTCCCGGCCCTGTTTTCAGCCGAGTCATAAGTGCTGAAATTGCAGCCATAATGAAGAAACGTGTTCCGGATCAATTTTCAATAGGGATTACCGCCCGCTGTCCAAATCGGTGTATTCACTGCGGAGCAGCTGACATAAAACCTGAAAGAGAACTGACCCTTGATGAGATATGTAACGCTATAGAGCAGAGCCTTGACCTTGGAGCCTATCTGGTTTCCTTTGACGGCGGAGAGACGATGCTCAGGGATGATCTCGTTGAGATGGTCTCCAGGGTAGACAAGACAAAGGCAATTGCCACATGTTTTACTTCAGGCTTCAAGCTCTCTGAAGAAAGGGCAAAGGCACTTAAGGCTGCAGGACTGTATGCTTCAAGGATCAGCTTTGATAGCCCATTTGAAGCTGAGCACGACCGCTTCAGAGGACGGAGCGGTGCATACCGGGATGCAATTGATGGAGTCAAAAATGCAAGTGCTGCAGGAATCCTTACTGATATGTTTGTCGTTGTTTCTCCGCATAATATCGATGATCTGGAGGATTTCTATTCCCTTGCAGCCGATCTGGAAATGAAGGAGATGTCTATTTACGAGATCATTGCAGTGGGGCGCTGGCTTGAACATGAGGATGAGGTAATAAGTGAGAAGGACGTATCAAGGCTTCAGACTTTCCAGAAAGCCATGAACAGCAAACCCGAGGGGCCGAGAGTTACAGCTTTCCCTTATTTTATGGGTCCTGAACTTTTCGGATGTTTTGCCGGCAGGCGCTGGATGCATGTTGCTTCAGACGGGGAGGTAATGCCCTGTGCATATACCCCACTATCTTTTGGCAATATATGTGAAGAGCCTCTGGAATCCATCTGGAAACGCATGGGCAAGCATAATGCCTACAAGAAAGATGATGCCTCCTATTGCATGATGCGAAACCCTGAATTCAGGAAGGAGTATATACATACTATCCCCAAAGGGGCCAGAATTCCTTACAGGTTTAAATAATTCCTTTTTAATACCTTTTAAGAAGGAAATTTTGCTTATTTCTGGCTTTTCGGCCTCCTTCAAGCCTCTTTCTTTTTATAAATTTTTTTACATTACTTCTTTTTTTTTTCTCTTTCTCTTTTCTGCTATTTTCTGGATATTTTTCTATATTTCAAGCCGTGAATAAAATTTTTTAATTATTATTTTTTACACTTTCTTTAAAAAATTTTTATTGTGTTCGTGGCTTTATTTTGAATATTTCGATGGAACCTTCCTTGTTTATTATCGACTAAGTGTCTGCAACGAAATAACCTATGCAAATGATTATTTATTGTAACTTCAATTGGTGACTTTGATATTGAAAATTAAAAAGTCAAATAGGAAATCTACATAGGTTGTTCTGTGACGGCTACTAAGCTCAGTAATTATCTTTTCGGGAGTTTTGTTCACAGACTCGGAATTAAATGCATCTATTTAAAAAAGACTGGGCTGTTTTCTAAAGTAATCTTCTATTTTTTTGAAACAAGAGGCTAGTGTCGTTTGAAAATACATTGTATTTTTTTAAAAATTGTTATATCCCTTACTTTGAATACATTCTTTTTTTTATTTTTTAAACTCGCTTTAAATATCTTCTCTCTATTAGACAATGCTGTGCGTGTTTTAAGGATAGATACCTGTATATAGATACCTGATATAACTTGTTTTACAAAGTCTTAACTCAAAGTTGTTAATTCACATTTATTTTAAAATTACCTTGAAATCGCCTATCAGAACATTAATTCAAAAAAGTTCTTTTCATGGCTTTGCTCTTCTTTTTTACAGGCAAGATTTAACATTTTTTACCAATCAATTATATTCGACTGTTTATATTTAATTATTTTTTACTGTTCTATTTAATCTTTTGGATTTAAACCACATATTTTGCTATTTATATTTCTAAATTTCTTAAAAATTTCCGGTGAATTCGATATCTAATGAATATTCATTATAATTACTCTATCCCTCTCCGATAAAACCGAAGCTGTTATATAGTTCTTTCGCGAAGGATTTGTTAACTAGCTCCATTGGAGTAGGGATTTTTAATTATTAATTTATATATTAAATTTTGAGAGACGGAGATTCACATGGCTAAAAATGAAATCTTATCCGAAATAAAAAAAGCGGAAGAGAGCGCTAAATCAATGGTTGACAACGCTATTGATTCCAAAAACAAGCGTATCTCCGATGCTCGGGCCGAAGCCAGGGAAATCCTGAGGCAGGCCGAAATCGATGCACATAAAGCTGCACAAGACTCTTTTAAAGTAGGTGAAGAAAAGATCCTGGAGGAAAGAGATAAGATCGTCAACGATGGTGAAAAAAACGCATTAGCCATGTCCCAAAAAGCTCAAGCTAATTTAGACAAATCCGTCAATTACCTTGTACAGGAGTTTGAGAGGGCGGTCCTTAATGAGTAGACCTAAATCGATGACAAAGGCCGTTATTGTCGGGCATAAAAGCATTCTAAGTAGCACCATCGATTCATTGCATGAAACTAATCTCTTTCATATTGAAGATTTTGTTGAGGACGAGTCTGGTTTTAAGATCAGCAAGCCATTGAAAAACGCCGAAGAAGTCTCGAAAAAGCTTGTGAAGATCCGATCTATCGCCAATTATTTGGGGATTGTAAAAAAAGAACCGGTAGTTCAGAAAACTGACGCTGTTCTGCGCGACCTTAATTCAAAACTGGATGAATTGGACAGGACAATTGCAACTAAAACGGAATCAATTGCTCAGCTTGATAATGAGTTGAAAGATCTGGATTCCCAGAAGAAGGAGATCTTGCCTTTTCTGTCCATCAATCTCGACTTTGAGTATTACCGTGGCTACGATAGCCTTAAGGTTTTCGCGGGTACTGTAAAAGGAAGCCTGGATGACAGTCAGATTTCAAGCATCACCAAAGCTTATGAGCTGTACTTTGATTCCCAATCAAAATCAGTTGTACTGTTTGTAGCCAAGAATGATGCCGACAGAGTCTACGAATTACTTCAGGGTCTTGGATTCAGAGATCTCAGAGTTCCAGAAAGAGGTGGTGTCCCAAGCGATCTGTTAAGATTTATCGAACAGAAAGAAGTCGAAGTCACCAAGAAGATCGAGTCTTTAAAGGCTGATATCGAATCCTTGAAAGTCAAGTATTCTGATTTCATTCTTTCCAGTGACGAGGTCTTGACCATCGAGAGTCAGAAGGCAGAATTGCCTCTAAGGATAGCTACATCTGCAAACGCATTCATAATCGAAGGTTGGACTCCAACTGAGGATTATGACAAAGTTGTCAGTGCAGTCAACAGTGCCACTAATGGCAAGGCATATGTCACAAGCCTCGAAATTACTGAAGAGGAAGAAGAGCATATCCCTGTTGAGTACAACAACTCCAATATTGCAGCACCGATGCAGCAGATCATGGATCTGTACTCCAGACCCAAGTATACTGAACTTGATCCATCCTCAGTGATTTTATTCACTTTCCCACTAATGTATGGGCTGATTCTCGGAGACATCGGATATGCACTGATACTGGGAGTACTGGCACTGGCGATTCGAAAAGCAGTAAAGTCAGATGCTGTGAAGCCTCTCATGGATATTCTTATTTATTGTCAGATCTCAACATTTATATTTGGAATTCTTTATGGTGAGTTCTTAGGATTTTCGTTAGCGAGTCTTCATACCGAACATGGTTCAGTTCCGGGCCTGATTCCAGGTTGGGAAACTATTGTTCTGTTTGAAGGGCTCGGTGGTGAGGAATTTATGTTCCCGATCCACAGGACTCACATGGTAATGACTATGATTGGAGTAACTGTCGTAATAGGATTGCTTCAACTCAATCTCGGGTACCTGCTCGGATTTGCAAATATTTCCAGGCACCATGGGATAAAGCATGCGGTTCTTGAAAAAGGCAGTTGGCTTATTATACAGCTCGGTGCACTCGTTGCAGCTATCGGCTACCTTGGTGGTAATTCAGGACTGACTTACATCGGTGCTGGTATTCTTGTTCTCGGAATTGTGATGCTCACCATGGGTGAGGGTATCAAAGGTCCGATTGAATTGCCATCTCTTATGGGCAATGCATTGTCATATTCCCGTATTATCGCAGTCGGTCTGTCTTCGATTTACATCGCTTCAACGGTCAATGATATTGCTTTTGAAATGATCTGGGCGGATCACTCCAAGATCAATTTCTTAGCAGTAGCTGCAATAATCGTGTTTATACTCGGACATGGTCTTAACTCTGTCTTGAGTATCATCGCTCCCGGACTGCATGCACTCAGGTTGCAGTACGTAGAGTTCTTCGGAAAATTCTACGAAGGCGGGGGCAGAAAATACAACCCATTCGGATACATACGAAAATACACGGAGGAATAAAAACATGGTAGGAGAAGAATTAGTTAGTGGACCTTTCCTGGACGCAGACGGAATGAAAGCACTCGGTGCAGCACTCGCAATCACAGTAACTGGGCTTGCATCTGCATGGGCTGAAAAAGAAATCGGCACTGCAGCAATCGGCGCTATGGCAGAAAACGAAGGGTTATTTGGTAAGGGTCTTATCCTTACTGTCATTCCTGAAACCATCGTTATCTTCGGTCTTGTCGTTGCATTGCTTATCAATTCTGCTTAAATTTAAGAGCGTATTCCGCTCTTAAATTTCTCAGAGCATTACTCTGAGCTTCTCTGGGTGTCTTTTCCTTTCCAGGTGAAGTTGGAGTAATTATATGCTCTGAGTTTCCCCTTAGGTATCGTTGCACTCTAAGCAGCTTAGAGTATCTGCTCTAAGCTTTAGAGCACTTTTTTGCTCTATATTTATTTGGAGGTGTAAGCATGGGACTAGAGATCGTTACAAAAGACATCCAGGAGGGTGCAAGAGCTGAGGTTTCCCGTATAAATACCGAAGCCGATGCAAAGGCAGCCGAGATAATAAATGAGGCTAAAGAAGTACAGAAGAAGATGCTCGGGGACAGCCTTGCCAAGGTGGAAGAGGACCTCCAAAAGCTGCACCAGCAGGTTATCTCAAGTGCAAACCTGGAAGTAAAAAGAATTACGCTTAACAAGCGCAAGGAACTTCTTGATAAAGTTTATAGCCAGGCTGTTGATAAAATCAAGTCAATGCCGGCTTCCAAAAAAGAAGAGCTGCTGAAGCATATTATTAACAAGTATGAGGCTAGCGGTGCTAGGATTTATTCTTCTAAAGCTTCAGAAGAGACTGCCAGGAAATTATCTTCATTAACCTATGCGGGTAATTTGGACTGTATAGGTGGCGTTGTTATTGAAAACGAAGATGGGACCATCAGGTTAGATTTCACATATGATTCAATCCTGAAAAACGTGTATGAGCGTTCATTGAAGCAGATATCTGATACTTTATACGGGTGATGTTCGATGCGGCTTTTGGAGAGACTCTGGGGTAAAAATCCCTACCGAAAATCCGATAAGAAAAAAAAAGGCACTTCTAATTATGCTTATGCCGTAACCCGTGTCCGTGCGATGAAGAGTAAGCTGCTTCCTAAAGAAACTTATCCACGGCTTCTCAATATGGGGATTGATGAAATCACCCGTTTTATCCAGGAATCTGAATACAAAAACGACGTTGACGAACTGGCAATGAAATACAGCGGTGGCGATCTGGCAGAACATGCACTAAACAGGAATCTTGCGTTAACCTATGATAAGTTGCTCAGGATCACCTCAGGAGAATTGAACTACCTGATCATTGCATATCTTAAAAGATATGACATCTGGAATGTAAAAACGCTTCTTCGTGGCAAAATTTTCAATGCATCCGTTGAGGACATCCTCGAGTCTCTTATTTCTGCCGGGGAGTTTACCTATACCCTCCTGTCAGAACTTGCAGCCAAGGACACATATCAGGAAGTCATTGATGCTCTTAAAGAGACTGAGTACTACCCACTGCTGCAGGAGTTTGATGGAACCAACTTGGCATATATAGAAAACGAGCTTGACAAGATGTACTACGCAAGCCTGTTTGCCGTAATCGGAAGGCCAAGGTCCAAGGATCGTAAGCTCTTTGCAAGGTTCATCAAACTCGAAGTTGATGTCAAGAACCTGAGTAATCTATTCAGGTTGAAAAGAGCAGGAGTCGAGAAGTCTGATGAGATCATGCCCCTCATGATCGAAGGCGGCCTGGAGCTAAATCCCGAAAAACTGGCATCGCTTCCTTACGAGCAGTTTATCGATGAACTTCGAAAAACTCATTACTGGGATGCAATTTCAAGTGTTACGGGGCTGGATACGGTTTCTCTGACTCTCGTTGAAAGCAGGCTCATAAGGTACTCTCTTGAATCTGCAACCACTTATTCGCATGTATCTCCGATCTCAATTGTACCCATTATGGACTATGTTATCCATAAAAATAATGAGGTCACCAACCTCCGGATTATTTTCAGAGGTAAGGAAGCTGGCCTCGATGATACACTAATTAAAGATCAGTTGGTGGTTATCTAATGGAATTGGCAGTGATCGGAAAGAGCGAGTTTGTCACGGGATTCAGGCTGGCAGGTATCAGGAATGTATATGAAGTCGTTGATATCCCAACCACTGAATCCGCGGTAAAATCGGTGCTTGAAGATAAGAGTATCGGGATTCTTGTAATGCATAATGATGACATTGGTAATCTGCCGGAACTTTTAAGGAAAAACTTGAATGAGTCTGTCCAGCCTACAGTAGTATCGCTTGGAGGCAGTGGAGCAGGCTCGAGTTTAAGAGATAAGATAAAACAAGCGGTAGGTGTTGATCTGTGGAAGTAAAAGGTGAAATTTATCGTGTGTCTGGGCCTGTCGTCACCGCCATTGGCTTGCAGGCAAAAATGTATGACCTGGTCAAAGTCGGTAGTGAAGGTTTAATGGGTGAAGTCATCCAGATATTAGGACCCAAGACCATCATCCAGGTATACGAAGAGACTGCAGGCATCAAGCCAGGGGAGCCCTGTTATTCTACAGGTTCGTCTCTATCCGTGGAACTTGGTCCTGGTCTTCTTTCCAGTATTTATGATGGGGTTCAGAGGCCTCTGCACGTCCTGCTTGCAAGTACGGGCGGTTTCATTGGCAGAGGTGTTACTGCAGATGGGCTTGACCACAAGAAACTCTGGGAATTTAAACCCATTGTCAAGGCAGGCGATTTCGTAAAAGGCGGAGAAGTATTCGGTGTTGTACAGGAAACCGTGAATATTGAACATAAGATCATGGTGCCTCCTGACATCTCCGGTACAGTTGCCGACATCAAGAGCGGGAACTTTACGGTAGTAGACACAGTATGTACCCTTACTGATGGAACCGAATTGCAGATGATGCAAAGGTGGCCTGTCAGGAGACCCAGACCGGTGAGGGAAAAACTTACTCCAGATAAACCTCTGGTTACAGGACAGAGAATCCTTGACGGACTTTTCCCTGTGGCAAAAGGCGGAACTGCTGCAATCCCCGGACCTTTCGGATCGGGAAAGACCGTTACTCAGCAGCAGCTTGCAAAGTGGAGTGACACTGAAGTTGTGGTCTACATTGGTTGTGGTGAGCGCGGAAATGAGATGGCAGACGTTCTGAGTGAGTTCCCGGAACTCGAAGACCCTCAGACCGGCCGCCCACTGATGGAGCGTACTGTTCTTATCGCTAACACTTCAAACATGCCTGTGGCTGCAAGAGAAGCATCTGTGTACACCGGAATTACCATTGCAGAATACTTCCGTGACATGGGATTAGACGTCTCCCTTATGGCAGACTCCACCTCCAGGTGGGCAGAAGCTATGAGAGAAATTTCCTCCCGTCTGGAAGAAATGCCTGGTGAAGAAGGTTACCCAGCATACCTGTCTGCAAGGCTGGCGGAGTTCTACGAGCGTTCAGGTGTTGCTGAATCTCTCAACGGTGCGAAAGGTTCTATTACTGTTATTGGAGCAGTATCTCCACCTGGCGGTGACTTCTCAGAACCTGTTACGCAGAATACCCTGCGTATTGTGAAAGTGTTCTGGGCTCTCGATGCCAAGCTGTCTCAGAGGCGTCACTTCCCGGCTATCAACTGGCTGAACAGTTATAGCCTGTACAAGGAAAGCCTTAACAACTGGTTCTCAGATAATGTGGCTCCTGATTATGTGGCTATGAGGGAAAAAGCAATGGGAATGCTTCAGACAGAATCCGAACTGCAGGAAATCGTGCAGCTCGTAGGTTCTGACGCTCTGCCAGACGATCAGCAGCTTCTGCTTGAAATTACTCGTATGATCAGGGAAATCTTCTTGCAGCAGAACGCATTCCACCCAGTAGATACCTACAGTCCATTCTCTGAGCAGTACAAGATCATGAAGGCAATCATGAAGTACGGAGATGCTGCACAGGAAGCTTTGAAATCAGGTGTGCCTGTCTCGGAAATTATCAAGATGGAATCTAAGAATGAGCTTCCCAAGGTCAAGTTTGAAGAGAACTTCGATGCTTCTATGAATGATGTCCTGGCAAAGATGGATAAAGAGTTTGCATCCCTGAGAGGTAGGTAAACATGGTAAAAGAATATAAGACAATAACTCAGATTGCAGGACCTCTAGTCTTTGTTGAAAAAACAGAGCCAGTGGGCTATAAAGAAATCGTTACTGTCAACCTGCCTGATGGAACCACCCGTAGAGGCGAGGTGCTGGACTCTTCGGCGGACATAGTGGTTATCCAGATTTTTGAAGGTACTACCGGGCTGGACAAGAATTGTGGTGTAGTCTTCACAGGGGAAACCCTGAAGCTCCCTGCATCCATCGACCTTCTCGGAAGGATCCTTTCAGGTTCAGGAGAACCTCTTGACGGCGGGCCCAGGATTGTGCCTGATCAGCTTCTGGACATCAACGGAGCTGCAATGAACCCATATGCCAGGTTGCCTCCAAAGGATTTCATCCAGACTGGCATCTCCACAATCGACGGAACAAACACCCTGGTTCGTGGACAGAAGTTGCCTATTTTCTCAGCCTCTGGTCTCCCACACAACGAAATCGCCCTGCAGATTGCAAGGCAGTCGGCTGTGCCTGGATCAGAAGCGGCTTTCGCAGTAGTTTTCGCAGCAATGGGTATTACCAATGAAGAAGCCCAGTACTTCATGAGTGACTTCGAAAAGACCGGGGCTCTTGAAAGGGCTGTGGTGTTCCTGAACCTGGCAGATGACCCTGCTGTCGAACGTATCGTCACCCCGCGTATGGCTCTGACTGCAGCTGAATATCTGGCATACGAACATGGCATGCACGTTCTTGTCATTCTGACTGATATTACCAACTATGCAGAAGCTCTCCGTCAGATGGGCGCTGCCCGTAATGAAATACCTGGCCGCCGTGGGTATCCGGGTTACATGTACACTGACCTTGCAACTCTTTACGAGCGTGCAGGTATTGTCAAAGGCGCAAAAGGATCAGTTACCCAGATTCCGATTCTTTCTATGCCTGGTGATGATATTACTCACCCGATTCCTGACTTGTCCGGATATATTACTGAAGGTCAGATTGTGGTTTCAAGAGAACTGCACAGGAAAGGTATCTACCCGCCAATCAATGTGCTGCCGTCCCTGTCAAGGCTGATGAACTCCGGTATCGGAGCAGACAAGACAAGGGAAGATCACAAGGCGGTTTCTGACCAGATGTATGCAGGTTATGCAGAAGGGCGTGACCTGAGAGGTCTAGTGGCTATCGTCGGTAAAGAGGCTCTGTCTGATAGAGATGTTAAGTTCCTTGAGTTTGCCGATCTCTTCGAACAGAATTTCGTTACACAGGGCAGAAACGAAAACAGGACAATTGCAGATACCCTGGACATCGGATGGAAGATTCTTGCGCACCTGCCTGAAAACCAGCTGGGTAGGATTGACAACAAGTACATCCAGAAATACCATCCTGCACACAGAAAGGGTCAGTGATTGTCATGGCTCAAGACGTAAAACCAACTCGGTCGGAGCTAATTGAGCTCAAGAAGAAAATCAAGCTCTCTGAAAGTGGGCACAAGCTCCTTAAGATGAAGAGAGATGGTCTTATTCTTGAGTTCTTTAAGATTCTTAACGAGGCAAGGAACGTCAGGACCGAGCTGGATGCCGCTTATGAAAACGGTGTGGGCAAAATAAATCTTGCCTGTGCTGTTAACGGAATGGTTGCTGTCAAGTCAACTGCTTTTACAGCAAAGCAATCCCCCGAAATCCAGCTTTCAGGGCATAACATCATGGGTGTTGTGGTGCCAAAGATCAGCTCTACTGGAGTTCGCAAATCCCTCTATGAGAGGGGTTACGGTATCATCGGTACAAATTCATATATCGATGAGACCGCAGAAGCCTATGAGGATCTGGTAGAGAAGATTATTACCGCCGCAGAACTGGAAACAACGATGAAAAGGCTTCTTAATGAAATCGAGAAGACTAAGAGGCGTGTAAACGCTCTCGAATTCAAAGTTATTCCTGATCTCATTGCAACCATGAAGTATATTCGTTTTACCCTTGAAGAGATGGAAAGGGAGGGTACTTCCCGGCTGAAGAGAGTCAAGGAGAGAATGAAAGATCAAGCTTGATTTGAAATGGCAGGACGCGACGATCAATCAAATCTGATTGAAAAGGCAGTACATAAATTGTGGGAACCCGAAAACCAGGCCCGTCTGCTACAAGCAGCCTGGTTTATCTCCCTTTTAATGATGGTTTTAGGGTTCATTATTATGTTAAAAACGATATTTCCAAATTTTATCGTGACCTGAACTTCAGAACGATTATTTTTTTGAGTTCGGCACAAAGTATTGTTTTTTTTGGATATTTTTTTCTCTTTCTCTGGTCTGCTTATTATCAGAAAGCTATTTTAACGACGAATATCAATCCTAATTTCCTTATGCAAAACGAAGCCAGACTTCTTCATGTGACCGGCACGGTGCAGGGTGTCGGCTTTCGCCCCTTCATATACCAGCTTGCAAAATTCCACAGGCTTTCAGGGTACGTGAAAAATCTTGGAAACCACGTAGAGATCCTTATAGAAGGAAAAAGGCTAAACCTTGAAAGTTTCCTTTCCGATCTTCCTGAAAAAAAACCTCCACTTGCCAGAATTACGGATATCAAAATAAATACTGCCTCTTTTTCCGGTTATTCGGAATTTATTATCATACACAGTGAACCCGGAACGTTTGAAAACTCCATAATTCCTCCGGATACGGCTATCTGTGAAGAATGCAGGCTGGAGCTTTTTGATCCCTCTTCCAGGTACTATCATTATCCTTTTACTGTCTGTACAAACTGCGGTCCTCGCTACACAACAGTTCGTGCCCTCCCCTATGATCGGGAGAATACTGTAATGGCAGATTTTCCCCTCTGCAGGGAATGTGAAGTGGAATATACCGATCCTCTCAACCGGAGGCACCATGCTCAGCCTGTCTGCTGCTCGAAATGCGGACCTGAACTCTGGCTTTCGGATTCCCGGGGGAAAGTGCTCGCAAAGAATTATGAAGCAATTGTAAAAGCTTCTGACCTTCTCCAGCAAGGTTCAATTCTTTCGGTTAAAGGTTTTGGGGGGTTTCATATTGCCTGCAATGCCAGAAAGGAAGAGCCTGTACAGGAGCTTCGAAGAAGGCTTTTGCGTCCGGAGCAGCCTTTTGCAGTCATGACAAAAGATATAGCGGTTGTAGAGTCCTTTGCAGTACCAGGAGATACAGACCGGAAATGCCTCACATCTGCCCGCCGCCCTATAACCGTGCTTCCCAAATCAAAGGTCTTCAAACTGGCAGAATCGGTTTCTCCTAATCTGCACAACATAGGGGTCATGCTTCCCTATACAGGCGCCCAGAACCTGCTTTTTGACCTCAAACCGGATTCTGTATACGTTATGACCTCGGCAAACCTACCGGGAAGGCCCATGGTTGTTGAAAATGAAGAAGCGCTTGAAAAACTAAAAGAAATTGTGGATTTTCATCTGCTGCATAACAGGGTTATTGCAAACAGGAATGATGATACGGTTATCCGGGTTGTGAACGGACAGAAGGCTTTTATCCGGCGTTCCAGAGGGTTTGTGCCTGAACCTATAGAGCTTCCTTTCGAAATTGGAGCTTCTGCAGGAGTGGGAGCCGAAATGAACTCGACAGTAACCCTGGCAAAAGGAAAATTGGCTTACGTCTCCCAGTATATTGGGAATACAAACCATCTGGAGACCTTCAGGTATCACTCTGAGGTTTTCCAGCATCTGGTCCGATTGACAGGTATAGAGCCTCTTAACTGGGGCTGTGACCTTCACCCTGCTTTTAACACTACTCGTTTTGCAATGAGCAGGGGTGAAGAAAATACAATTCAGGTACAGCACCACTACGCCCATATCCTTGCTCTAATGGCTGACAATTCCTTGCCAGAAGACTCCCGGATCCTGGGAATCGCCCTTGACGGAGTCGGGTACGGTGAGGACGGCACAGTCTGGGGGGGAGAATTTCTGGGGGCCTCGTATTTCGGATATGAACGCCTGGGAAATCTGTTGCCCCAGCCTATGCCCGGGGGAGACCTTGCAGTAAAAACGCCTTCTCGCATGGTTCTTGGTATGCTTTCCGGGAGGCTTGAAGAAGCAGAACTGGAAAAACTCTCTCTTCACTTTCCCAGGGGCAGGCAGGAGTTTTCTACAGTTATGCAGCAGCTTCAAAGAAAAATAAATGTTACTATGAGCAGCAGCGCAGGGAGAGTACTGGATGCGGCTGCAGCGCTTCTGGGCATATGTAAAATGAGGACTTATGAGGGAGAGCCGGCAATGAAGCTTGAGTCTGCGGCAAAGAATAGCATTCACAGGCCAGACCTCCCCCTGGTTTTCAGAACAGGGGGGAAAAACGGAGTCTCTGTACTTGATACGACTGAGCTCCTGCTGGGGGTTTATGAACTCTCCGGGGGAAAGTATTCCTCTGCCGATCTTGCATTTGCCGTTGAAGAGAACTTTGCGAAAGGAATCTCGGAAATTGCCATTTCCCTTGCTACAAAAAACGGTTTTGAGCAGGTAGGCCTGAGCGGGGGGGTTGCCTACAACGACCATATCACCTCATGCATTGCAAGAACTGTGAAGGAGGCAGGCTTTGAATTTCTCACGCATCGCCATGTTCCTTGTGGAGACGGCTGCATTTCCTTTGGGCAGGCTCTGGCAGCCGGGCTTAGAACAGATTCAGAAGGAATTTTATGGTATCGGAAGTCCTCATCTTGCAGACCGGAAAATTAATTTTCACCTTTTTTGATGATCCCTGTCTGGTTACTCATCCAACATACTGAAATTTGATCCGAAAAACTGAAATACAAAATTAAATAAATGATCTATGCTTACATAGGAATGGGAGCATAAATGGGGTTGGGTAGTATACGGATTAGAGTGGTAACCAACAGGGATGAAATCCTTAGTCTGGAACACGAGGAGAAGGCAGTACATCTTGCTTTTAGGCCCTCGGACAGGGATCTCTTCAGTCTGGTCAAGACCTGTCCTGAAATTGAAATACTTCAGCTTCCCGCATCTTCCTATGAGGGACTTTCAAAATTTATTAAAATGTACCTTGCATCTTCAGGAATTCACCTTGTAAAGGGTGACGTCAGCGGGCACTGGCATGACCTTAATAATTATTTTGTAATACCTTCTTATGTGCTTGAAAAGATTAAGGAACTGGAGGTTCAGGGGAAAACCGAAGAAGAAATAATCGGCGAGGTAACAAGTCTCAGAAAAATCAGCCCTGATATGATCCTTCACCTGCTTCATAGCTCTTTTCTTACTACATGCCCCGAAAGGCCTGAAATGAACTAAATTTAAACCGATTTTTAACAAATGTTCTTGTAAAGAAAGCTGTTTTATTTCTGGCTTACAGGCGTTTCCACCATTTCTTTGAGGCTTTCTGTTCTTCTATCTGTCTTAATCCTTCAGCTGCAAGTTTATGCTGCATCCGGTACTTCCTGTTTTCTTCATTAAGCCTGGAAACTTCTTCTTCTTTGCTTACAAGTGTTCCTTTGATCTGTTTTATTAGCTCATCTTTTTCCCTGAGCTGCCCTGCCAGTTTTTCTTCTCCTACATATCCAGAGAGTTGTTTTTCAAGCTTTCGGACTTTTTCCTCGCTTGCGGCAAGCATGGCTTCTACTGTGTTTATCTTTCTCTCTTTTCCGGAGAGCTTCTCTTCAATTCTCTTTACTTCCCCACCCTTTGCAATAACCTCTCCGGCAAGAGTCTTAAGGTCCTTATCCTTTACTGAAATGTTTTCTTCCAAAACACTTATAACTTCATTTTTTTCGTTCAGTCTGATGTTAAGTCCTTCAATAGTGCTGTTGTCTTGAGTAATCCGACTTTCAAGTTTTTTTATTACTTCTCCGCTTTGAATAAGTTGATTTTCCAGATTCTTTACAGCTTCATCTCTTGCAGAAAGGGTTTCCTCAAAGGTTTTTATTTGTTCATTCTTTCCAGCGATCTCCTTCTCAAGTTCCACCAGTTTGCTTTCTTTTTCTGAGATAAGTTTTTCAAGCTCTTCCCGAAGCCTGCTGATTTCACTGTCCCTGCCTGCAAACTGTTCCTCAAACTCTTTTATTCTCTGCAAGCTTTCTGCAAGTTTTATTACTATGGGAGTGCAGAGGGTCACGAATACCCTGACCTTCAGGTCGGGGATGAAGTGAACCCTCGCTGGCTGTTTTGTATTCGCTTAAACTGTATCAATCATCGTTTTTTTGTAAAATGAGGTTTTTTGACACCATAGCCACAGGTGGTTCCAGCTACCTATGGCTAGGATGTGATAAGCGTTGGAATTGCGCAGTTTTAGCCATGGCTATGGTCAGATTACCTACCACATCGTGTTGGTGCCTAAGTATCGATACAAGATATTCTACAATAAACGAGTTAAAAAGGATTGCGAGTCTATATTCCACAATATTTGCACAGAGAAAGGCTACAAAATCCATGCTCTGGAAGTTGTAGATAATCATGTTCACCTGTTCCTGGAATTCCACCCAAGCACCTCTCTATCAGAGGTGGTTCAATACTTGAAAGGAGGTAGTTCTTACAGATTGTTCAAGCTTCATCCTGAACTGAGAACACGATATTGGGGTGGAAGTCTATGGTCAAGTGGTAAATTCTATCGATCCGTTGGAAATGTAACCGCTGACACAATCAAGCACTACATTAAGGAGTCGCAGGGAAAACCGAAAACAGAGGTTCAATCATATAGATTAAAGTCTAGGCAACGGAAAATTGACGATTTCTAAGTACCAGAATAACCGGGCGGGCGGCCCATCAGCATACCCCATCCTTTAGGTTGGGGTGGCCGCACGCAATTTGATTTCCAGGTTTTTTAATTCGGTATCTCTGCTTGCAAGCTGGAAGTAAAGAGAATTTATCTCGGCTTTGGACTCAGAGGCTTGCAGTTCTTTTTCTTTAGAAAGAAGGCTGACTTTGCCTCTTGTGTTTTCACAGATTTCAGCCCAGGCAAGAATTGATGCTATCGGAGTTATCCTTTTAAACACGCTGTCTCCTATCTTGCAGCCGTAAACTTTACTGGCGATATAACCTTCCATGGTATTCAGATCCAGGTTCGGATCTCCCAGCCTGGAGTTTGTTGCATTTCCTTTCTTCGCCTGCCCTCCATTTTCCTGCAAAAATTTAACGGCTTCGGAAAATGTATTCCATGGGAGAAATGGCTGATTTTTCAGGTTATCAACGTAGATTCCATCTTCTTCAGCTCGGGCTTTGAAAAACTGCTTTCCGCTCATAAGTGGAATCTTTGCCGGGTTTCCATTTTTATTGAACTTGTTTTTTATTTTTGCAACAACAGGGTCTTCCATGTATGGGCCTCATAACAGTCTTAGTTTCTGGAATATAATAAACGCAACATTTAATAAAAGTTATGTTATTCCCTCAAAATTAATTAGCAGAGAAAAAGTGATTTGCAGACATCATATAAATTGTCCGGTATTCCAGTTCATTCTCTGTTAAGATTTTCTCGTTTGGAGATGAAAATACGGACTGAAAAACAGTACTAGGAGGTCTGATGCTTCCGTTATTCTCGATACTTATATATACTTTGTAATTATTGTAAAGATCATTTGCCTTATATAATTATAATTTTTATATATTTCTATCTAAAATGCAATAACAGGCTGGAAGATCAACATCATGTTGGAAAATCAACATCATGTTGGAAGATCAACATCATGTTGGAAGATCAACACCATGTTGGAAGATCAACACCATGTTGGAAGATCAACACCATGTTGGAAGATCAACGTCGTTGATTCTGTAAACGAGGTTGTTAATTCGTTAAAGCTTGAAGGTTTAACGGGAAACATTTTGAGAACAGGCATGATTCTTTTTCAGGTGCTCTTTGTTTTTTAAAAACCGGTTTATTATATTGATTAAATATAATTTTTAATATACACAGCGATTTTTTAACGGGGGTGCTTTTCAATTAAAGTTGGGAGTTTTTCCGATGACGGTTAGTATATCTATTTTTGAAACCTATATTTAATTGCTTTCTGTTAGAAAAAGGAAAAGATCCGGACCTTTACCCTGAACCTTTTCAGATGCAATATGACGTATCAATATGTGGAATATTGATGAGCAGTTGTGGAGTATTATGATCAAATCGAACCAGAGGTATCAAAATGGATGATCTACCGGAAGAAGTCCAGGAATTAATCGAAGAACTGGATGAGGCAGCAGAAGATGAAGATGAGGATGCGATTAAAGAGCTGACCCAAAAGCTTCTGGACACGGGAGCTGATGTGGAAGCAATTACCCTCAAAAAACTCGCACTCCTGGTAATGGACGGCGAGGAGGAAATGACCCGGGGCTGGACAGAAGTGGCAATCCAGATAGATCTGGATCCTTTCAAAACTCTTATAGAGGGTCTTGCAACAGGCATGAGCCTTATTGGGAATAAATACGAACAGGGAGAAGCTTTTGTGCCCCAGCTCCTGATAGCTTCGGCTGCAATGTACGGCGGGATGGACCTTCTCGCTCCCTACATGAAACTGGATGAAAATAGCGGCTCAAAAGCTGCAACAGTTGTCATTGGTACGGTTGAAGGTGACGTCCATGACATTGGAAAGAGCCTTGTAAAAACTCTGCTCAGTGCAAACGGTTTCAATTGCGTGGACCTTGGAAATGACGTCCCAGCCTCCAGGTTCATTGAAGCTGCAAAGGAGAATCAGGCAACAGCAGTTTCCATGAGCACCTTGATGACTACAACTATGGCCGAGATGCCGAAGGTTGTCAAGATGCTTGAAAATGAAGGCATCAGGGACAAATTACTGGTAATGGTGGGTGGAGCTCCGATCACAACCGAGTATGCATCCCAGATAGGAGCAGATGTCTCTCCTCATGATGCGGCCAGTGCAGCAAACTGGTTGAAAAGAGCAGTTTTTGACTTCCCGTCTGAGGGCGTGAGATGGGGCTGACCTTAACAGATGCTTTTGAAAATTGACCTGATTAAAAAGCATAAAAGGAGTAAAAAAGGAGAAAAAAACATGGTATCTGAGATGACCTCAAAAGAAAGAGTCCTTGCAATGCTCAACAGAAAGTCGGTTGACAGGGTTCCGGTGATCACAGGCTCTGCTATGGTCAAGGAATATATAGAGAAGAGCGGGAGTTCCTGGCCTTATTATCACTGCAATGCGGAGATGATGGTTAATACTGTGAGCCTTATGCATACCGATGCCGGGCTTGACAATATTGTAATGCCTTTTGGCATGTTCATAGAATCCATGGCTATTGGCCTTGAAGTTAAGATGGGAAGGATTGATATTCAGCCTTCGGTAAGGAGCTTTTTCAACAAGCCCGAAGAGGTAAAATATGACAGTTTCCTTGAGGACAAGTTTGTAAAAACTACACTTGACGCTATAAAACTCTCTAAGGAAAAATATCCCGATGCAGCAGTTACTGCTTTTCTCGTAGCTCCCATAACCCTTGCCGGAGACCTCATGGGTGCTGAGAACCTGTCCATGCTCAGCATCAAGTGCCTCCAGAAGGAAAAACAAATGCAAAAAATGCAGGATTGGCTCTCGATAGCTCTGGAGATTAACAGGATCTATGTTGAAGCCTGTATCGAAGCTGGAGCTGACGTTATATACTATTCGGATGCATCAGCATCCCCTAATCTTGTAATGCCTGAGTTCTACTACCAGGTAGCCGTCCCTGCTGAAAAAGAGATAGGTGACTTTGTGCACCACCTTGGGTGTCCCTGGGAACTTCACATCTGCGGAGATACTGTCCCGATTATTGAAGGGATGGCTTCCACAGGCGCAGACTGTCTCAGTGTTGAACAGGCTGTTAATATGAAGGAAGCAACCAAGATCGCAGGGAATGTGCCTGTTGTCGGGAATGTGACTCCTCTCCTGATGGTCGAAGGCAGGGAAGAGCAGATTATTGACGAAACAAGAAAAGGGCTCGATGGTGGAGCAAAAGCCAGTATGCTCGGATGTGGAACCCCACCCCTTAGTACGTCAGACAGGCTCAAGACCTGGGTTAAAGCTGTAGCTGATTGGTCTGCAGACAATATTTGATCAGAAAAATTTTGGTTAGATAAGCTTTTGATAAGCACATTGAAAAAATAACGAATTGCTGTTTGAAGAAGAAAGTTGTCCCGGGAAGAGAGTCACCTCAGTAAGAATGGAATTGTCAGCATTTTTCCGTTCAAGCTCTTCCCGTGGGAATAAATAGAGGGATCGGATTTAAGCATATCCTCTTGAGGATGCCGGATTCCAGTACTCTCTTTACATTTGTTATCTATGTTCTTAATTATTGTTATTGGGAGCGATAGCTATGGAAATTAATCAGAATAATATGAACAAAGTAATGAAATATCGCTGGGTGGTGTTTGTTATTCTCGCCCTTGCATATTTCTTTGTGTATTTCCACCGCGTGTCTACCGCAGTAGTTGCGACTGATATTATGAATTCATTTGGAGTGGGCGCTGCATCTATAGGGCTGCTTGGTTCCGCCTACTTCTATGCATACACGGCAATGCAACTTCCAAGTGGGATTTTGACTGACAGCTGGGGTGTAAAAAAGACTGCCGCAGTCTTTACAATGCTTGCTGCAGTTGGGGCTGTCCTGACAGGAATTGCTTCCAACTTCACGATGGTCCTTATAGGAAGGGTTCTCATAGGGGTCGGGGTGGCAATGGTCTACATCCCTGTAATGAAGGTGCTTGCCATCTGGTTCAAAAAGAATGAGTTTGCTTCAATGTCCGGAGTCTTGCTCGCAATTGGAAACATAGGAGCCCTGAGTGCCGCAGGTCCCCTTGCTATAATGGCAGCGTTCTTTGGAGACTGGCAGAAGGTTTTCTTGATGCTGGGTATCTTTTCCGGGCTGCTTGCAGTATCTATCTTTGTGCTGGTTAAGGATAAACCCGAAGACATGGGCTGTCCCACTATTCCAGAAATTGAAGCCTACGAAAAAGGAGAGAAATATATTCCCCCGAAAGCTGTTGCAAAGATTCCGATGGGAGAAGCTCTCAGGCAGACGTTTAATTCCGGGATGAAGTTCTGGCCTCTGTCCATCTGGTTTTTCTTCATGTACGGCAGCCTTATGGTCTACCAGGGATTGTGGGGAGGTCCCTTTTTTAGAGACGTTCTCGGCTGGGACAAGGGGACATATGCAGGAATTCTTTCCTTCATAGCAATTGGTATGATCTTCGGCTGTCCGATTGCAGGTTATCTCTCGGACAAGGTGTTCAAGTCCAGAAAGAAAGTCCTTATTGCAGGCACTGCCGTGTATATAGTGCTCTGGGGAGTCCTCTGGTCTCAGGCAGGAACCATTTCCAGCACCACCGCATATACCCTTATACACTTCCTCTTCGGGTTCTTCGGGGGTTTCTTTGTTGTATCCTATGCCCAGATTAAAGACTGGTTCCCTTCGTCGATCGTGGGAACTGCAATAGGGGCGTATAATATCTTTCCCTTCCTTGGTGGAGCTATTTTCATGACCCTGACCGGGAAGATGATGGAAGTTTCTGATGGAACTGTTGCTTCCGTAGCCCAGTATAAATCCGTCTGGCTGCTTATGTTAGCATGCATGGTTTTTGCCTTCCTCTGTCTTCTGGTCTCCAAAGAAAAAGGCGCAGAAAGCACTGCTGCCCCAGTAAAAGTTACAGAAGCCGGGGAAGTGCCGATCGGGTCTCAGAGATAAGATAATAAGAAGGTATAGAGCAAAAATCAGAGTGGTTACAGACACCGGAATGTTTTCCAGTGAGTTTGCAGTAAAAGCCTGCAAAAAGGCGAAGAACTTCATTTACACACCTCCAGAAGGAGTCGGTAAGGCTCCTGTAAAGTGTTTCACTTCGATAGGAGAACTTAGCTTCTCCGAGATGTATGTCGTCATGTATCCCCAAAGCAGGCAGTAAGCCCGCAATACCCTCTCTGTGCAGGCACAGATTTGCTATTTCAATGTGCTTGCACAAACTTTTTTATTGCTGATTTCAGGAACGGTAAGGGGAATATCCGGAGAGTATAGAATCCATGGCTGGCTGTTTAATAACTTTTTGATACATTATAAATAATAACTTTTTAATATCATATACCCCTATATTATATTGTTTATAAATTTCACTGAATGTTTCCCGATTCTCTTCTGCTAATATTCAATGGCTTTGATCCTGTCAAGCTGTCGTTTTACCCTGAAGGGTTATAAGTCCCTGGTGATTGAGATTGAACCCATCATGCCTGATAAAAACAATCTTCTTATCTGAAAAAAGGAAAAATGTACTGGTTTTTCTGTTGAAAGAAGGGCCCAAGAATATCGATGAAATTAAGGAGGCTCTTGAGGTCAATTCAAGCGCTCTTATGCCCCAGATTAAGAAACTTCTTAAATGGGATCTCGTAACCTATGACCCCGCTGAAGACATGTATAAGTTATCTGATATGGGAGTTCTTATTGTTGAAAAAATAGAGGAATTTCTGAATATTATCAACATTTATGTAGAAAACCATGAGTACTGGGAAACCCGTGACCTTAGTGAGATCCCGTATCATATGAGAAAAAGGATTGGAAATCTGAAGCACTGTGAGCTTCTGGAAGCAGACAGAGATTGCCTCTTTGAGTTCCATCCGAACGTTGTCGAAAATATCCTTGCCTCAAAATATGTTATGATGGCAAGTTCCACCTTTCAGCCTCAAACAGTCAGCATCTTTTCAAAACTTCTCCAGAAGAATGCAAAGGTCTCTTTCGTACTTATGGAACAGGTTTTTGATAAGTTTTTTGACGATTTCCCGAATCAATTTAAATGTTTTCTCTCCCATGAAAACATGAATGTTTCCATGCGTAGCGGACATATTGGCCCTCTTACTCTTGTTGTAACGGACATCTTTATGGCTCTCTGGCTCTTTGACAAGAATGGGCGATTTGATGGGACTACACTTATAAGTTATGAAGAGAGTTCCCTCAAATGGGGGAGGGAACTCTTTACTTATTACTCCAGCATCTCAAATCTGGTCTATATCGACCCTGATTCCGGGAAAATGGAGTTTACGGGATATAACATCACAAAAGCCAGTAAATTTTGAATTCTTTCAGGATTTTTTTCTCTTTAGCTGCAATTTTCTCTATATCGACTCAGTACCAAAATCCAGTGATGAATGAAAAATTAAAAATCACTGGATTTTATTTGGGCAGGTAACATCAGTAAACTTTGATTGTGGTCTGCGTTTTCCCATAATATATTTTTATATTACTATATTTATGTAACACTTACCATATACAAACTGGTCATCACATTTCCTGCTTTGACTATATGGCAATATGATGGCCTACGTATTCGGCAGATCAACATAATAATTCAAACTTTTTTCCAGATACTTTTTTGAAATAATAGTATCTATCTTAAAATCTTTGATTATGTTTTAATCTACTGGAAACTTCGGTTAATATATCAGTAAAAGTGAGTGTATGGAACTACAGATATTGGATGTTAGTTCTAATATCTGGCAAAAAACAATATCTGGCAAAAAACGTCTCGGAAAATTTTTTCTCATAAATTCAAAAAACCTGCCCAATGCAGGCTATATTGGTGCGATAACATTATACAAATGAAGTAATATTAGAATGATATGCTACTATCTGTCCCGATAGAATTATATTATGTGTTAAAAATATTAAATCCCTAGAGTGCATTATTAGAATGATACGCTACTATCTGTCCCGATAGAATAATATTATGTGTTAAAAATATTAAATATCTGGAGTGCATTGTATAACTTGAGTTATAATCCCTTTGCAGAGTTGGATGAACTTCTACTTTGAATCTATCACACAACACTGAAAAAAACAAAAACAATACCAGTTTAATATAATGATACCCCCTTTGCAGAGCTGGATAAACTTCTACTTTGAATCTATCGCACAACACTGAAAAAACAATACCAGTTATACCCCCTTTGCAGAGCTGGATAAACTTCTACTTTGAATCTATCACACAACACTGAAAAAACAATACCAGTTATACCCCTTTGCAGAGCTGGATAAACTTCTACTTTGAATCTATCACACAACACTGAAAAAACAATACCAGTTTAATACAAGGCGCCGGCTTAATTAACCCCACTTTCCGCAGTAAATTTTCGTATACTCACAATTATTCCTGCTATCAATTTTCAATATAACGAATTTATTGAATTTATGTGCAGGAGTTAAAAACAGCGAGATGGGTATTTAGAGGCCAAAAAATGATAACATTCAATTTTATCAAGTTCCATTTTGATCCTCTATTATTTGAAGATATTTTGAAAACGTTATCAAAAAAAATATTGATTTTCGGCAAAATACTGTGGAACTTAGGTTAAATAATGCCAAGTAATATGATGTTCGGAGTTTAAAGCTGAATAATGATGTCGGTTTAAAGCTAAGTGTTCAGATTATTTACCTGGATGTAATTTCGCTCAAGTAATGCTTTAACGGCCTTTTACTATCTCTGTGCTATTGATAGTGCCGTCGATTGGCTGAAGTACCTTTTTTATCAGCCTTTGCTTGTGAGAGGCAGTTATTAGACACTTACAGGATAATTTGGTTGGAGGAATAATACTTTGGTCAACTTCAGTGTAAAACCATGGGTCACAGATCTGGTTTTTATGCACATTTTGTTTATTGTGACCCTGTATATAGTCTACATTTTTATTGTGCCATTAATAGTTCCAGATTGATTGTAGATGAAATAGATGAAATTAATCTCAGGCGAAAGGATTGTTTGTACTCAAAAATTATTGAAATGATTGTAAATAGGATTGAAGATGGTCTCAATTGGTGGAAGGAATAAAATCTCAGATAGGTGACAATAATATGAAAAAACGAATACAAGATCCGGCTGGGGATGACAGGTCAACAGGATCTGTTCATTGCAACCCTGTACATAGTCTACGTTTTTATCGTGCTAGTGATTCCGGGTCGATTGCAGATGAAATTAATCTCAGGCGAAAGGGTTGTTTATACTCAAAAATGAGTATAAAACAAGATTTAAAGGTGGTTTTAAATGATGGAAGGAATGAAATCTCAGATAGGCGACACTAAAGTGAAAACAAGAAAACAAGATTCGATTACTGGGGATGACAGGCCAACAGGATTGGGGTCCAAAGGTTACTATCTTGACGTGCTCTTTATTCAGTTTGTGCTTCTCTTGCTTCTTTACGGAGTCTCCGTATTTGTTGTGCCCGAGCTGTCTTGAAGTTCTTTAATTTGACTGAAATAGTCTCTGACTTTCTTCGGTGAAGTGTTTCAATCTCTTTCCAAAGCAGTACCCCACTTTTAAGGGGATTTCTTTATATTTAGGTTTATTTATTATTTTGGACTCTGGTTTATTCCAGGTTCATTGTAATTTTTTATCAGTCATTTCCTTCATTTCCTTCTCATGTATCTCTTTCTCAGTCACTTTCTTGCTTCGTGTTTTTTTTTCCTTAATTCTGCAGGTCATATAACTCTTCTTGACACTGTAGATTTTCTGGATTGTTGAATGTATATTATTCGGACGAGTTAACATTCAAATTTTGAGAGGTAAATATGTACAATCTGGAGGGTTGAATCTATATTGAGAACTTCAGCAAAGAAGAGGTTCAGAGAAAGTTTTCATAAACTTCCGGGGTTTATCTGGACTTTATCGAGTTATATTACAAAATATTGAAAATTACAAAATATTGAAAATTACAAAATATTGAAAATTACAAAATATTGAAAGTGCCCTGACCCGTGATAAAATAAATTTTATTTCAATAATTCTGATTTTTTGTTGATTTTGTTCCTTATGCTTTTCAGAATGTTAAACTGTATGTCTATTGGCGTTTTTGATGAAAAGCTGCGATTCATACCGTTTTTTTCTATCTGATTCTATAATACACGAGAATAAAAGAAAGAATGTAAATACTAGTTCTCTCTAAATAAATCATGTAATTATAGATAAATATTTAATGAAGAATTTTTTACTATCAAATGAAAAAAAATCAATAGATAGGAAGGACAAACTTTGAAAATAAGGGTTGTGAGTTCTAGAGAAGAGATCTTTACATTAAATCCAAACGAAAGAATAGTTCACCTGGCTTTCAGACCATCAAACAAGGACATTTTTTCCCTGGTTGAGAACTGCCCAAAGATTGAGGTAATACAGCTTCCTAAATCATACAGGCGTACGGTCTCAAAGTCCATAGAAATGTTCCTTGAAATGCAGCGTATCCAGCTCATAGAAGGAGATGTCTGGGGCCACAGAAAGGACATTAATGAATATTATCGTATTCCTACCTCTATAATTGAGGAGATAAAGGAACTGAAGATTGAAGGCAAATCCACTGAGGCAATTGAAGAAAAAGTCTCAAGGGAGAGTAAACTGAACCCTGAAATGGTTGCGTACATCCTCAAAAAGGATGTTACTGTATGAGCCTCTGAAATATTTTTCAGGCTCTTACCATTTTATTTTCATTTTAATTTTATTGCTTTATTATTTTTATTATTGTTTTATTTGTATTTCTTTTTAAGGATGACATTTTATAAATTCATTACTTCTTAAGTTTTGTTACTTTTCTATTTGTATTACATTTTATTTTTAATTACTTTTTTATTTTCATCGTTTTGTAACTTTATATTATGACGTTATTTTTTAATCACTTTTTCCACTTAAACTACCTCTAAAACGTAATTAAGTATACCTTGATCTTAAATTCCTCCGTTACATGAAAGTGTACTAGTTTTTTGAAGCTAATGTGGCAAACTTTATTCAACAGAGAGCCCTGATAAATTTCTGTAAATTTCTCAAACCTCCTTTAAATCTCCTTATACGAAGTGTTATGAATTCCTTTTTACATTGATCTTTATTGTAATTTCCATTCCGTTATCTCTTTTCAATTCAAGCTTGCCATCTGGCTGGTCTACGAGGATGCTTACCAGTTACAGACCAAGGGCATCTGAGTTTTCTAGATCGACTGTTTCTGGAATGCCGGTTCCGTTCTCTGAGACAATTAGAGTAAACCCGGTGCACTTGTTATCTCTTTCCCTGTGTCTCAGCATTACTCTGTAATCTTTGAAAATAACACTGTCAAGCTTTCTAAAATAGAACCAATTAAAACAGTTCTACATAGAAAGTTTGAAGGCGAACTTAAAACAGCTACCGTTTTGAGAACTTGTAAAGGATGTTACTACATCAGTATCCTTGTTGAAGATGGTAATGAGCTTCAGTTAAAAGACAGAGAATGGACTTGCCCTGATTGTAAAACAAAACATGATAGAGACATAAATGCCGCAATCAATATCAAAAAATTCGTTCTCATAGAGCAAAATCTACTCTCATAGAGCAAAATCTACTCTCATAGAGCAAAATCTACTCTCATAGAGCAAAATCTACTCTCATAGAGCAAAATCTAATTGGATTGTAACACCTATGGAACGTGGGGAAGAGCTTGGGGACTTGCCTCAATGGAGGGAGGAATGAACCAAGAATCCACTCAGTCTTTAGCTGAGTGGTAGTTCACTTTGCAACTAAAAAATAAGAAAAAAAGATTGTAAATAACCCTCTTTTTAGAGTATGCACCGGAACAGTATCTTAAACAGCCGGACCTTGAATTTCTTGCCGGGGAGGAGATACAAATTTATCTTTTTTGTTTTACTCTTTTTGAGTCCTGAACTAGTGCATAGATTCTAATATAAATCTATAGTATAATTATATTAATTATTCAATAAACTCTCTTATGCCTCTTATAAGCCGTCGCCCCAAATTATCATTTACTCAAAAAGATTTAGACTATCTTCTCAAGCTCAGCCACTCTAGAAATCAAGCAGCAAGCATTGTCGAAATATCTAAAATCATACTTTTAAGCTATCATGGAAAAAACGACACTGAAATCTCAAGAGAGTTAAAAGTAGATTACAAAACTGTAAGATAATGGATCAAAAAAGTTTTAGATTTAGGGGTTAAAGAAGGCTTAATAGATAAATCCAGAAGTGGAAGACTTCAAGACATTAATGCCGAATCACAGGCTGTTGTAATTTCACTTGCATGTATGAAACCAAAATCTTGGTCATCCTCATGAATTCTGGGCGCAGAGACTTCTTGCCAAACATATCCTGGATAATTGTATCAAAGAAGGACATTCTGATTTATCGAAGATAAATCAGGGGACAATTTCAAAAATTCTCAATGTAAGCAACATAAAACCACATAAGATCAGATTTTATATTGCTAAAGTTGATCCGGAGTTTGATCAAAAAGCAGCCAGGGTATTAGCTACATATAAAAGAGGCTAATGAATTAAATGATAATATATAAAAAAAGAAGAAATTGAATCAATGATCATTTCCTACGATGAAAAACCAGGCATTCAAGCAACTGGAAATGTTTACCCAGATCTTATGCCAGTAGAAGGACATTATTCCACAATAGCAAAAGATTATGAGTACAGAAGATATGGTACTCTTTCGCTATTAGTTGGAATTGATTTGACATCAGGAAGAATTATTTATAAAGTATTTGAAAAACAGAAGCTGGGAATTCATACAATTCCTTAAAGAACTTGAGTTAATTTATCCAAAAGAAAAGATCAATATTTTGATGAATAATCACAAGAAAGGGTCGAAATGCCTGGTGGAATTATAATCTAAAAGAAAGAGGAATTAATTAGGAATCGATGCACTAGATAGATGCTAGATATATATTGAGATCTGCAATGTACACGGACCTGATAGGCAAACTCCAGAAGGTAGGATTCACAGAAAACAAAGCGAAGATCTATATAGGGCGCCCGAGCCTGGGCGAGGTAACAACAAAGGATATCCATGAATTTACCACACGTCCCAGGCTAAAGATTTATGCTACGCTGAAGAGTATGTCAAAAAAGAAGTGTGTGGTAGTAATAGAAGGAACTCCAGCATATTTTAGGTGTATTGGTTCGGAACAGTTGACCAAACGACTGAAAGATGAATTCCTTTTCTCCCTGAATGAAACATTGAAGGAACTTAATTTTGCAGGTTACGGGATAAAAAGAGGAAAAGGGAAAAAAGAAGTATTAAAAGGAAGATAATTAAATGAAAACCAAAACAACCGTAAATTCGAATCCCTTCAATCCTGAAAAAAGTCCGGAAACAATAGGTGTAAAGATCCTTGAGGGAGACCCGAAAAAAGCCATTATCAAACTTGCAGTCCCGATGATTGTTGCGATGTCCGTCCAGACTATTTACCAGCTGGTAGATACTTTCTGGGTCTCAGGGCTTGGATCGGATGCGCTTGCTGCAATGGGTTTCGTATTTCCTTTCTTTTTTATAAGCATGGCTTTATCCAATGGGCTGGGTATAGGAGGAGGAGCAGCCATCTCCCGAAAGATAGGAGCACGGGATAAAGCTGGGGCAGATAATGTAGCTGTACATACGATTATAATGATGCTGCTGCTTGTTCTGATATTTACCATACCCTTCTATGTTTTTGCCCCCCAGATCTTCACTCTGGCAGGAGCAGGAAGAACAACCGATCTTGCAGTAGCTTACGCGAGGGTGATATTCCTCGGGAGTTTAGTAGTTTTTTTTACGAATGTAGCTAACTCCATCCTAAGAGCTGAAGGAGATTCAAAGCGCGCAATGCAGGCAATGGTCCTTGGAGCAGTCTTGAATATTGTCCTTGACCCTATTTTCATATACACCTTTAAAATGGGAATTGCGGGTGCAGCCTGGGCAACCCTGCTTTCTCTTTCAGTCTCTTCGTTGATGATGCTGAACTGGCTCTTTTTCAGAAAGGATACTTTTGTTTCCTTCGATTTTAAAGACTTCAGCTTTGAAAAAAATATTGTAAATGACATATTCAGGATAACAATCCCTGCCTCTGCCCAGCAGCTTTCTATGTCATTATCCATGCTTGTCCTCAACCTTATTATTGTGAGCGTAAGTAATACCGACGGAGTTGCTGTCTATTCCACCGGCTGGCGGGTTGCAACAATTGCAATTGCTCCTCTTATAGGGATTGCAACAGCTGTAGTTTCAGTATCAGGAGCCGCGTTCGGGGCAAAAGAATATGAAAAAGCAGAAATTGCCCATACCTATGCAATAAAACTGGGGCTTCTCATCGAAAGTGCGGTTGCTGCATTAACTTTCATCTTTGCTCCGCAGATTGCAGCCATATTCACTCAGACAGCAGAAGCCTCCCATATAGCGCCAGATCTTACCCATTTCCTGCGCGTGATCTGCATCTTCTACCCCTCCGTTTCTCTCGGAATGCTCTCGACATCTTTCTTCCAGGGAGCAGGAAAAGGCATGAGTGCACTTACCGCAAACCTCCTGAGGACCATAGTATTTACTCCGATCTTTGCAGCTTTTTTCGCCTTCAATCTGAGTATGGGCCAGGTAGGGGCCTGGTGGGGCATTGTTGCAGGCAATGCCATCGGAGCTGGAGTGACCTTTGTCTGGGCAAGGCTCTACCTCAACACAATTCTGAAAACCGGATATCTGAACAAACCTCTGGAACAGGGAGTTTGAAAAGATCTTTTGGAAAAGTAGTTTGAGAAAGTGGCATGAGGATCAGTGTGCAAAATATTTATATATTATAAGGAGGTAATAAGATACCGTCTGCCGGCTAAAATAAAAAACAGAAAAACATGTTCAAAAGGTGAGCCAGAATGAAAGATACAGTTCCGCAAAAGCCTCTGGAACCAGTTTTACATGGGTTCCTGCTCAGAGACCGCAAGTTAGTCTCGTCCTCGAAGATAAAAATCCTGAAGCTCTTCGGGCTTATTTCGACACAGGAAGCATAAATCTAAAAACGTCCCTGAAGTGCAGGGAGGGCTAACCTTCTTCAATAAAGGGCGGAAATTAAAAAACCATTCGGAAGGCGGATACCTTTACAGATAAAACTAAAATTTCCTCCACCGAAAAACGCAAATCTACCTTAACCAATTATCAGAACAAAAACCCAGCAATCCAAAATTGCCCGGAGATAAACCTTTGTCAATAGAAAAAAGTATTATTTTCTGAAAAATCTCCCGATAAATATATTGAAATAAAAAAACCTGATAAAAATCTCTAAAAAACGAACGGAATTTAAAAAAACGGAATTTAAAAAAACGGAATCTAAAAAAAGGGATCTAAAAACAGATTCTAAAAAAGGATTCTAAAAAAGGATTCTAAAAACGAGAATATTCAGGAACATTTCAGATAAACAAGTCTTCCCAAAAACGTCTTCAATACTGTCTTCAAAAAATATATTTCAAAGCGACACCCAACAAATGAAGCCAGAATAATTTGAAGAAAATAAATGCGAGACACCAACAGCTCCTTCCTTGGAGTAATAAATAATATCTAAAAAACGGTAAGCTTAAAAGTATAAATCCCACCCAAAAAACGTTCAATAATCGGGAAAGGGAAAACGGAGGGAACTGGAAACTGCATCCAGTTCTTTCCAAAAAAATGTAACCACTTTGAATTATTTTCTTCTACTCTATTCTGTTTTATCTAAAAATAAAAATTGACTCTGGAAGAAAAAAATGGTTCCAAAAAACTCCAGCAGCAGGCAGAAAAAAAATATTTTGCTTATTATAGCCTGTTGGGATCGCATCTCTGCTGAATCCCGGTTTTCGTCACCCCCTACACACTTTGCAGTCATGCGAGTGTTGGGACCATACCTCTGCTTAATCCGGCGGATGCATCCTTCTTGGTAGCTTCTGTATCCAGCTGGGGTATCTGCGTGAACACACCCCTCACGAGATCTTCTCTCACCCTCTCAAGTAGCTCACTGCGGAACAGTTTATTCTGGCTCTTATTTATGTTCTGGCAAAAATAATAGGTGAAAGTTCCGTGCCATTCCTCGCCTATTTTGGCATCTGCACTGGTCTGGTCAGACCGACATGCAGACCACAGTGTATGATCCACACCGATCCCCTTCGCTTTTAGTGATTCGGCCATCCCTCTGGGCATGTAATCTTTTATCTGCTTGAAGGCCTTCAGAGAAGGCGGCGGCATGAATCTGGGCTTTTGATCCCATAAATCGATAACTTTCAGGCCGTCACCGCTGTGGCAAGTATCGAAGACGCACTCCAGATCCACTGACGAGGGTAGCTGAAGAAAAAGATCATTTAGCTCATCATCGGTTATAATGTGAGCAGGATCCCATCCATCCCCCTTCTGAGCAAGGTCGGTGGGGCAGAAGGCCTCATCTGCGTAATCTCGCTCATCTTCGTTCAGATCTGGAACCTGGGTACCATGGCTGGAGATGCTAAAAAACAGATAGTTATACATGCCTTTATTTGCACCATCTACCATCTGTCAGGTTTGCCATGATATTGGCCTTGATGGCCTGATAATCTATGAGACTGAGGATATCTCCATCTGTGGAACCCAGATATCTTTTCAGGACAGAAATCGACAAAAAATATTGCATAACAAATTTAAAAAGAATGTTCCCTTGATAAACTCACTCATTGTATTGAGGATTATATTTATAATTATAATAGTGTTTTAATTATAATAGCATTTTTTATAAAATGGTTGTATGAATCGTTCAGAAACGACTATTAGTTAACCTTAGGATCTTAATTTAAAGCGACAAAATTTGGATAATTCAGGTAAAAAAATACAGCGAACCGCAGAAAGTTCAGAGGGAAGGACTTGAAACTCAACATCGAAACTTCAAGGCGCATAGAGCTGATAGACATTACCTCAGAGGTACAGGAAGAGGTCAGGATAAACGGAATACAGGAAGGCATATGCCTCATCAGTACCAGGCATACGACTGCAGGTATTATAATTAATGAAAATGAAAGTGGGCTCAGAGAAGACATCCTGGATCTACTGAACCGGCTTGTTCCTCAGGGAGCCGGGTACAGGCACGACCGCATAGACAATAATGCTGATGCCCATCTCAAATCTGTGCTGCTCGGAGCAAGCGAAGCCCTGCCAATTGTAAAGGGAAAACTGGAACTCGGAACCTGGCAAAGCATCTTTTTTGCCGAGATGGACGGCCCAAGGCACAGGACAGTAGATTTGACGATTTTAAAAATAGAGTAAGGGTAGAGAACCTGAAAGAGTTAAAATAAAGGAGCAAAACAAAAAATAGTGCATTACAGCCAGAATGAAGAAATCAACAGAGAATAATAAAGTAAAATAAAGTAAGAAAAGTAAAAGAAGAAATCCTTAGAGGCTGTCTGAGGAGACTACCTGAGAGGAACCTCCGGCCTTACTGAAATCGTCAAGACGGGTTTGTTTTTTCCTGCATTTCTCACCAGGGATTTCTACAGGATACTCACCTGTAAGGCAGCCAACGCACATGTCGTTCTTATCGCACTCAAGAGCTCTCATGAGCCCTTCAATGCTGAGATAACCGAGAGAGTCAGCGTTTATAAGCCCTTCGACCTCTTTTATAGTCTTGTATGAGGCTATAAGTTCCTGCCTGGTTGCCATATCGATCCCGAGATAACAGGGGGCAATAATTGCCGGACTTCCGACCCTTGCATGGACTTCTGAAGCTCCTGCCTTCCTGACCATATCTATGATACGCCTGGATGTAGTGCCGCGGACAATACTGTCGTCGACCAGGACTACACGTTTGCCTTTGACATTATCCTGAATTGCGTTCATCTTGAGCCGAACTGCAGTTTCGCGCAGGTCCTGTCCCGGAAGAATAAATGTGCGCCCTATGTAGCGGTTCTTCATAAGACCTTCCAGGTACATGATTTTGGATTCCCTTGCATAACCGATTGCGGATGTGATTCCCGAGTCAGGGACTGGAGAAACGATATCTGCTTCAACATGATGCTCGCGGGCAAGCTCTCTTCCGATTCTTTCCCTTACCTTGTAGACGAGTTTGCCATCTATGACAGAATCGGGTCTTGCAAAGTAAATGAACTCGAAAACGCAATGTGCCGGATGGGCCTCATTTGTGAGCTGGTAGCTCTCAAAGCTTGAACCCGTGAAGACCATAACCTCGCCGGGCTTGACGTCTCTAATGAGGGTGCCGTTAAGGGTATCGATGGCCACACTTTCCGAAAATACTCCGTATCCACCGTCAACTTCTCCAAAACAGAGAGGCTTGAAACCGAAGGGGTCCCTGACAGCGTACACAACGCCGTTAATGAAGATGACAAGGGAATAAGAGCCAACAAGCTTGCGCATTACGATCCTGATTGACTCTATCGGATTGTGTTTTATAAGTTCTTTCACAAGCAGGTGACCGATAACCTCGGTATCTGAGTCGCTTATAAAAATCCGGCCTTCGTTTTCCAGCTCGTCCTTAAGTTTTCCGGCATTTATCAGATTCCCGTTATGGGCAATGGCAACTGTTCCACCCTTGAAGTTCAGGATAAAAGGCTGACAGTTTTCAATCTTTGACCCGCCAGTCGTGGAGTAGCGGACATGTCCGACTCCTGAGTTTCCGATCAGACGCCCAAGGGAATCCTTGTTGTATACATCAGGCACAAGTCCCATACCCTTGATGGAGAGCGGAGACGTGCCATCATGCACCATTATACCCGTAGATTCCTGTCCTCTATGCTGGAGAGCATACAGAGCGTAGTAAAGCTTGAATGCGACAGTATTTGACTGAGGTCTGTCGCCAGGGAGGATTATGCCTGCAACCCCGCATTCTTCTTTCAATCTTGACCTCCGGTGCAGGTAAAAAATAGAGAAAATTGAAAAGGCAGGCTTAGTACTTGCACTTTGCCTGCCACTTGTAAGTTCTCATGCGGGATGTCTTTCCAAAGCCGCATGAAGTACACTGTTTTGTATGCACGTTTAATGAAACACTACCGCAACGCCTGCATTTGACGTGGGTGCGCTTCTGTCTCTTTCCCATTGATGAAGTACCTTTACTCATTCATAAATCTCCTGATAAAAATCAACTTATTAGTGTGTAATATTCAATAATTTGAAGCGATTTTGTCTTTCTGAATTTATTCTCAGTCATACAGATTCTGTTGCTCACCGAGGTTTAACGTTAATAGATGAAGTAACGTTAATAGATGAAGTGCTTGATATAGATTACGGAGATACGTATACCACGTTGTCACCGCGAATAACAACACTGCTGAATTTACTTACAACTTCTCCTTCTCTTAATTCTTCAGCATTGTCAAGCACGAGATTCATGTGAATATCGTATCCTTTCAGTTCGCCCCTAAATTCACGTGCGCCTTTCAATCTAACGATTACAGGTGTGTCCAGTGCGTTGTTCAAAATATCCAGAGGTCGGTTTGCCATCCTTACAATCCCCTTAAAACATTATAAATCAATTCATTATCTATATCAATATAAATAGTTAATCCAGACTTAAATTGATCGCCGCGCTTAAGTATTTGATTATTTGCATCAAAGTCGCAAATACAATATATAAATGTATCGAAGCAATATGCTCTTTTCAGCTTCCAATATATATATGGCCACAAAATATAAGAAAAATACTCTTTTCAGGGGAAAGATACAATATTACTAAAACACATTCATCCAACACTCTTTTGAATGTTTCTAAAAGTTTTCAAAAAATAAAACCTGCAAAAAAAGAGGAATATAATGATAGGAAACCCCTTAACAGAAACCCCTATTGTGATGACTATTGCAGGCTCGGATTCAGGAGGAGGGGCCGGAATTGCCGCTGACCTGAAGACCTTTGCCGCATTTGGAGTTCACGGTACCTGCGCCATAACTTCCGTAACTGCTCAGAATACGACAGGAGTCCTTAAAACATTTGATCTTGCCCCTGAAGCTGTTGCAAGCCAGATTGAAGCGGTCTGTACGGATATGAATATTAAATGGACAAAGACCGGAATGCTTGCCTCTTCGGAAATTGTAAAGGAGGTTGCAAAGCAGGTAAAAAAGCACAGACTTTCCCTGGTGCTTGACCCTGTCATGGCTGCTGAAGCCGGAGGAGACTTGCTGCGAAAAGAAGCGTTTCTGGTCCTTATCGAAGAACTGCTGCCCCTCTGTAAGGTTACGACCCCAAATGCCTCTGAGGCAGGTGCACTTGCAGGAATTCACGTCAAAACCCCTGAAGATGCAAAACTTGCGGCAAGAAAAATTGCAGACCTTGGAGTTGAAGCCGTTATTGTTACAGGAGGGCACATTGATGCTACTGATCTGCTCTATGAATCCGCGTCTGATAACTTTACCCGCGTCCCCGGAACCTTTGTTAGGGGCGGGACTCACGGCTCGGGCTGCACCTACTCCGCAGCAATGACTGCCTGCCTTGCCTGCGAGGACAGCCTGGAAACCGCTGTCAGGAAGGCAAAGAACTTCGTGGTTCAGGCAATCCAGAGAAGCCTGCCTGTGGGCAGGGGAGTGGATCCTGTAAACCCCCTCGGAAAGACCCTTGAGGAAAAAGAGCGCTACCTTGCCCTGAAGGATATAAAAGAAGCGATTTTGATTCTTACAGACAGCCCTGAGTTTGCAAAGCTCATTCCTGAGGTTGGCTGTAACATAGGGATGGCAATTCCGGGAGCCAGAGATTATGAGGATATTGCGGCTGTGGAAAGCAGGATCGTGAGATACAGGGGAAGGGCAAACCCTGTTGGATGTGTTGACTTTGGAGCCAGCAGGCACGTGGCAGGGATAATACTTGCAGCTCTTCGTGAGAATCCTGACATCAGGGCTGCTGTGAATGTAAAATATTCAGAAGAAGTCCTTGCAGCCTGTGGGGAGATGGGGCTTAACATTTCCTCATTTGACAGGGAAAAAGAGCCTGAAGATATCAGCACCATGGACTGGGGCACTTCTGAAGCAATTAAAGAATACAGAGGGGTGCCTGAAGTAATTTATGATGAAGGGGGGGTTGGAAAAGAGCCTATGGTCAGGCTTCTCGGCCCGGATGCGTTAGAGCTTGCAAAACTTGCAGTGGAACTTGCCAGAAGAGTAGAATAATACCCGTAACATAATTACCGGTGGAAAAGCCGGTACAAGTTTTCTTTTTATATTTCCCATTATTCTAGCGGTTAGTCTCATTTTCGTAAAATATGACGAATAATTTTGTAAGCCAGACCTGCAAACAGACAACATTTATATACATCAAAGTATAATTTTGTACAGAACCATGTGATGGAGATTTCTATGGAACAGACAAAGATTATCCTTGACGAAAATGAAATGCCGACGAAATGGTACAATGTCCTTTCCGACCTTCCCACTCCAATTGATCCGCCTCTGGACCCGAGGACCTGGCAGCCTATAAGTCCGGATGCCCTTGAGCCTATATTCTCAAAGGAACTGATCAGGCAGGAGATGAGCAGTGATCGGTATATTGACATTCCCGAAGAAGTGCTTGATATTTACAGACTCTGGAGGCCAAGTCCCTTATTCAGAGCCCACCGGCTCGAGAAAGTTCTCAAGTCCCCTGCAAAGATCTATTATAAGTACGAAGGAGTTAGTCCCGCAGGCAGCCACAAAACAAATACCTCTATTGCCCAGGCTTACTATAACATGAAGGAGGGCATCGAGAGGCTCACAACCGAGACAGGGGCAGGGCAGTGGGGAAGTGCACTTTCACTTGCCTGCAATTACTTTGACCTCGAATGCAAGGTCTATATGGTCCGTTCCAGTTACTACCAGAAGCCTTATAGAAAATCCCTTATGGCCCTCTGGGGAGGAAATGTTGTGCCTTCCCCAAGCCCGGATACGGAGTTTGGAAGAAAGATCCTGCAGGAGCAGCCTGATACCCCCGGAAGCCTTGGAATTGCAATCAGTGAGGCTGTAGAGGATGCAGTAGCCCGTGAGGATACAAAGTATACCCTTGGAAGTGTGCTTAACCACGTTGTGCTCCACCAGACCATAATCGGTTCAGAGTGCAAAAAGCAGCTCGAGCAGGTAGAAGAATACCCTGATGTTGTTATCGGGTGCTGCGGCGGAGGAAGCAACCTCGGAGGAATCGGACTCGAGTTCATAAAAGACAGGCTTGAAGGAAAACACAACGCAAGAGTGGTCGCAGTCGAACCCTCAGCCTGCCCATCCCTGACGAAAGGAGAGTACAGGTATGACTTCGGAGACACTGCCGAGATGACTCCACTCCTTAAGATGTATACCCTTGGCCACAAGCATATGCCCCCTGCTATCCATGCCGGAGGACTCCGCTACCATGGCGATTCTCCAATCATAAGTAAACTCTGTGCTGAAGGGCTTATTGAAGCTGTTTCATATGACCAATACAATGTTTTTGATGCAGCCATACAGTTTGCCAGGACAGAAGGGATAGCTCCTGCACCTGAATCTGCCCACGCTATCCGCTGTGCAATTGATGAAGCCCTCGCAGCCAAACAGACAGGGGAAGAAAAGACCATTCTCTTCAACCTGAGCGGACACGGGCACTTTGATATGACCTCCTATGACAAATATTTCAGCAGGGAACTTGTCTAAAATAACAGGGATAATAAAGAGCATACAATGAAAAACACACAAAAAAATAAAACCTAAAATACACATGCTAACATGTACAGGCTAAAACATAAAGATTAAAGAGTAGAATAGTACAGGGATGCCTTTCAGGCGTTCTCAATTTTTTAGATTAATTTTTAGATTAATTTTTAGATTAATTTTTAGATTAATTTTTAGATTAATTTTTAGATTAATTTTTAGATTAATTTTTAGATTAATTTTTAGATTAACTTTTTTTTAGATTAATTTTTAGATTAATTTTTAGATTAACCGTTTTCCAGATAATGTGTTTTTTAAAAATGTTTCTATGTAGATATCTCCTTGCATTGTGTTACCAGTATGCTGTTAAGTTTTTTCATTCATATACGGTTCGTATTCAGCTGCTGTTATTCGTACACCATAGCTGCACTCCCAATGGAGCTTGTTACTCAAATTGATTTCTGTCCAGGATATAATGGATCATCTTCGGGTTGAGCTTGCTTTCCTTCGTCATTTTTTCAGAGATTTCGTCACCTGGTATTCCTTCTGCTTTCATGTTCCTTATTTTAGTCATTACTGAAGGAGGAACAGTATAATAATCGTTTATGTCCTTTCTGTGGCCCCAGACATCTCCTTCATGCAGGTAGATTTTTTGCATTTTCAGAAACATCTCCATAGACTTCGAAATAGTCCTTTGATATGATTTCGGAAGCTGGACTATTTCGAGCTTAGGACAGGTTTCAACAAGCAGGAAAATATCTTTATTTGAAGGCCTGAACGCAAGGTGAATTACCTTTTCGTTCGGGTTTAAGGAGAGAATTTCATCTCTGGAACTGACAACTCTTATTTTCATACCATTCCCCAGACCCTAGTTAAGTTCAAGAATCAATAAAATTGATTATACGACACTATTTAAATATTTTTCTGTGTTATACTCGAAAAGTTCGTTTTTCTGAGATGATCATATTTGAAATAAGAGGACTTTGAAATGCAAAAATAAAAATTCAGGAGCAAAAATACAGAATTTAAGATACAAAATCTTCTTTAATTTTTTCGCTCAGTTCACTATATATAAAAAAGAAGTTGTGAAAATAATCAATCATTTTCTACGGAATAAATCCAGTCCGAAACTCTTTGATCGTTGAGTTCGTCTGTTAAACGGTTTTTAAAAGAATAAATATAATAACTATACAGGAGATTATTTTAAGAAGAGAAGTCCAAAATACATGGAAAACTTTTTAAGACAGAGTCTTAAAAAGTTGACTGCCCCTTCAAAGAAATTATCTTTCACAACAAACTAAAAATCGATTTGTCCCGAAAGGTCATGGTTGAAAGGGCAGATGAATCCATATCTCAGGAAAATTCCATGTTTCTTTTGCTCAGGATATAAAGGATCATGTCAGAATTCAGTTTGCTTTCCCTCGAAAGCTTTTCGGCAATTATCTCATTTGAGAATCTGTCGGCTTTTAATTCCTGAATTTTCTCCAGAACATTCTGAGAAACGTTGTAGTATTCGTTTATGTCTTTCCGGTGTCCCCACACATCCCCTTCAAGGAGGTTTATCTTCTGCATTTCCAGGAACATCTCTATTGACTTTGAAACAGTCCTTCTGTAAGATTTAGGAAGCTGTATGGCTTCAATTTTAGGACATGTTTCGGCAAGCATGAATACATCCCTGTTAGACGGCCTGAAAGCAAGGTGGATAACCTTCTCATTCGGGTTTAGGGTAGGAATTTCCTCCCGTGAACTAACCACTCTGATTTTCATATTAATCCCCACTCTGTATTTATGAAAAATTTGTATTTATTTAAATATCAAATTTTATTTACGCATTTACGTTTTATATACATATCGACTAGCAGAAATATTATTTAGAGGGTTTGTACCCGAAACGAGTTCTAATAGCATCAGCATGTGCCTGCAGACCTTCTTCCTCAGCTAATGCGATTATAGTTTCTTTCAAACTTTCAAGCCCACTCTTGCTGATTTTCTGGATACTGGAGTATTTAAGGAAGTGGTTGATATTCAGGCCGGAATAAATCCTGGCATATCCTGCCGTAGGAAGCACATGATTGGTACCGGAGGCATAGTCTCCAACTGGAACAGGAGCATAGTTCCCTATAAAAATAGATCCGGCATTTTTGATTCTGTCAAGTACGAAATCGGAATCTTCAACCATAATTTCCAGGTGTTCGGGGGCGAATTTATTGCTGAAGTCAATGCCCTGCTCAAGAGACTCTGCAGTCAGGACTGCCGCATTTTCAAGAGAAGCTTTCACGATCTCACTTCTTTCAGTATTTTCGGCTTGCCCGAGTACCTCTTTCCTTACAGCTTCTGCGAGAGTTTCTGAAGTTGTCACAAGCACAGAAACTGCGCTTGGGTCGTGTTCTGCCTGAGCTATTATATCCGAGGCAGTCATGACAGCATCGGCTGAATCATCTGCTAAAATAAGAACTTCACTCGGACCTGCCGGGAAGTCAATCTCGGCAACATTCCTCACCTGCATTTTGGCAGAAGTCACAAAAACGTTCCCAGGGCCTACGATTTTGTCCACCTTCGGGACCGTTTCGGTTCCGTAAGCCATTGCTCCTATTGCCTGCACACCTCCAAGCTTGAAGACCTTATCTGCCCCTGCAACTTTCGCTGCAGCAAGCGTAAGAGGATGTACAGAACCATCTGCATTCGGAGGAGTACATACGATTACCTGCTCAACTCCTGCAACCCTGGCAGGGATTACTGTCATCAGCACTGTTGAAGGATAGGAAGCTCTGCCTCCCGGAGCATAGGCACCCACACTTTCAAGGGGTGTTGCCTTCTGCCCCAGAATAACCCCCGGCTGAAGTTCCATAAACCAGGTAGTTTCAGGCATCTGAGCTTCGTGGAAAGCTCTGATGTTTGCAGCTGCGGTTTTAAGGTGTCCCATAAGTTCAGGACCGATACCTGACAGAGCTTCTTTAAACTCTGCCTTACTTACCTCAAAATCGGCAAGCTCAACTTTATCAAACTTCTTTGTATACTCCTTGAGTGCAGAATCTCCCCTCATGCGCACATCAGAAAGTACGGAGGAAACAGTTTCCTCTACATCTGCAAGCCCGGACCCCCGGGAAAGTAATTTCTGCATTTCAGCTTCTGAAACATCAGACAATTTTTTGAATAACATTGTGACCATCTCTGAGATTACCTGGTAAAACCTGATCCAATTGATCTGATAAGTTTGGTATAAGTGTGGTATAAATTGATGCAATCTGACCTAATTTGATATAATCTGATATAATCTGATTCCATTAAATCCCTGATCTCATTTAATATTTTACCCTCTGCTCAGATCTAAAAGAGATGAAAAGTAAGTATTCTGTCCTGTACAATCATATTCTATACTGAGTCGTTCTTTTCACGCTCGACGCAGGAGAGCGGTCTTTCCCAAAAAGACGGATAGAAGACGAAATCCAAAAAGACGGATAGAAGACGAAATAAGAGATAAGCCTGAAAGTAAAAACTATCGAAGAAGCCATAACACAAACAAAAAAACGAACAGATCAAATTCTGCCTGAAAAATACTTTTTTTGAGTTTTTTTCATTCGAACTTCTTTTTCCTGCTTTTTTTGTAGGACCGCCAGACAAGCTGGTGGAAGCGCTTATATTTTCCATACTTTAAAAACAGTTTCCAGGCTTAAGGTAACTATTCTCTCAATTCAGGGGGCATTTCTTCAGTACATATATCTCATAATTGCAGTGTCATTTTGCAGGTCACCTTTTTCTTGCGGGCAGGTCGACCCCATTTCCGGGCAGTGTAAGGGGAGAAAACTGAGAGATTGAATCTTTGGATTCCGGATGAGACAAAACGATTACTCAGGGACGCTAGGAATTGAAATCTAAAAAAGGAAAGATCAATGATCATCGAGACAAATCAAAAATCGTTGATCGTCCTCTGTCTTTCCGGGGAACTTTTTTCAAAAGACTTGGTGTCAGGGATTTCAGGCACTGTATCTCTTCTTCCGATCTGCTTGAAGATCCTTTCAGCAATCTTCGGCCCTACAAGAGCAGCCACCTGTTCAGGAGAAGCCCCTGCAAGATCTGCTGTGGATTTGAAACCTGCCTCATAAAGTTTCCTTGCCCTTACACGTCCGATGCTCCTGATATCGAGCAGCTCTATCAGTTCAGGACCTGCCCCGTAATGGATCCTCTTTTCAAGCTCTGCAGCTTCTTTTGCCCCTTTTAGGTCAAGGAGTCGGGCAAGCTGGGTGGTCACGTGCATGATCCACTCGGCAATGTCTGCACTTGCGTGGATGTCTCCTTCTCCTATATTGAATTTTAAACAGAGCTCATTTTCAGGCTTTTCATGGATCCAGTCCATCAGCAGTAGAGAGGTCTTTACCTCGCTCAGGAACCACTCGTATTCGACAACATTGAAGGGGCTAGGAACCTTTGAGAACTCTTCGGCATGCGCCATTACGTAATCATTGATGTTCTGGTAGTCCTGGCTCCGCATATACATAAGGCGCATATCGGGCGTGCTGCAGACCAGATGCAGGAGAGTAAGCTCGGTAAGAGTTCCGGCTCCTCTTAAGCCCTTTGCAATAAGGGCTGCAGAAAGGGGGTCAATATAGAGCCTGGAAACAAGTTTTCCGAAACTCGTGGAAATAAGGGAATCGGGATCCTGCTCAAGCATTCCCTCCTGCCGTAAAAAGTTCAGGCATTCGTCTACAACCATGGAGAGCCCGAAATTTGAGTATTGGAATGCGAAAAAAGTCGCCTCCAGAAAATCCATAAGTTCTTCCTTTGTCCGGGCAAACCCATTCGAGACCGTTGAAAGCACATGCGTCCTGAGAGCGTTTTCCGTCCCGAGCTTGGACCAGATATCTTCGGCTCCGGCTTCAATATATTTCTCAAAAAGGAAAACTAGTTCCTCGTACGATTTTGCAAGCAGTACAGCTTCCCCATAAGGGTCAAGCCTCGGCCTTCCGGCTCTTCCTGCCATCTGCTTGTATTCGAGCACCGGGATAGGCTGCATTCCTGAATCAGAAGAATAACGTCGATAACTCCTTATAATTACACGCCTGGCAGGCAGGTTCAGCCCTGCTGCAAGGGTTGGGGTACTTGAGATAAGCTTTATGCGCCCATCCCGAAAGCCGGCTTCTACAAGTTCCCTTAGAGGAGAGGTAAGGCCTGCGTGGTGAAATGCCGTTCCTGAACGGACACAGGTTGCAAGAACTGAAGAGGTATCGGTTTCGCTGTTTTCCAGAATCTCATCTGCAATCCCTGCAAGAGCTTCCTTCTCTAATGAGGAAAGAGTCTTTTTGACTGCAGAGGTTGCTTTCTTTGCAAAACCCATGCAGTTTTTCCGGCTGCTTTCGAAAACAAGGCACTGGCCACCTTCCTTTATGGTATCGAGTACAAGGTTTATGGCTTCATCCTTTGTGGGCTGTTCAACAGATTTTTCCCTGTCCCTGCAAAAAAAAGTCCCATTAAACAGCACCCCTTCCATAAGTTCGGTGGGCCTCCACTCGCTTTCCACAAGTTCGGCATCGAGCCAGGCTGCAAGCTCATCGGCATTCCCTACTGTTGCCGAAAGGGCAAGGATCTGGCAGGAAGGGTTCATTTTCCGGAGCTTGGCCAGAGTGACTTCAAGGGTGGGTCCCCTGTCCGCAGAATCGATAAGATGGACTTCATCTGCCACAACAACCGAGATCTCTTGCATCCAGGCAGTCTCGTTCCTGAGCAGAGAATCGGTTTTTTCCGATGTGGCTACAATGATGTCGTTTATACCGATTCTTTCATCTCGCCGGTCATAATCCCCTGTTGAGATCCCGACCCTGATACCCAGTTCGGAGAACTCCTGAAACCGCCTGAACTTCTCCGAAGCCAGAGCTCTCAGGGGCACGATATAGAGGGCTTTTCCTCCGGCAAGCACGGACTTCAACATTGCAAGCTCTGCAAGCAGAGTCTTTCCTGAAGCCGTAGGGATTGCAGCAAGCAGGTTTTTCCCTTCAAGCAGTCCCTTTTCAACAGCCTCTGCCTGAGGTGGATAAAGTTCAAGAATCCCGGAGTTTTCATAAAAGTGCTTTACTTCAACGGGCAGGTCGAGACTTTCTATCTTCATTGAAAACCAGTGACTCACACATTAGATAAAAAACTATTTTGAAACCAAGATGCCAGCGACTAAAAACTGCTTTCTTGCAAAAGGTTGAGGTTTCCTTTTAAGGGAACCCCGGAGTTTTTCAGAATATTCTCTTCAGAATATTTAGTGGAAAATCTGAAAAAACTCATTCTTTTGCAGAATAATAGTAGTTTCCGCTTTCCTTCTGCTCCCGGTCAAGCCGTGAGTCAAGGTTGTTTACGCGAGGGCGCCTCGTCTCTTCATCCCTGCGGAAGGTGATGCCGAGGTTTTTCAAGAACTTGTTCATGCCGCTTTCCATACTGAACGGGCCGTGAGCTTCACCGTAGATAGAGGGCTTGCCTTCAAAAACAAGGAGACGCTGGCTGAGTAGATCGATCATATATATGTCGTGGTCAACGACCATAGCCGTTTTCTGGTTGTTTTCGGCAAAGCGGTTGATGACTCTGGTGACCATGGAACGCTGTTCCACATCAAGGTGGGCACTTGGCTCGTCCAGGATATAGAGGTCTGCTTCCTGAGAAAGGCAGGCAGCAATTGCTACTCTCTGCAGTTCTCCGCCACTTAGGTCGATAAGCAGGCTGTCATAGATCTTCTCAAGCTGGAGAGGGTTCGAGATCTCAACCTCATAATAACTGGTCCCAAACCGCTTTGAAATGCCTCTCAGGAAGTCCTGAACGCTAACAGGAGTGTCTGCTTTAATATACTGGGGCTTGTAGGAGATTTTGACCTCGATTCCAGGGTCTCCTTCCTCTGGCTCGATTTCTCCTGCCAGGACTTTTACGAAAGTTGACTTTCCTATTCCGTTAGGGCCAACTATCCCGAGCACTTCTCCCTCACGCAGGTTTCCACCTGTTGCTTTGAGAGAAAAACCGTCGCCGTACTTCTTTGAAAAGCTGTTGAAAGAAACCGTGGACTTAAACTGGGCATCCTCTTTTGGAGGATGGACCTCGAACTTGATGGCTTCAGGCCGGATCCTGATGTTTTCTTCAGGGAGGTAGCCTTTAAGGTACTGGTTGATCCCGACCCGCACACTTTTCGGGAGAGTGACCACACCAAACCCTGCAGGTTCGCCATAGGCGATGTGAATTACGTCTGTAAGCATATCCAGGACTGCAAGGTCGTGCTCGACCACAAGCACTGCCCTGTCCTTTGAAATTTCCTGGACAAGGCGGGCTACGTTAATCCTCTGGTAGATATCGAGGTAGGGGCTTATTTCATCAAAGAAATAGAACTGGGCATCCCTTGCCGCACAGGCTGCAATTGCAACCCTCTGTAGTTCCCCACCACTTAATTCCGAGATTTTTCTCTCGACTACACCTCTCAGGTCAAGATAATCGATAAGCTCGTCCATAACCCCTCTTTCATCGGTTTTTTCAAGCAGCTCTGAGGTCTTGCCTTTGAAAGCTTTGGGGATCAGGTCAACGTACTGAGGTTTCTGGGAAACCTTTACCTTTCCATCCACAACTGCTTTGAAATAATCATGAAGTGTCGTGCCGGCATAGTGTTCGAGTACTGTATCCCAGTCGCCTTTCGCCTGCCCAAAATTGGGGACCAGGGTTCCGGAAAGGATCTGGACAGATGTACTTTTCCCTATCCCGTTCGGACCCAGAATACCGGTTACCTTTCCTGTCCTCGGCACAGGAAGCCCGAAAAGGGCAAAACCGTTTGTCCCGTACCTGTGAGTGGGTTCCGTAAGGGCTTCGGGAAGCCCAATAATCATGATGGCATTGAAAGGGCATTTGTTAACGCATATTCCGCAGCCCACACAAAGTTCCTCGGAGATGACCGGCTTTCCATCGGCCTCAAAAACAATGGTTTCGTCTCCTGTCCTGACTCTGGGACAGTACTTTTCGCACTCCTTGCTGCACCTTCTGGGCTGGCACCTGTCTTTGTTAATTATAGCTAATCTCATAATAGTCCCCGGAATTTACGTTTTTTGATTGTTTAAAGTATAAATAAATTAGGCAATATGGGTTCATTCATGTAAGTTATTTGTGTAAGTTGTATGAGTTCAATAATGTGGTATTGTTATCTGATTTATATTGTGCAGTTATCTGATTTTTGTAATGATAATAAGTATCAAAGTTATACCACATATAAAGCCGTCAAGCATCTACAGCATTTCTCGGTTATGAAATGCCTGCCCTGGTATATGAACCGTTGGGATGTTGCAGGTATGAAATACCATATTAATAAAAAATATTATTATGTCTGAGTACATAAGTGAAAATAAAGGTTAAAACCGATAGCAAAAGAGCCGGGATAAAAAGGCCCTCTTTAGAAAAAGCCTTTTTTGAAACCCAGGAAAGAGTTTTTCAATTCAGGAGCAGTGTCCATGTAACAAGGAAGAAGTCTACAACTATGAACTCTACGAAAATCCAGTCTTTAGCCTTGAATTCCTTAGTATCTATCTTAATCATAGGGTAAAGAATCCTCTGGATATAATATGTGATTCCTATAACGATCACGAGTATGGCATACCAGATCCGGTCTTCGCCTGCCCCATACTGGCTGAACATTACAACCCCGGAGATTATTCCAAGTATTGAAGATACAATTGTTTTTATAATGCCTTCTCTGTGAGCTTTCTGCTTTTCTTCGGGGGTCTTTTGCTTGATAAGGATTTTTTTTTCGGGAGCCTCAACAATTTCTGGGACACTTTCTACGGAAGCCTCGGAAACTTTTGCGAGTTCCTTTCTGGCTTTTGACTTTGGGGTTTGTTTACTCAACCTGCATTCTCTCCTGAACAGCAATTCTCTTTCCTGGGAATATAGTATTAATTAAAAGTTTAAAATGATTAAAAATGGGATTATAGATTTCAATGATAATATTTGATTCGGTGATATTAGTTAAATTAGTTCAAATTTGATTCATTGATATTATTAGTTAAATTAGTTCAAATTTGATTCATTGATATTATTAGTTAAATTAGTTCAATTAGGGTTTATTAAATTAGAGTTACATTTGACCCCGTGTACCTAATAATTGGATCTAGACTTACATAAATAGATTTGAAAATAAATTATCAGGTGGTGACTCAAACTGTTAGACCGGATTATCAGCCCGGTGTCTGAAGTTTGAATTGAAACCTGTCAGACCGGAGTTATCAAATTAAAGTATCAGATTTAAATCATCATATTTAAATATTTAGACCTTTATTATTAGGGCCGGGTTTCAGGGATTTAAATAAATTCATTGCTTAAAACATTACCGATCTGATCTATAGATATCGAATCGATCCCTATTGAATTTAAATGTTTTGAAAATTTTGAAGGCCTGTCTCCTCCGGGATGGTAAACAAGAGTGACTTCGGGATTAAGCTTTCGGACCATATCCTCAAGCCCGCACGCATCAAGGTGGTCACTTATCTTGATAATAGGATACGGATAATCAGCCCGGCAACTCAACACATACTTTTTCACATTCCACGGGAGCTTGTTAAGATTCCAGGGAGCCACCACGAAAACGTCATCCTCATTTCCGGAGTCAAGCCCTGCAAGTTCTCCTGCGTCTTCAAGCATGCTCCGCGTAAGCACCCTGGTCCGGGTTCCCATCCGAATTGTGCCATCGTACCCGAAGCCTCTTATTAGTTCAACAGCACGCTGGGTTTTTCCGAACTCATATGCTCCGAAGGCAACAGGTCCGCTCTCAAAAAGGGCGCATTTCATGCGGTCAAGGTCATCAGCAAAATGACAGGACGGGTCTTTAGGGTCTCCGTAGTTAGCTTCAGTTATAAGGACATCGCAGGGAGGAAGCTTGCTGGCATCCTTGACATCTCCTGTGACCAGGATTCTTGTTCCTACATCGTTTTCCCAGTAAAAAGCCGCGGCGCCAACAGTGTGTTCCGTAGGGCAAGTCCTTACCTTCACCCCTTCGACTTCAATTTCATCCCCTAGCCTGCACATGCTGCCCGCATATTTTTTGTCGTGCCTGATTTCAAGAGCAGTTGCTGTTTTTTCCGTACAGACCGCCCGCGGAGAGAGCATAGCAGATTTTCCGTGATGATCGGAATGGGCATGGGTAATCAGGTAAGCATCGGGCTGGGGGCACTTTCCCAGAGTCCGGGTCGTATCAATAGAAAAAGTACGTAAATCTCCTTCATTGTCCCTGAAACGGAGTGAGACATGGGGTTTAAAGGTTCCTCGGGAATTGCGCTGCCTGAGCGCGAGCACTCCAAGGTCAATTAATTTTTTAGAAATCACGCCAATCTCTGAGGAGATACTACTTAAGGTATTTAAGATTAGGGAAAACAAGTAAATTGGTGGTCTATATTTATCCAGTAATCGGAATAGGCTTATCTAGTAAATCAAGAAACTAACCTTTATATGAGTGTGTACCCCTTAGTTACTTACTGATAAGTAAGTGTTCTGTTATGAAAGAGATGAACGAAACCAATCAACAGATACTCCATTATGCAGGGAACTTTTTGCAGTGTCGGGGTTATAATGGATTCAGTTATAGAGACATTTCCCGGAAACTGGGCATAAAGAATGCGGCAATCCATCACTATTATCCCCAAAAAGAAGATCTGGTTGCAACCTTTCTGGAGGTCAGCAGGCAGAAATTTACTGCAAATATTGCTCAAATAGTGGAATCGGGAGGTTCAGCCCGTGAGCAGCTTCAATATTATTTTGATTATGCCCTGAAAGAATTTGATGAAGGCAAAAGTATCTGTCCACCAGGTTCGTTGATGCTTGATTTTGAAGAACTTCCGGAAAAGGTAAAAAAGCAGCATCTTCTGTTACTGGATGAGATCCTGAACTGGCTTTCCAGAGTTCTGAAAACCGGTCTGGAGCAGGGAGAGTTAAATTTCTCAGATCCTGTGGAGGTACGTGCGGATGCGATATTTGAAACCTTACTGGGTGCCAGGCAATTATCCAGCATTAAGGGAAGGAAAACGCTTGTCAGATCAATTGCTCTAATAAAATCCGATCTTGGGTGGAGGGATTGATTTTTACGGAAGGGTTGATTTTTCTCGAACTGCGACTTACTTATATGTAAGTAAGTAAAATGTATTTATATACTGATTTTATAGAGGAGAAATTTGATGCCTATTATGAGTATTCTTTCATGCAAGATAATGCAGGACGAGATTGTCTGGATTCTTGAAAATGACTCTGCGATTGATGAGGTTATTGTAGTTGAAAATGAAAACATCCGGGAATTCAAAGGAAAACTAAATAAAGTAAACATTCAGCACAAAATACTCCCCATTGAGAATATCCCTTTACTTTCTGACATAAATAATAAACATGAGAAAAAAAGTAAATGTGAAAAATATACGGTTCTGGTCTACCTGATGGAACTGGGTCTGCATAAAAACCCAAAAGATTTGAAAAACAAGGTATATGAGAACATAGATACCCTTGCCCCATTCTCTTCAGGGATTCTGGTTTTTTACGGCTTATGTGGAAATGTGCTTGGAGATATCGAAACAGACTTTGAAAGAAATTCATTCCCATGCCCTGTTCGTATCCTTAAAGACAGAAAGAACAGAATAGTAGACGACTGCATAGGAGCGACTGTGGGAGGAATGGATAACTACCTGAGGTTACTCAAAAGTGTTGGTGATGCTGGAACGTATCTTTTTACTCCAATGTACAGTAAGGGCTGGAGAGAGTTTATTGAACTGGATAAGCTGCACAAAGACCCGGATAAAGCCTTGAAAATGATGAAAAAAACCCATGAAATGATTGGCTATAAGAGGGTTGCAAAAATTAATACCGGGCTTGAATACACTGAAAATTTCGATGACGCTATTAGAGAATTTGCAGAACTTTTTGATTTTGAAATACTGGAATTTAATAATGGCAACCAGGAAATTTTCGAAGATTGTTACGGGAAAATGAAAGTGGAAATCGGAATAATGAAAATGGAAATTAAGAATAAATAACGGAACATGAGAGATGGTTCACTGATGCCTGTACTGAGCATAATTGCTTGTGAAATGCTTGAGGACGAACTTGTTTATGTCCTCTCAAAAGACCTGAATGCAGTACGATTAATCACAGTTGAAAACAGGCAATGTTTCAGGTTTATTCGAAAGCTTAAATCCAGAAATTGCCAGGTCAGGCTTTTTCCTCCTGACAGGATATCTTTTTTCACAAAACAGATGAATCGTCCCGAATCCAGGAAATGTCCTGATTTTCTATTGAAGCTTCCACTTTTAGGGAAAATACATGAGAATATGAAGGGAAAGAACAGAAAAACAATCACCGTAGTGGTAAACATTCTGAAGCTTGGCCTGCATGCAGATTGTGACCTTTTAAAGTCTGAAATCTACCGAAATATGAAGGAAATGGCAGACTTTTCAGATGGAATTCTTATATTTTATGGGAACTGCGGACGCCCGTTAAGGAGCCTGGAAGCTGAGTTCAAAGATTTTGATTGCCCTCTATATTTTCTCGAAGATGAAAAAGGAGAAATTGTGGATGACTGTATCAGCGTAGCTCTTGGGGGCAACGATAATTATGCTGAGGTTATGCAGAGTGGAAACGGCACAGGTATGATATACCTTACCCCTATGTGGGCCTCCGGCTGGACAGAAATGAAAAAAGAATCATTAGGTACTTCTGACGTAGATAAACATTTTTTAAAAAGTCCTTTGTATAAAAACGTTGTTAAAATCAGTAATGAAATCTCCAGAGGAGAAGAATTCGACAAAAATGTCTCTCATTTTGCCCGGATTTTTGATATGAGTATTATTGAAAGGGAAGGCAGTATGGAAATTGCAAGGAAGTCCTACCTGAATGCCAGGAACAATATCTGCAAAAAATTACCCAATTATCCTTAAAAAGAAGAGTTAAACTGGAGATTATATATAATATAAATGTGGAATCGACAAACTGTACACTCTAATCTCCAGCAAAGCCTTAAGGGCATGCTCCAAAAGAAAATCAGGCAGTAGTTTCCTTATCCAGGATATAACTGACCATTTCAGGGTTCAACTTGCTTTCCCTTGAAATCTTTTTCTCAATCTCCTCAGTGGTTTTACCTTCGATTTTCATTTCTTTAATCTTTTCAATCACTGAGATTGGAATGCTGTAGTATTCGTTAATGTCTTTCCGGTGCCCCCAGACATCTCCTTCGATGAGCTGGATTCTCTGCATCTCAAGGAACATTTCTATGGACTTTGAGACTGTACGCATGTAAGATTTAGGTAACTGAATTACCTCAATCTTCGGGCAGGTTTCAACCAATCCAAAAATGTCCTTGTTAGAAGGTCTGAAAGCCAGGTGAACAATACGTTCATTCGGATTAAGTGTAAAGATTTCTTCTCTTGAACTAACTACTCTTATTCTCATGTTTTTCCCCCACTGTAAAGTTGTTTTATGTTTTAAGTTGTTGTATGTTTTTACTATATTAGAAAGTACTTGCACTCATTATAAATAGTTATCTCATTGAACTAACATTATTTTAGTAGTTTATTTGGAATTCTACTTTTATTAGGCACCGGAAAAATAACTTTAAAAAGCTTTAAAAAAGATTAAAGTCGCTTATTACAGGTAGATTTTTTGTTTTGACATCAGTTTTTGCCGTTTTTCATTACAAAAATATTTTCAAACACTACTTGAATTCTTCTGATCTTTGAGCTCCTGAGTTATTAATTTTAGCTTGAAGTTTAACTGAAATTTTGTTGAAAAAAGGAAAAATTAAACTCCAATCAGGATTGGTAAAAAATCTATTGAGTTCAGTGCCTTAAATAGAAAAACTCTTGGAGAAATAGTGAGAAAAATCGTTCAGGAATAAAAATTTAAAGACAGTAATTCAGGAATAAATGTTCAGGAATAAAAATTTAAAGATAGTAATTCAGGAATAAATATTCAGGAATACAAATTTAAAGATAGTAATTCAGGAATAAATATTCAGGAATACAAATTTAAAGATAGTAATTCAGGAATAAATATTCAGGAATAATAATCTAAAGATAGTAATTCAGGAATAAATATTCAGAAATAAAAATTTAAAGATAGTAATTCAGGAATAAATATTCAGGAATAAAAATTTAAAGATAATAATTCAGGAATAAATATTCAGGAATAAAACTTCAAAAATAATAATTCAGGAATAAAAACCTCCGGTTGAAGAGGTTGTAAAAGAAATCTTCTAAAAATTTGTGCGCCCTCAGGTTCCCCGAACCAGGGCGGCTTTTTTCCAGAAATACAGAGGTCAGAGAATTTTATCGAGTTCAGATGCCAGTACACTGCCCTGGGTTACACCCATAAAGCGCTTTACTTCAGTCCCATCCTTCTCAATGATCAGGGTCGGGACAGCGTGTATGCTGTACTTTGAGGCAAGCTCCTGGTTTTCATCTACATCGACAACCTTGAACTCTACCTTATCCCCGTACTTTTTCTCGAGCTCTTCAAGAATAGGTTTTTGCATTCTGCAAGGTCCACACCATGTTGCGGAAAAGTCCAATAACAACGGTTTCATAAAATCACCTGCAATACTTGAAACGACTGAGACTTTTACTGTTTTTGGTTTATCTATTCCAGTCAGCGTGCAGAGGAATTGTATATGCGTCCGTACGGCACGGCTGCTAAACCCCAATCCTGAATGATTGATTGACATGAAGGTGGAATTACCGGACACAGGATCGGGACTCAATTTATTGTATATATTATCGCCGAGAATATATAACGCTTATCTCAGTCCTGCGGGCTTGTATTTAAACGTATTCCGAAAAGGGAGTTATAGCAAGCTTTTTATTGATTCCCTGTTTCCGGATTCTCTTTTTCCGGATCATTGTTCTGGCCCCTGATGATGTTGCCGAAATACATACACCCTTCCATTGAGATTGTTGGCATCTCCGGAGACTCATCTGCCATTTTTACCGGAGCGCCCCGGATTAGCACGCAGGGAACCCTTTCTCCGGCTTCTCCCATAAGGATTTCGGCAGCTGAAACCAGGTTATCCGCCGCTGCTTTGTAAGTCAGGCGGAGGGGCTTTCCGTAAATATCAAAAGCGCCCCTTGCATCCTCCACAGGCACAAAGCCTGATACTCCGAGTGCAATCCCCGTGCAGCCTAACCGCAGGGGCTGAGTTCTGCTGTCCCCTATAATAACTCCCAGTCTGCAGGAGTAACGCTGCTCAAGCCTTTTCCGGATGTTTTCGGAGCTTTTTCTAGGGTCTACCGGAAGCAGGACTACATAGCCGTCAGGGGCATTTGAAGCATCTATTCCAGCATTGGGAGAAAGGATGCCCTTTGTAATCGTAAGTGCGGCTCCGGGGACGCCCCCAAAGAGCTCATCACATTCCTGAAGCACAAGCTCCATTTCTCTCGGGTCTATCCCGTATTTTTCCCCGAGGGATAATGCTTTTTCCCCAGGACTGATGCTGGCAAGTTCGATGATTCTTTTTTCCGCTGTGGCAACAGCCGACTCAGCCAGCACAAAAACATCCCCGTCAACTGGAATAATGCCAGTGTCCTGCAGTGCAACTTCAAGGGTCTGCACGATGTCATCCCCTGCTCTGATGATAGGGGTCTTAATCCCAAACATCTGGATGGAAGTGATTTCTGGACTCATTTTGATGCCTTTAAAAAACTGTGATTAATCTCGATTTTCGGAAACGTAAAATCAATATAGATAGAATCAAACCGTAAAATACCGAAAGGTATTGATAAATGTATCCAAATACTCTAGAAAACCCCTACTCAGGGATAAAAAAGCTTTGAAATGAGGAAATGCCCCCGGAATATTTAACCTGATAAACTAAAAGTTATCTACGGCAGGATCAAAATAGGACCTGAAATAACTTTTTCCAGAGAGGTTACATTAAGACAGGGGCCGTAAGCGAATGCTTCAGTTCACTGTAACACATTTCAAAGATAGCCTGGTCAGTTTCGATTTCTGTAATTTCAAAATTATAGAAAGCTGCAAATTCCCTTACCCTGGACTCGAAATTATGCTGATAGTTTAAGCCGGCATTAATCTTTGCTACCTGAGTATATCTGGCAGCCCGAAATACCAGCTTTGACTCTTCGAGATTTTCCAGACTCCGGGCAAACCCGTTAGCTACAACCATTTTTTCCCAGTTGGCAGCCCACATGGAAGTAAGCATGAAAACCCTTTTACCCCTGAAACCCTTTATTTTTTCCACGAAAGCTCTTTTGCCCCCTAGAGCCGCACAGATGCAGTCATCAACGATGTTTCCTTCGGGGTCCCTGAGCAATGTGAGAGGACACTTAAGGTACTTGAAATCTATCTCAATATCTTTGAGCAAGTTTCCGCAAAGCCCATAGAACAAAAGCATTTTGTCTGAGAAGAGCGACATCTTCAGAATCGCATCATATAAGTTCGTTTTCAGCATAGTACGCTTTTTTCCCATGCCAACTACTTCAAGGATGTTGATCACAAGCATGAGGCCCTCCCTGTCCACACGCATCACATCCTTAAGGAACCTTTGTGCCTCGATATTATTGAGAGTCAATTCCCGGCAGGAACAGCCAATTTCACCAAACTTCCGTACAATGTCCTCCGAACTCCCATTTTTCAGTACTATAACTTCATCCACCTCTTCATCATGCTCCACTAAATGGACAATTTCATCCTCAAAGATTTTACATGATATGATACTCATTACCTTCATTGTGACCTCCTTTTCGAGCTCTCTGATTCTGGCGGAAAAACTCTAAATCCACCAACAAATCCGGATTACAGAAAGAAACATAAAAACTCCCAACCCTCATAAACCCATGCAGGATACAGTAATGTACAGGTGGTGTCGATTATAATGTATTTACTGGGAGTATGTGAACTACCCCGCCCTGCTTTCTGATGAAAGCGAGGAAGGAGCTTCTTTCGAGTGATTACGTCACCTGGATATTTGCAGTGATGCAAGTATCCATCTGTAATCCTGTTCTGAGGACGTTTTCTTTTTCCAGTTACTTTCTTTGATTGAGCCATTTTTTTTACGTTAAGATCACCAACAATTATTGTATTGGCTCTGGTGTTCTCAATCATGGTTTTGGAAAGCTTATGTTGAAAATCTTTTATCTGATTAGACTTTTTTGCTTCCATCTTTATATATGTTTTGTGCAGTCTATTCCATCTATTGCTTCCTTTTTTACAATGATCTTTTCTGGATTTGATTGTATCTATTTTTGTATTCCAGTATTGATCTGAACGTGGTGTTTTAACTTCAAAGAATTTTCCTTGAGTGTTTACTGCTGTTACTATTTTCGTGATTCCTAAGTCTATTGCTTGATACAAATCGTTATCAACATACTCTGTTATGGGACTTATAGGATTTTCATCATATGTTATTGATACAACGAAATTTCCTCTACCCTTGTACGGATCATAATTGTAGATTTCAACCTGCTTGATTGCCAACAAATCACAGACGTTTCCGACTTCAAAAGATAATGGAATTTCATTTGCCTTATGAGAGAAACTTTCTTTCAATGCTGGAAGGTGATTCTGTTGTTCTACGTACTTTACAGTTCTTTGTTCAGTTTCCCATGAGTTTTTTCTTTCAGCTAAAGCAAAATTATAGAGGCATCTACATTGTTCAGATAATTGCCAAAGAACATCTATCTGTTCTTCAGTTGGATTGATCTTTATCTTCTTCGTCAGATGCATATTTGCCCTGGTTGTCCACATAATTTTGCAATCATTTCTTTGTAGATTTTAATTTCCTTTTTAGTGTCTCTCCTTGAATCAAATATTTTCAGAGGGTATCTCAGCATATTGAAAAGTTTCTTAAAATTACAGTTTTTCCTTGGAAAAATTAAAGGTACCACCCTGAACTCTCTCACAGATATACCATAGTTTTCGTAAGAATAGTATCTTCTATCAGCATAAACAATGTCTCCTGCTTTTAATATTCTCCGTTTTTTGAGTTCCTTGAGTATTTCTGGATAAATTTTAGGTTCTGATACATTTGCTTCATTAATCAGAAATGCTAAAGGTTTCAATGTTTGATATTCAAGTGCAAGAGTCAGTTTCACGCCAATGAAGAATCCTCTATGAGTTGAGTGGCCCCACTTGTATTCTTTGTTTTCCAGGCTTTTTTTGGTAATCTTTTTTGCATGCCAGTTCAGGTTAAGGTTTATGTCAGTACTGTCACTGATAATGCCTATTGATCCTTTTTTCTCTTAGGGCATAATTCGTTCAAGAGTTCAAAAACAAAATAAGTAAACTGGTTTGGTTCATACTTACTAAGAATGCCATAAATTTCATTTTCAGTTGGTACCGAACTGATTTTTAGGAAATTTCTCAAGCTTTCCCTTTCGTTTAATTCTCTGATAGCATAGGTAATTCTACAGGAAAAAACATGCTTAAGAGTACGATTTTAATTGCAGGCACTGATCTTGAGAGGGGCACAATGCTCCTCCTTGTGAGTATTTGCCTGCAAGATCTCAAATCAAAAACATTTAATATTTCAGATAACAATTTCCATTTGAATCTTTGTTTAGTGGAATAAACGGAGCTTTCATAATATATCGTCAGAAGAGGATTTTATATCCTTTTCCATAAAATTGAAGGCTTATTAAGGCTTTAATTAAAATTTATTTTAAATATAGGATTCACTTCTTTTAGGAAAACTGTGATCTGATTTAATTGGTATAAAAAAGGACAAATATGGTTCAATTTAAGGGTGAATTCGAGAGGACCCTATATATTTTGGAATATCAAGCGAAGGTTTTGCTGAAAATAATAAGTGAAAATAGTCTTTGTCACACTCTATATTCAGCACTTCAACATCGAATGTTTCACTTATGTTATGGATTTTAGTTTTAAGAAAATCAACAACTAAAGGGTTCGTTAGAGCTTTTCTCCTATATTTCACACACTGAACTAAATGATAATGGAGTGAATACACAGAATGGCTCCTACAATTCAGTTTATACTACATAGATATAACTATATTGATGTAACAATAAATATAAATTATTATGCTACTGTTGTTTTGTAGAAGTTAACGGCTTTCATCTCCCATCTGTCGCTTACGCTCCGAGGAAGGAGACTTCCCACTTTAAAGTTAAAAGTAGGTAAAAAGAACGAGGTATGAATTATAAGAAGAAATTTTTTTCAAAAAATGAAGGTAATTGCACAAAATACACAGGACCTGAAAGCCTCGGCACTGGAAGAAAAAGAGAAGAAATCTCCCAGTTAAAGTGAATTTTCGGGATCCCGTTGTTTATCTGAAATTCCAGCCATGGAAAGCAGTCTGGGGGTGTTTTTGTGAGATCCGATTGGCATAATGTGAACCCCTCGTGAGAGTTTTGTCAATTCTTTTATAGTTTCGGAAGCTATTAACAGACCTTCTTCTATAGGGGAAGCTGCATCTTTCATTCGAAGCATGGTTTCTTCAGGCACATGAATTCCTGAGATGTTTTTATTCATATATTCAGCCATGCCCAGGGATTTGAGAGGAATCAAACCTGCAATCACAGGTACCTCAAGATGGTTTACTGCTTCCGTAAACTCCTCGAACCTTCCCACGTCATACACAGCCTGTGTCTGGATAAAATCGGCTCCGCATCTGACCTTTTTTTCAAGCTTTATTAACTGCAATATATTTTCAGGATCTATGCCTGAGACCGCGCCTGCACAAAAGGAAGTGCTTCCATCCAGCTTTTTTCCTGCAAAATCAATGCCTGAATCAAGCTTCCTGACAAGTTCAATGAGCTGTACGGAGTCAAGATCATAAACGGGTTTTGAGCCTGGATGATCTCCACAGATAGGATGATCTCCGGTCATCAAGCAGATGTTCCGGATTCCCAGAGCGTATGCTCCCAGAAGATCGGATTGAAGCCCGATTCTGTTCCGGTCCCGACAGGTAAGCTGCATGATAGGTTCATGCCCTTGATCGAGCAGAAGCTTGCTGAAAGCCAGTGAACTCATGTGCATAATTGAGCACTGATTGTCCGTAACGTTCAGGGCATCCACAGCACCTTTTAACTGGCAGGTATCCTCCAGGGAAGCTGAAAACCTGGTCCCTTTGGGGGGAGAGACTTCAACAGTAACCAGAAACTTCCTGGAGTTCAGTTTTTCACGAAAATTAAAAAGCATTAAATAAGAATATTAGGAATGAAATTATTTAAAACCATGCTCCTGGGGGGCATGGGTAACGTAAAGAAGGTCAAGCCTGTTGATCTTTTTCAAACGCTCATAGATAAGAGCCCATACACAGTTATTTTCCCTGTTTACCTCGCACATCCCTTCCACAGCCCCTCCGCAGGGCCCGTTGAGAAGTGCCTTAGGGCATTGAGATTTCGGACAGAGACCGCCATATTCACTTATGGTACAGTCCCCACACATAACGCACTGGTTGGAAAGAAGCTTGCCTCCACCAGAACCGCCAAGTGAAAGAGTGTTGTTCGAACCATATATAGGCAAATCAACAACACTGGCAACAGCAGAAACTCCACTGCCACAACCCATAACAAGAATGCAATGCGCCTCTTTTATTTTCTCATTTTTCTCAGCTAGAGATTCATAGGACCGGATACTGCAGGCTGCAGTTGGAAGAGCCCAGCCTATAACGTGCTTTCCGCTCTCTTCAAGCCGCCTGCACATCTCAAGGACTTCAGGTTCTCCTCCAGTCTTCAGTTTTGCAGCACATACGTTACATCCGACAACAAAGATATTGTCTTCATCTTTTAACAGGGAAAGGATTTCTTCAAAGGGTTTTGCTGAAGTTATGATCATAATTACCTCAAATATCGGTATTCCAGACTAGTCCGATTTGAAATACATTCGCGGATCATTTCTGCAATAAGTGGGAGGGAACGAGCCTGCCCATCCAGTTTTCTGGCAAGGCGTCCAAATTGCAGCAGGGTACCCATCACAAGCACGTCAGTAGTTTCCGTTTCATGGGAAACTGCATCTCTTGCAAGGGCTGCATCTCCACCCCTTGCAAGCATCTCCTGTTTTATTATCAGAGCTTCCGTGGTTGTAAGGTTCCTTATCTTTAACATAAGATGGATGCTTTTTCCCTGCATTACCTGCGAACCGACTTTTGTAGCTCCAATATTCCTCATTGCAATTCCTGCGTCCTGAGGAGTTTTTACTTCAAGCACCGAAACCTCATACCTGTCTTCCTTTACAACACTTACCCGGCTTCTCAGGGCTCCTGAAAGCTTAATAACGTCAGAAGTCTCGGGGACATCATGTGTACGGATAATATGTGCACCTTTGTGAACAGCAATTGCTGCTGCAGCCAGGCTGCCGTAGAGTCTTTCATTTGCAGATTTTCCAAGCACATCTCCTATAAAGGACTTCCTTGAAAGGGCTGCAAGCAGAGGTTTTTCAAAAATCTTAAGGCGTTCAAAATCATCCAGGGTTTCAAAATCATACATCGGAAGCTTTTCTTCTGTCCACCTGCCTATTGCGGGATCAAGAATGAGGCTGTCAGGTTCTATACCTCCAGCCTTAGCAGCCTGTATAATGGAATCAAGTGCTTCAATAATGGAATCCATGCCCAGAGGATCTCCGGGTATTTTTTTAGAAGCCATAACCACAGCCGGGCAGCCATGGTCTGCCACCACTTTTATCATTCTAGGGTCTGCTGTAAAACCGGAAACATCGTTTATGACATCTGCCCCTCTTTTGAGAGCTTCTTCTGCAATTTCGGAAAACATCGTGTCAACGGAAATTACCACATCCACATTGCCTTCCAGCGCTTCAAGCACAGGCAGTAAGCGCTCAAGTTCTTCTTTTCTGCTTATATTTTCTGAAAAGAGCCATGTGGACCGTGCACCCAGATCCAGGAAGGTTGCTCCGTCCTCAACCATTTTCCGGGCGACCTCAAGTGCGGATTCTGGACTTGATATCGAACCTTTGTAAAAAGACTCAGGGCTCACGTTAATAACGCCCATTACATGTGCAGGATATTGATCTCCCACCTTTAGACCACAGATATCAGTATTAACTACCATTTTTGACAACCAGGCTATGCAGCTTTTAACTCAGTTGGCGCAACAGCGCTTGATAAATATGAATGAACCACGTACTTAAGCAAACAATTACAGTATTTTTAAACAAGATTTAAACAAGAACGATATTTGAAGCAGGATCTGTAGATTCCTTTTTTTCCGTGAGGAGATATTTTCAGCGGTATTTTGTTGAATAGTGACTGCAGACGCTGTTTATTCAGTCATCCATTAACATTCCCTGAAAAAGCTATTTCTGTCCCTTCACCTGAAAGGCTTCCCGAACGCAAGAAAAACAAAATAATTTTTCTGGCTGCGAAGCTGAACACTTGAGGACTTGAAAGGGAACTGGGGGATACATGTTCGGTTAAGTTTAAGAGCTTCAGGAGTCCAGGAATTCTGGATACCTTATATATGGAAGTGGATGGAGTTTAAGGTTATGGAATGTACTTTTCTAACTGGAGTGAATTTTTTAATGAAATTGTCTATTTGAGATTAACATGCGATTATGAGAACCTGAAGGATTATCACGGGAACTCAATACCATCAACATATATCAGGCAGATTTATTTGGAGATTGCAAATAACTAATTTTAGCGCCCAGATATTTTATGAAAGTCTAAATATTAAATTAATACTTCATAAACTATTTTTATGATTTACTAAAGGCAAACAGGATTTACAGTAAAATAGGCTTCAATGATACATAAAAATATTGATGTGTAAAATTGATTTATCGCAATCAGGAAAATTATGCTGCAGATTAATAATATATTTATATAAAACTCAACCTTAATAACCCAATATGGCATGTCCGGGAGAACAGAGTAATATCACCAAATATACTGCAATCAAAAAACAAATTCATTGGTCATCGGTTAAGGAATTTTTTTGCCCGAAAGCTATCGATTTTGGACCAGAAGCCTACCTTCTTTTTGGCCTATTTATATGAAATCGACATTTTGTTCCAGCCTACAATAATATCAAATATTTGACAACTGTTGTGGAAGTGAAAGCAATTTGTCACGATTCTTCACTTAACCGAAAACGCATGAAAACAAATTTACTTGTCTTGGTGCGAAAAGCTTGAGAAGATTAGTTTTGTGCTTTAAATATAATCAAAATGAAAAAAAGCTTTAAATAAATACAAAATAAAAAAAACCTTAACCCCACATTCCGCAGTATTTTTTCCAAAAATCAATATTTTCTTTGATAGTGTTTTTGAAACAAATCAAATTAATTTGAACTTTTAATGGAACTTGGTGAAAATTGAATGATATCGTTTTTTTGTCTCTATGATACACCATATAGCTGTTTTCCCTCCTGCATAAAAATCCAATAAATCCACGTTTTATCGAAAATCGATAGCAGGAAATATTGTGAATATGCAAAAATTTACTGCGGAAAGTGGGTTAACTATTCAGCCTGCCAAAATCATTTGATTGATACCGATTTTGATGAAACCGATATGTCTGATTACTAACCAATGAAAATTGAAAAAATGTAATCAATAGCCAATAATCAAATAAAATCGATTCCCAGAAATTTGCTTATTGAATTTTAATACAGATGGCTATTGATGTTGTTTTTCCCAGGCTGAATAGTTACAAAAAGCCTTACAATAGGGATTAAAGGCTTTTCTCCGCACACATCAGCACATGCTTCATGAGCATGGCAATTGTCATGGGACCTACGCCGCCAGGGACAGGAGTTATAAGAGAAGCTTTTTGGATTACGTTTTTAAAGTCAACGTCTCCGAATACTCCACCTTCCTCCTGGGTTATTCCCACGTCAAAGAGTACAGCCCCTTCTTTAACCATGTCTGCTTTGATGAGGTGCTTGACCCCTGCCGCAACCACTATGATATCGGCACCAAGGGTGTACTTCTTCAGATCATCGGTGAATATATGACAGACCGAAACGGTTGCGTTTCTGTTCAGAAGCATTGCTGCCATGGGTTTTCCCACAACATTGCTGTGCCCGACAATAACCGCATTTTTGCCCTTAACAGGCACATTATACTCCTCAAGTGCCCTGATAATCCCGTGCGGAGTGCAGGGGACAAGGCCTTCATCCCCTATCATGAGTTTTCCCATATTATAGGGGTGAAAGCCATCTGCATCTTTTGCAGGAGATATAGCTTCCATTGCTTCTTGCGGAGAGAAGTGCTTCGGCAGCGGAAGCTGGAGCAGGATTGCGTGAACATCTTTGTTTTTGTTAAGAGAATCAATCAGGGCAAGAAGTTCTTCCTGAGTGGCTTCTGCCGGAAGAAGGTAATCTTCTGCGCTGATACCCACACGCTCGCAGGCTCTGTGCTTCAGGCGGACGTACATCTTTGATGCAGGGTCGTCCCCTACAAGGATGGTAGCAAGCCCCGGGGTGACTCCTCGGTTGCTTTCGAGGTCTTCGACTCCTGACCTCACTTCTTCTTCAACCTGCTGTGCAAGGACTTTTCCATCTATAATCCGTGAATCATAGCTTTCATCTGACAACTGGTAAAACCCCCTATCTCCTCAATTAGCTGTAAATCGGGAACCTTGAACAGAGATCCCTTACCTTTCCGTTGACTTCCGACAGCAGAGCATCGTTTCCTGCATTCTTGATTGCTGTCTCGATGTAGTCGGCAATCAGTTCCATTTCCTTTTCTTTCATACCCCTTGTGGTACAGGCAGGGGTCCCAAGCCTTACTCCGCTGGTTACAAAGGGGCTGCGAGTCTCGAAAGGAACCGTGTTTTTGTTGGCAATGATCCCGGCTTTGCTCATTGCAGCTTCTGCATCCTTGCCTGTAATGTTCATATTATTAAGATTTACGAGCATAAGATGGTTGTCAGTGCCACCGGAAACAATATCAAAACCTTTCTGCCTCAAACAGGAACAAAGAACCTTTGCATTCTTCACTGTCTGAGCCTGATCCTGCCTGAATTTTTCATCCATGGCTTCCTTGAAGGCGACTGCCTTTGCAGCTATGATGTGCATAAGGGGACCACCCTGGATGCCCGGGAAAACTGCCTTGTTTACCCCTATTGCAAGCTCTTCGGTCCTGGAGATAATCATTCCGCCCCTGGGTCCCCGAAGGGTCTTGTGGGTTGTGGTGGTGACAAAGTCTGCATAAGGTACAGGGCTCGGGTGTACACCTGCAACTACAAGCCCTGCAATGTGGGCAATATCTGCAAGAAGGTAAGCTCCTACTTCATCGGCAATTTCCCTGAACTTCTTGAAATCGATCTCACGAGGATAGGCTGAAGCTCCGCATACGATCATTTTCGGTTTGCATTCTTTTGCTATTTTCATGAGTTCGTCATAGTCCAGGGCTTCGGTCTCTTTGCTGACCCCATAAGGTACGATGTTATAGAGTTTCCCAGAGAAACTTACAGGGCTGCCGTGAGAAAGGTGTCCCCCGTGAGAGAGGTCCATGGACATGATTGTGTCCCCAAGCTGCAGTACGGAGAAGTAGACAGCCATGTTGGAGCCTGAACCTGAGTGGGGCTGGACATTCACATACTTTGCCCCGAATAGTTCCTTTGCCCTGGCAATCGCGAGGTTTTCGGCAACATCAACAAAATCACAACCACCATAATAGCGCTTGCCGGAATATCCTTCGGCATACTTATTGGTCATGATTGAGCCTTGGGCTTCCATAACAGCCCTGCTCGCGTAGTTTTCTGATGCAATCAGGTTCAGTTTGTATTCCTGACGTTCGGCTTCCTTTTCGATAGCCTCGAACAATTCCGGATCTATTTTTTCAATATAAGACATTACTGTCACCTCGTAGTCCATGCATTTAAAACTTATTCGAAGTAAAGGGTTTTTGCTAGCGTGAATTGATTAACTGTTAGTATGCTTAACGGAAATAGAGATTCTATAAAAAATTTCCCGAGCATTTTGGGGACTCAGGAGATTCGAGAATATGGAAAGTCTTCGGTTGGCCAGTATAGTTTCGTGTAAATAACATAATTCAAATACTTTCCATTTACCATCTTTTTAGGGACATTTTCGTGTAAATAACATAATTCAAATACTTTTTCGCGTGAGTAATATAATTCAAATACTTTTTCGCGTGAGTAATATAATTCAAATACTTATAACCGTCAGAGTATTAATGAGGACACTAATGGGTAAAATCTATTCCGGTTTGGGACTACTTCCTATTTTTTGAGCAAGTTCTCAAAACCTATCCCGCCGGAAGTTGCCCGATATTAATACATAGATATTAATACATATCTTTTAATCTGGACTTAAGGACCATTACTTAAGGGCTATTACATTTCTACCCTCGACTTTAAGTTTACCCTCGACAAAGAGCCTGACAGCTTCGGGATAGATAATATGCTCCTGTTCGAGAATCCTGGCAGTGAGAAGCTCTTCAGTATCTCCCGGAAGCACAGGCACACACTTCTGGATGATAATAGGTCCGGAATCGAGTCCTTCATCTACAAAATGTACAGTACAGCCTGCAACTTTTACTCCGTACTCAAAAGCCTGTTTCTGGGCATGAAGCCCTTTAAAAGCCGGAAGAAGAGATGGGTGTATGTTCAGGATCCTGTGCCTGTATGCCCCAATAATCTCGTTTCCTAAAAGCCTGAAATAGCCTGCAAGCAGAAGAAGGTCTGTATCATATTGTTTGAGGACATTCAGGATTTCTCTATCGTATCCGGCTCTGTCAAGCCCTTCGGGATCAAGAAAAACAGCACTGATTCCGTGTTTTCTTGCACGTTCGAGCGCATAAGCATTGGCCTTGTTGGAAATTACCACATTAACTGCCGCATTCTTTATATAGCCCTTTTCAATGCTATCTATGATCGCCTGGAGATTTGAACCCCGTCCGGAAACCAGCACTGCAATCTTTACCGTCATTGAAGCTTTTAGATTGAAACAGTGATATATTAGGGTTTTGGAACTATATTGAATTTGGATAAACTGAAAAAAAAATACTTATGGAATAATTTGGATGATAAGAGGTATTTGATTTCAAGAGTAGACCCTAACTTCATAACTGCTCTTCAAATTAAACTTATAAGTAAGAAATTGGGGCCTGGCTTTACCCCTTCGGTTTTCATAAGTTAAACCGCAAAATGTGTGAGTCATTTATAGAATTAAGTTTGCAATAAAATACGAAGAAAGTTGTTTCTGAACTGCTTCTGAACTTTATATTACATCCATCTGATCTTGTTCCTTCAAAGTAGAAGCCACTGACTGGAAATAATCTTTAACTTACCTTCGGCAGGTCGACATTTAATTTTTGATAATTTTTGTTGATGGCGATTTTGAAATGATGCCCCCTAATTGTGTGTAGTTGTTAGGTTTACATATGACCAATTATTAATCTATTATACTAAACTTTAATGAAAAAATGATTCAGTGCTATAATAAATTAAATAATAAATTTGTATTATTTTATAATTGCAAAGGTTCCAGCTACTTAGCCTACTTATCAACATCCCTTAATCATGTTTTTTACGTATCCTCTTCATATCCAGGATTAATTAATCCAGCAAAATAAAATATCAATAAGTTTGTCATATGTTCTGGAAATTTAATTAATCTGTTAATTAACTTCAACTATGTTTAGCATGAAAGTATATGAGGAGATCTTCCTCACGTACTCTCTCTTTCGTCATTTCTCGCAATTACATATATTTCACTCATTATTTTGATCCTTTCATCAACTGAGAATATCTCAGTCTCAACTATCTTTCTCTTTTGAATTTCCCTCTTTTTATATCCAGTTTCATCTTCATACATCTCCTCGTTTGTGATCAGATGCCATATGATTGTTGCAATTTTTCTTGCCAGGGCAATAATCGCCTTTGAATGCCCAATCGACTTCTTTTTTCTGTTGAAAAACTCTTTTAACCTGCTATTTTTCGTTCTTGCTGCTGCCTGAGCAATCTGTGTTAGAATCCACCTTGCTTCCTTAGATCCTCTCTTAGTGATTCTTCCGTTGTGGTATTTATCCGCTGATTGGTACACATTCGGAACCAGTCCAAGCCATGAAGCAAGCTTATCCCCTGAAGAAAAATCTTTGAAATCACCTATTTCAGCAATAAGAGTTGCCGCTCCAAGTTCTCCTATTCCTGGAACAGACATCAAAATTTCCATTTCTTGCTTATGATTTCTATACGCATAATTGAAAATTTCTTTTTCCAAAATTTTTATTTCATTGTCAAGATGCTTTATGATATCCAGACAGATCTGAAGCCTGAATGCAGCACCCTGAGAGATTTCTCTGTCCAGAATTTCCCTTATCTGATCACTTTTTTTACGAACATTTGGGGAAAGGCTTGCAATAATCTGGTCAACGCTTTTACCTGAACAAATTCCTGCTAAAATTGTTCTACCACTCTTACCAAAAATATCTGTTAGCACATTCTTCAGATTAAACATTTCAGGTGCGAGTATGGCGTGAGCTTCATTTTTTATATCTGTTCTTTTTTGTACAAGGTTATGGCGAAGCCGGATACATGAACGAAATGTTCTATGGTTTTTTGGGAAAACTCTTGATGGTTGAACCATATTATTCAATGCAAGTTGTGCGATGAATTCGGAATCGATCTTATCTGTTTTTTTGTGTGTAAACGCCTTCATATCTCGGGCATTTCCAACTATAACAGGTAGATGTTTTATCAACGCATCATAAATCGGAACCCAAAAGTCACTCGTTGATTCACAGGCAACAACGTCACATTTCTCTGATATAACCCAGTTTTTAAAAGCTAAAATTTCGTCAGGGGTTCTATAGAAATATTGTTGTTGTTTTTCACCAGATCTACTGAGGATTGTAGCAATGAAAAAGAGTTTGTGAATGTCTAAACCACAAGCTTTGTTAATGACTTCAACCAATTTAGATCACCAAATTAGATCACCAAATTAATTTGGGCAGTAGAATTGCCTCAAAGGCCAATTTAGCATCCGTGATCAAAGTCACATTTGAGCCTTCGATGGCAATTCACTGGTTAGTTTTATCACGGCTTCGAAGAACCAAAATAAGTACAACCTTACTGCCTAAGAGAATGATGAGGTTGATAGGTAAAAAAGGTAAGGAAAAAAAGTACTTTCATTTCTTTGTGCCTGTTATTCGAAGAATTTCATATGCGTTTTATTGAAGAGAATACTTGGTTCATTTATCACTTAGAGAAAACCTTACTCAGTCACTTATGTTTTCCTGATATCGGTTTCCTTGAGAACTTCGCTTGGTCCAAATCCAAAGTCAACTTTATCTTTTGAACGGCTCCAGTCTCCTTGAACCCAGTCTTTACCCTGTACTAAACCTGCTTTATTTTTTTGAAAACAAACTTGGGTATTAATATACCACAGTAAATAATATCTCTAAACTTTGACAGCCAAATAACGAACCTTCAATTTCAAAAAATTATAAAAATATTAAATGGATTGATCCCCAATGGGGTGATTTCCTTCTCCGGATGTTACAGGCAAATGTACGGCCAAACTTATTAATGCTAAAGAAATTTACGATCAAATTTATAATTCTAAAGAAAAAGTGCAGAAAATTAGAGAAAAAGAGAATGCTTGATCAGATAGTAAACCTATCTTCCCGAATACAAATTATATTATTTGAGTTATTTTAGAATTCTTTTGCCAGATGATATTAAAGTGGAAAAAGATGGGAAAATAAATTGAAAATTCACGGCCTTGAACTTTATAAAAAGCTTGGTTTACAGAGTTGTTTGTGGAAGGAAAAGAAACTCAAAAGTGAACTTAACTTATGTACCGTCCCGAGTTTCCTTGCGCTCCTCTATGAAATCAAGAAGCTCCTGAGAATCACTTATATTGTCAAGTTCTTTCTTTTCTATCAGCACCGTATTTTCGACTGACTTCAGTTTAGATCGCCCGTTAATAATGAATACGGACTGAGTTTCTGTAATACAGGAGAGGCTGCTCATCAAATGAGCCCGTTTGATTACTGTTGTGTTAAACTCGCTGACCCCTGTAAGGATAACTGAAGACTTGTCTCTTGAGATAGCCTTGAAAGGTGCCTGTGCAGTATGAAGGACATCATATCCGAGCATTGAAATCGTATTGAGGATAAGGTCTTCCGGCAAAAGTACATTCTTTTTTGCCTGGGGTTCTTCCTTTTCAGACTCTGCTTTCTTCCTTGGCTTTCTGCTCCCGCAGGATTTCAGGATATCTATGGGCCTTGCCAGTTCGATCCGGAAAATATCTTCAAGCTGGAGAACTACATCAATGGATGCATCCATGCCTTCTTCTTCATATTTGCTGATAGTCCTTCTCGAAACTCCCACCATGGAAGCCAGGGTCCCAAGAGACATGGAATGGTCCGTCCTTGCCTTCTTCAGGAGATCTCCTTCTATTGAGACATAAAGCCCTCCAGGTGCTGCTGAAACCAGAGGCTGGATATTTTCGACAAAGTAGTCATGGAGGGTCTGGACACTAAGGGCAAGGATATCATAGCGCATGTAGACAACACTGTCTTCAAGCAGCTGGTCCCTTGTTTTGGCTCCAACAACGATAGCGGAACCTCCGAGATACTCAGCAAGATATTTCATCTCCCTTGCTGTTTCTTCGTTCAGGCCGTCAATGTTAAATAAAACCTTGCAAAGTAATAGTGTTTCATCTTTACGTGCGGCAACGTCAAAGCTCCTGGGGCGTATGTTACAACGATCAGAGAGTGCAAAACCTGCACGTGATAATACATCAATAATTTGATGTATGAGAACTTCTTTTGTCATTCCGGTATCAATCTCTGTTTGAACATCTATATATATATATCTCCAACAGAGTTAATGTTTGCAGGGAGAAAACGGGTCGGAGAATCCCGAAAACTAAGGTATCCCAGCTTCGGAATCGTAGTAATATGAAGGTAGAAAACCGGGTACGGAAAAACATGATCATCGGAATTGACGATACGGACTCAAATGAAGGTATGTGCACCACATATCTGGGAGCCCTGCTGCTGGAAGAATTGCAGGAATATGGTACTGTAGAAGCCCTGCCCCTCCTTGTGCGCTTGAATCCTACCATTCCCTACAAAACAAGAGGAAATGCAGCAGTAGCCCTGAAACTTAAAACTGTCTTCCCTGAAAAAGTAATTGCGCATGTAACATCCAGAATAGAGGAACTTGCACGTATGGAGTGCGAAAAAACTAATCCTGGAGCCGTATTTATTCTGGAGGACGATTATGAGAGCCTCAAACCTGTCCTCATGAGTTTTCTGGAAGAGGCTGTAAAGAACGTAATTGAAATAGAGAAAGCAAAGAACCTGATCAATGAACTGAGAATTACCTCTAAGAGCTTCAAGAATGGAAGGGGACTCATAGGCGCTCTTGCAGCCTGTGGAGCAATGCTGAACCCTGAAGAGTGGGACTGTACATTCGAGCATCTGGCATACAGGCAGAAGGAAAAATGGGGAACTCCGAGGGATGTTGATAAAAAAAGTTTTTTTGAAGCTGACCGGGAAACCTACCCTGAAACCTGGGATACTGTAGATCTTACAAACCGGCTCGTTGTCTGCGTGCCTCACTCAGCAGATCCGGTATTATTTGGGATAAGAGGAGAAAACCCTGAGATAGTTAATAAAGCTGCAGCCCTGATCCGGACAGAGCCTGTTGAGCGCTTTGCTGTGTACAGGACAAACCAGGGAACGGACATGCATCTCCTGCCAGCAGAGAATATCGCTAAAATCAGAGACATGCATTCTTATACGTTTGAAGGTACAGTCTCGGCAGCCCCGAAAACCCTTGAAGGAGGACACGTTATCTTTGCTGTCCGGGACGGGGAAGGAGACGAAATAGACTGTGCAGCCTTCGAACCAACCAAGAACTTCAGGTCGCTTATCCGAAAACTGGTGCCTGGGGACCTGATCATCCTTTCAGGGAGTGTCACTTCCGGGACTTTGAACATTGAAAAAATAGAAATTAAAGCTCTTGCCTCCGTATGCAGGGAAGAAAACCCTAAGTGCCCTGAGTGCGGAAAACACATGAAGTCTGCAGGTCAGAGTCAGGGGTTCCGCTGCAAAATGTGCGGGACGCTCTCCCTTTCAAAAGTAAAATATAAGATCGAGAGAGACCTTGAGCCAGGGCTCTATGAAGTCCCCCCCTGTGCCAGGAGACACCTCGCAAAGCCGCTGGCAAGAGAAAAACGCCAGGATATAAAACTTCATCCTGCGCGGTAAGAGGGAAAGCTGCAAACTTAAACTTCTAAGGTGCTACAAGTTAAATTGCTCAGATTTTTATGTCTATGTAAATTGCTCAGATTTTTATGTCTATGTAAATTGCTCAGATTTTTATGTCTATGTAAATTGCTCAGATTTTTATGTCTATGCCCGCCTTTCCCTCAATCCGAGAAACGCGTTATAGTTCCGGCACAGGTGGAGCTTTTCGTTTATGTTCGTTTCTCTCAATGCGTCTGGTAACAGAGCTGAGCTGTTCAGCAGAAATCCCCACATTATCCTGAATTTTTTTGGACTCAGTGCCTTCTTCAAGCATCCTGAGCACCTCATCGATCTTTACGTAAGAAATACCAAGTTCTGCTTCATCGGTCTGGCCTACCCATAATCCTGCAGACGGTTTTTTGGTAATGAGAGGCTCCGGGATTCCCAGCCTGCGGGAAAGTTCCCATACCTCGGTCTTGTAAAGCCCGCCTATTGGCTCAAGGTCGACTCCCCCGTCTCCGTACTTCGTGTAATAACCAAGAAGGATCTCGGTTTTATTTCCTGTCCCGATGACCATGCGGTTCAGCTGGTTTGCGTGGAAGTACAGGAGGGACATCCGGGTTCTTGCCTTCAGGTTGCCTCTGGTGAGCCGGTCTGCGGATTCGCTCTCTGGAACAGCATCCATGAAAGCCGAAACAATGCCTGAGATGTCAATTGTCCGATACTCAATCCCGAGCCAGTTGGCAAGAGTTTTTGCATCTTCGCTGTCAGTAGCAGGGGTAAGGCTGCTTTCGGGCATGTGGAGGCCAAGAACCCTGTCTTTTCCCAGAGCTTTTACAGCAAGAGTTGCGGTAAGGGCGGAGTCAATTCCTCCGCTGATGCCTACAATTGCCCCGTTTGCACCTGCTTTGCCAGTCCTGTTCCGAAGAAAATCAATAATCCTGTTCTGTGCTTTTTCAAGGTCCATGCTTTCAAATTCCTGGAATTTTGTGAATATAGGAAATCAGTTATCTCGAAATTCAAAATCTAATGTTATCTCGAAGTTCAAAATCTAATGTTATCTCGAAGTTCAAAATCTAATGTTATCTCGAAGTTCAAAATCTGAATATTAAACTATGGTTCATCAGAAAGCCTGAATTATCTAATATCTGAAATGCTAATTCAGGTTGTATTAACAGTTTTATACACAGAAGCTGTAAATATATTAACCTAACAGGGAAAAAGGAGCGAAGGGTAAACTTATTTAATAAATAGGGAATATAGGAAACTTATTCTCCGGACATAATAATGTAAATACTTGAGTATTAAACGTACTCAGTAATTGCCCGTTACTTGAGTATCCTGGTATCGGGATGTTAAAGGTACCTTAAGCTGGCGAGATACTTTCTCCGGGAGTGCAAAAACAAAAATAGCTGGACGTCGCCAGGATAAAGGACTTGCAGACACAGATTCGATGCCCGGAATGGTCCAGAGTAAATGCGTATACGGGACAAATTTTCCCGGATGACAGGCATTAAAATAAAAAGAGCATCTAATAAATAGAAGTAGATATTCCAGAGTTATACGACCCGGAAAAATTCGGGAAAAACCGGTGTCATTTCATTTTACGTCATTACCAGATAAAATAACAATCAAAAAGACAACTATTTTCGGGATGATCCATGGAAGAAATACAGTTGAAGGTTGAAAAGGCATATCCTATAGACCTTGGAAGAGGAATTATCCGGCTTGACCCTACAGCGCTACTGAAACTTCAGCTCTCTCCCGGTGACATTGTGGAGATAAAGGGGAAAAAAAAGACCACAGCAAAGGTATGGAGAGCGGACAGGCAGGATTGGGAACAGGGAATAGTGCGTATTGACAATTTCATCCGGCAAAATGCCGGAGTTTCCATAGGGGAGAAAGTGACCATTACAAAGGTCGAAGCCCCGGAAGCAAAAAAGCTTATTCTGGCACTTCCGGAAAGCATGACTCAGGGTGGACCTGAGCTGCAGTTTGGGGAACATGCAAATGAGATCATAAAGCGGCATATCCTGAAAAGGCCTGTGTTCAGGGGAGACATAATTCCAATTATAAACTCAATGTCTCAGCCGATGACTGAGTCCCTGACAACAAGCCAGGTAATTCCCCTGGTTGCTGTTGAGACTGACCCTGCCAATACCATTGTCCTGATTACGGAAGCCACAACTATCGAGCTCCGGAAAAAACCGGTACAGGGCTACGAAAAAGCGACTCGAGGAGTCACCACCTACGAAGACATCGGCGGGCTGGGGCAGGAGATCATGCGCGTTCGGGAAATGATAGAGATGCCGATGAAGCACCCGGAACTCTTTGCCCACCTTAATATAGAGCCTCCAAAGGGAGTTATTCTCTACGGCCCACCCGGTACCGGAAAAACCCTTATTGCAAAAGCCGTGGCAAACGAATCCGGGGCAAGCTTCCATTACATTGCAGGTCCTGAAATTGTGGGGAAGTTCTACGGGGAAAGCGAAGAAAGATTAAGGAAGATCTTTGAAGATGCAACCCAAGATGCGCCTTCAGTTATTTTCATTGATGAGATCGATTCCATTGCCCCTAAAAGGGAAAACGTAACTGGGGAAGTGGAAAGACGAGTTGTTGCCCAGCTCCTTACTCTTCTTGACGGGATGGAGGAAAGAGGACAGGTCGTGGTAATAGGGGCTACTAACCGTGTGGATGCAATTGACCCCGCACTCAGGAGACCAGGCCGCTTTGACAGGGAAATTCATATTGGTGTGCCGGACACCAAAGACAGGTACGAGATCCTGCAGATTCACACACGGGGCATGCCAATTGAGAAAGACGAAGAAACCAGGATGTCTGAGCCTGAATCTGAAGTAGAAATCGAAGCCGGAACTGAAGTCGAAGCTGAAATTGAAGCTGAAATCGAAGTTGATGAAGCTGCAATAGACAGGGAAAAGAAAGAGAAGACAAACCTGTATCTTATGTACCTGGCTGAGAGGACTCAGGGCTTTGTGGGTGCAGATCTTCTGGCTCTCGTGCAGGAAGCAGCAATGCGTTGTCTCAGGGAAAGCCTGCCGGATCTTGACCTCGAAAAAGAAACAATTCCTCCTGAACGCCTGGAAAAGATTGTTGTAACTAAAAAGAACTTCGAAGATGCCCTGATGGAAGCCGAACCCTCAGCTCTGAGAGAGATCTTTGTTGAGATGCCTTCGGTTGGCTGGGATGATGTGGGCGGCCTGAATGAAGCAAAGAATTCGATTGTTGAAGCTGTTGAATGGCCCATTAAAAACCCGGAAAAGTTTATCCAGATGGGCATAAAAGCTCCAAAGGGAATCCTGCTCTACGGCCCTCCCGGTACTGGTAAGACCCTGATAGCACAGGCTGTTGCCAAAGAGTCAAATGCCAATTTCATAAGCGTCAAAGGGCCGGAGATGTTTTCGAAATGGCTTGGAGAGTCGGAAAAAGCAATTCGGGAAACCTTCAAGAAAGCAAGGCAGGTTGCTCCCTGTGTTGTCTTCTTTGATGAGATCGACTCCATTGCTGCGATGCAGGGTGTGGACACGGACAGCCGGGCTTCGGAAAGGGTACTCAACCAGCTGCTGACCGAAATGGACGGGCTTGAGACTCTCAAAGACGTGGTCATAATTGCCGCAACTAACCGCCCTAACCTGCTTGACCCTGCAATCATCCGTCCGGGGCGTTTTGACAGGCTGGTTTACGTTGGGGCACCTGACCGTAAAGGCAGGATGAGGATCTTTAAGATCCACACAAAGAATACTCCTCTTGCAGAGGATGTGGACCTTGAAATCCTTGCCAGTATAACAGAGGGGTATGTGGGTGCTGACATAGAAGCGGTATGTAGAGAAGCCGTAATGTTTGCCCTAAGGGAAAACTTTGACATCAAAGAAATTGAGATGAGGCACTTCAGAGAAGCCCTTAAGAAAGTAAAACCCACAATTTCCGAAAACATTGCCCAGTTCTATGAGAAGATAGAGGAGCAGTTTAAGGGAGGTCAGAGACCGGTAGAGACAGCTGGACTTGTGGGATACAGGTAAGAATTTAAATGAATAACTCTTAAAAGAGAAGAGTTTATAAAGATGATAACTTCAAATTGAATAAAATATCACAAGTAAAAGTATTAATACAAAAAAGCCAGCTTTACCCAAATTCCGCATAACACTGAGCACGGAGACAAGATAAGAATGTCTAAAGTATTTGCAAAAAACCTCCTCTTCAATAAACAGGTGATGGCTACCGACGGAACGGAGATAGGAACGCTGAGCAACATTGTAGTCGAAATCAAAGGAGGAAATATCATTGATCTTATGGTCAGCCCCAATCCCACCTTTGATATTTCAAGATACAAAAAAGAAGATAACTATATCCTGATTCCTTTCGACTCCGTAAGCGCCATCAAGGACTATATTATAGTAGACAAAATGAAAGCAAGGGCATGAATTGAAAAAGGGAAGGAAAGAATTTGTTTACTTTCTTTTTCTTTCATTTCCTTTCAGATCCTGTTTTCGTTTTCATTCTACATTTCTTTCAGCCCAGAGGAACTCTTCGTTTAATTCTTGCTATTCAATCTCTGGAAACACCGTTCTAATCCCGGTTTGTTTTAATCTAAGGAACTTTTCTTTTAATTCTGAATTTTTTTAGTTGAACTTTTTTAGTTGAACTTTTCTAATTCAGGTTGATCAGAAGGGATTCTAGCTCCGTTTGAAGCTTTCGTGTGACAATGACTATGCCAGCAGAGATATTGGAATGATGAAAGCCGAGGGTGGAAAATACTTCAACCTGGTTTCAATCATAAGCTACTAAGAGCCTATCCGAAAAGTCAGAGTAGATGACCCCTTTTCGGGTAGGCTCTAAAGGGAATAGCATTTTTGCTGTTTTTATTAATTTTGAGCAAAAAAAGTTTTAACTTTTATAATTAAGTGTTTGATTATGGACTCAAAGCACCTACATTTCAAATGTGATTCAAATGCTTTAAGTAACTGAGCCAGAAAACCAAAAATATTTCCTTTATTTCATCCCCCCATGAATATTAATCATAAATTTCACGATGTTCCCTCTTTCCCGTGAAATCTTCATCATCTTAATCCTCTTCAAGGTATTCACAAAAGGATTCACCTGATGATATTTTGAGCTCTGCCAGGCAAAAAACTTGTGGGCGAGGAATAACAGTATTGCACATATGGACGACAAAAATAATGCACTTACTGACATTTGTACTTCGAAAGGTGACGTTTTACTTGCTCCTCTTAATTTTCCTGTGATATTGAATGCAAGGAGAAGGTGACCTCCTTCTTAGAGTTTTCGGTATGTTTCTATTTATATTGAGTTATTGGTTTTTTTGTGTAAGAAGTGTTATAGGAAATGTTAGTTCCAATCCCTCATATCACGAAAATTTAATTATGGAAGAGCTCATCCCAAAACCAATTTTATTCTCAAAAATCAATAGTATTTTTTGAATACAGGAGTGTTTATGCGTGAACGATTTTCCGGAGTTTATGAAAAGTAAAAGTAATCATATGGGAGCACGGAGCAAAATACTGAAGATATCGAGGGCTATTTTTACGAGGGTGCAGACGGCAGTCAGATGGCTTTCTGGACCTGTTATTCTGACTGAGTTCCCAAAAAACATACTCATGAATTTGATGAGTATATGGTTTGCGTTAGTGGTCAATATACGGCAGTGTTAAATGATGAGGAGTTTGTTCTCAATCCCGGGGACGAATTATTCATCCCGAAGAGGACAGAACAGTGGGGAAAATGTATTGCTAGAACAAGAACTATCCACGCATTTGGGGGAAAAAGAATTCATAGGGATGAAGAGTGAGGAATTCGTAAAAATGTGCTTTGGGAATACTTTCGATATCATAATAAATATAAATTGCTTCTGAATATATTTAGTTATAAATCGAAAAACAGATCATCAGGTGACTTTTTGAATCCATTTATACGTCTTATTTCCCTTTTTATCCTCTCTATGTCATCCCTCAATAATGGATCATCACCTTTTTTGTTCAAATCGGATTTTTCCTTTAACTCTCTCTTAAGTTGAGCTATCTTTACATCAGCCATTTCTTCATATGTTGTTCCCGACTCTTTAAAAATAGAGGGAAGACCTAAGCTATCTAGAAAACTAAATGTTCCATTTAGGTTGGAAACTTCTTTTCTCATTTCATTTACTGTTGAATTAAATTCTGCAATGGACCCAAGAATTAGCGTTAATATATCATCTTCGGTATTTTCAAGGTCTGCCAAACTTCTAGCTAAATTCTTATAGGTGTACGCTAGAGTTATGGGGTTTAAATACTTATATACTGAATTGTCCATATTTTTTATTTGTTCGTAAAGCCTTTTCCTCGCCTCTTCGACTTTCTCTGGGTTTTTTAAGTCATAAGAAATAATTCTCATATCGTCAATGTCAAATGGAGTTTCTTGACCTTCTGTTTTCATCAGAACACATGGCTTTTTCATCGCATGTCTCACTGCGAGTTCATAAAAGACGTTCGGATTATTATTGGTTAAGTCGGCTATAACTAAAGGGGACGTTATTATTTTATCTATGATCTGGAACTTTATCATGCCCGACTCATTCATATGATCAGCTCTTATGGGGGCATAATTAAGTTTTTCAACAACGGGTTGAATAACATATTTAAAAAATAAATCGGAATTTTTTCGAATCTCAGTGTTCTCTTCACCAATTGGACATATGATAAAACAAGTTTTAGGAGGATGGGTGGGTTCCATTATAAACACATCTCTATAAAAAGTTTCTTAAAAGTCTAAAAAATATCAAGATAGATAATTACACTTATATGTATATCGTTTTTGTACCACTTTCTTTAAAATAACGAATCGTATATCTATACCTAGACACGTTTGCCACGATTTTAACCATGGCTTTCTGCTTTCCATATTCTTTGAAAACTCCTAGATCCGAAATTGAATCCTAACTACTTGCTTATTTTATTCTTATTTACTGCTCTACCTCTTCATCCTTCGTGTATAAATGCCAATGTTTTTTAGTTTATAATTGATAAAGGACAGATAAAAGTTTGTGGCAAAGAAAAAATATTATGACATTAAGAGAGGAGTTGAAACAGCTTGGTGATAATACCAAAAAAGATGCGAAACAAATCTATGAGAAGGTAAAACAATACCCGTTGATTAGCCTATTTTTCATAATCGCTGTATTGCTATTAATTGCACTTCCACATTGGCAAGTATCCGGAATAAATAACGCTATAGAAAAAGTCACTCAAGAAAATCAGTCCCGTGCAACATTAGCTCAAATACTAGGTGGTGTAGCTATCGGTATTGGGCTTTACTACACATGGCGACGAATTACTATTGCTGAGGAAGATCTGAAAGTTACTCAGGAAAATCTAAAAGTTACTCAAAAGAATCTAAAAGTTTCCCAAGAAGGCCAGATTACCGAACGTTTTACTCGGGCTGTTGAACAATTAGGAGCTATTGATCAATCAGGAAATCCAGCAATAGAGATTAGGTTAGGTGGAATATATGCCCTTGAACGAATCTCAACCGAATCTGAGAAAGACTACTGGCCGATTATAGAAATTTTAACTGCTTATGTTAGAAAGAATTCGAGTGTTGAAAATCAATCAAACGAAAATTTTCTGACAACTGGATATATATCCATGGATATTCAAGCTAATGAAAGTACACATAATGAAGTTCCCGAAGTAAATTCTTTGTCATTGGACATTGAAGCAGTTATTACAGTTCTTGGAAGAAGTAAACATAGATATATGGATAAAGAGTCTAAATGCCTTAATCTAAAGAATACGTTTTTTAAATGGTTAACACTTAAAGATGCTCATTTTGAAGGAACTAATTTTAGCAACGCCCATTTTGAAGGGGCTGTCCTTAAAAATGCCCATTTTGAACAAACGGATCTTTTCAGAGTTTATTTTGAACACGGTTTTCTAATAGAAGCTCATTTCGAACATGCTATCCTATAAGAAACTCGGTTCGAAAATGTTTATTTTATAGGCGCTTATTTTGAAGGATCTGAGATTGATGGGGCTCATTTTGAAGGATCTGTGATTGATGGGGCTCATTTTGAAAAGGTTGACATTAATTTGGCTCACTTTGAAGATGCTAGTATGATAACTACTCACTTTGAAGGAGCTAATCTCCTTGAAGGGACTAATCTTGAAGATGCTAACCTTGAAGGAGCTAACCTTGAAGGAGCTTATCTTCAAGGAGCTATAAATTTAACAAGTGACCAGCTTTCTAAAGTGAAAACCCTTTATAAAGCAAAGTTAGACAAAGAGCTCGAAATACCCTTAAGAGAGAAGTACCCCGCCCTTTTTGAAAAACCTGATCCAGATAAACTATAAGTTTATACATTCCTTATTAAAACGCGAATTTAATTCATAGTTACTGAGCAAATCAAGGTGTACCAATAAAAAAGTAGTTTCCGTCTCATATTTAAATTTCATAGAGGCTTTGTAGTATTTATTGACAGGTGAGTAAGACGCACACTGAAAGCAATAATCTTCAGGATTACCTCAAAAAGAATGAGATCATAAACTACGATCATAAGCTGATTGTTGAGAAGTGCCTTGAATTACAGAAAGGCATGGAAGAGGGGGACGAAATCAGTTTGATTAAGAAAATCTATGAATTTGTCCGGGATGAGATTCATCATTCAGGGGATATAGGTGCACAGGAGGTTACCTGTAAGGCATCAGAGGTTTTAGAGTTTGGGCATGGGATCTGTTGTGCTAAATCTCACCTGCTTGCAGCCATGCTAAGATTTTATGGGATACCAACCGGGTTCTGTTATCAGAAATTTTGTTCAAGCAAGGACGTTAACAGGAAATTCTTGCACGGCTTAAACGCGGTATATTTAAAAGATTCAAAAAAATGGATCAGGCTGGATGCAAGAGGCAATAAGCCAGGCATAGACGCTCAGTTTTGCATGGACGAGGAAAAGATTGCCCGACCAGTTAATAAAGAGCTTGGGGAAGAAGACAATCCGATAATATTCATAGAGCCAAATCCGACTGTTGTAGAGGTATTAAATACAAGTAATAATAGGGACGATATGTGGGAGCAGTGGGAACTTGGGCTGAAAGACCTGTTCAGCGTTTGAGAGTTAAATCCTGAGAGTTAAATCAAGAAACCGCATATGTCGCGATTTTTATATCCAGCCTTTCGATTCCAGATACTCGAAGGCTTCTACTGCTCCTTCCCCAAAAGAGGTTTCAGTTACATAATCTGCACCTTCCTTAATTTGCTTATCGCCGTTTGCAACAGCAATCCCGAAACCTGCAGCCTCAAACAGCTCAACATCATTTGCAGAATCCCCTATTGCCACAAAGTCCGAAGCCGCAAGCCCCATCATTCCTGCAATCTTTCGGAGGCCTGAGCCTTTGTTGACTCGGGTACTTTTGATGTGGACTGCATACTTGGTATCAACCATTTCGACATCAAATTTTTGAGTTTTCAGAAGAGATCTGGCTTTTTCAAGGTCAAAGTCCCGCCGGAGGGCAATCTCGGTTTTTCGGTAGAAGGGATCGAGTTTGGTGAGCTTGAAATGTTCGGATAGGAAAGAGAAGGCTTTTTCACATTCTTCCAGGCTTTCTTCAAAAGTGCCATTCAAATCATAGCGGACAGTAATAGCGCCTCCGTTTTCGGCGATCACAGCTCCGTCCAGGCCGAGAAGCTTTGATGTTGTCCTTGCATAACATAGAGTGTTGCCTGTGGCAAGGACTACCGGAACTTTAAGGGAACGGATTTTTTTGACGGCTCCCAGATGGAGTTCCCTGTTTTCGCAGGTAATTGTCCCGTCAATGTCAACGACAATAGCTTTGAATTTCATTGAAAAGAGATGGGAACGGGGAGATAAAATGTTTCCCCATTCACAGTTTTTTGAATAGATGTATCTAGATGTATAAGGCTCTGTTCGCCTTAACTCTACTCATCCTTAATTGAACTGATCTTAATTGAACTGATCTTAACTGAACTGATCTTAACTGAAATGATCTTAATCGATCTTAAATTTCTTCACTGATCTCCACTTTCACTGGTCAGTAAGTCCGGCTGTGGTGACTGCAACGACAGCTTCCCCTTCAGGCAGGTTGGGGGAGTCTACCAGGCGGATAATTCTCTTTTCTCCTTTGGATTTCCGCAGGTAGAGTCTGAAGGTTGCTGTGTGTCCCACAATATGTCCTCCGACAGGCTTTGTGGGATCACCAAAGAATGCGTCGGGTTTTGCCATAACCTGATTTGTAACAACCACGCAGGCATTGAACAAGTCTCCGAAGCGGAGTAGGCCGTGCATATGCTTGTTTAGCTTCTGCTGCCTGTCTGCAAGGGTTCCCCTTCCTACATATTCAGCTCTGAAGTGAGCCATAAGAGAGTCAACGATCATGAGGCGAACGGGTTTTCCCATTTCTTTGAGCTCGTTTGCCAGGTCTGTTGCAGAGTCTACAAGAAGGATCTGGTGATTGGAATTGTATGCCCGTGCAACATGAATGTTCTGAAGGAATTCTTCAGGATTAAGTTCCATTCCGTACTTCTCGGAAAGCCCCTTTACCATCTGGGTGATCCTTTCCGGCCTGAAGGTATTTTCAGTGTCGATTATAATGACGGACCCGCTGAGACCTCCATACTCTTTGTCCATCTGGACATTCACTGCGAGCTGGTGAGCCACCTGGGTCTTCCCGGAACCGAATTCTCCGTACAGTTCGGTAATAGCCTGGGTCTCTATGCCCCCTCCCATCATTTCGTCAAATTCCGTACAACCGGTAGTCAGCTTGCCTACCAGCTTCCTTCTTTCAAGCACAATATCTCCGGTTTCAAATCCCCCGATATCAGCAGCCTGCCTTGCAGCATTGATGATTTTTGCGGCAGTCGATTCCCCTATTTCGGCTGTAGTTGCAAGTTCAGAAGGAGAGGCTACGGCCACTGCTTCAATAGTGTTAAATCCGGCTTCTTTGAGTTTTTCTGCAGTTGCAGGGCCAACTCCTGGCAGATCTTCAAGTGCTATTTCGCTCATTACAGATTCTCCTGGATGCACATGTTTGTATAGGGTGCATGACGGTTGCTCCACTATGGTTTTGTGGGTATATATAGCTAGAGGAGGCGGGGTGAAAGTATTACAGAAAAACTTGTAAAACGCAGGCAGAATATTGCAACACTGTCAAAAAGAAGGAGATAAGAGATCTTTTTTTACATTTACATTTACATTTAGCATTTACAAAAAATAAGGGAAAAGATAAAGAAATTCCCCAGAAAACCGAAAAAAACCAAAACTTCTTTTTACTTAGTAGATTATCACCCATCATGCCAAAGGTCGCCTTAGGCGGTACGTTTCAGTATCTTCATGACGGACACGCCAGTTTAATTGAAAAAGCATTTGAGATAGCAGGGAACGGAAAAGTCTACATAGGGCTTACTTCTGACGAAATGTTGCAAAAAAACCACAATGTTGAAAATTATGAAAACAGGAGTGTCCGGCTGCTTGAGTATATTAAATATATGGGAGTTGCGAAAGAAAAATATGAAGTTACCAGATTGAACGATCCCTACGGCCCGACTCTGGAAGAAGACTTCGACTATATTATAGTCTCTCCTGAGACCTATCCGGTTGCCCTGAAAATTAACTGCATCAGAGAAAAAAAAGGGAAAAAACCTCTTGAAATTGTGTACGTTGAATATGTGATGGCTGAAGACGGGACTCCGATTTCGTCCACAAGGATTGCAAAAGGAGAAATTGACAGGCATGGAAGGCTGAAAAAAGAGTCATAGGCCTGAAACAGCTACATTTTTAGGCATATTCCCTTTCAACAGGTATAAATCCGGACAGGGTTATAAAGTGATAATATGCCCAGAGAATTCACACAAAAAGACATTGAGATTTTTAACAAGCTTGCCCCGGAAACCGGAGGAAGTCAAATTTCACGGGAAGCAGGACACCGTTTTCCTTTCATCCTGCGCCCGGTATCACACAAGTTTGCCGAATCTCCGGAAGACTTCAGGGAAAGGCTCGAGAGGCTGAACGCAGAAGAACTAGATTACCTTGTGGGACTTGCCCTTGAAGGAAAGGAAGATGTCCAGTCTCTGGACGAAGACCTTGAGGAACTGGTGGCGGTAGTTGAGGAAAAGGTATCTCCGGAAAGGGCAAAGCAATTAAAGGACTTTGTGGGAATTTTCTAAAATAGAGACTTTTTGAAAACCATGCCATCTGAAACACTTTTTTTTGGGACTGCCGGAGTTCCCAGAAGCGCAAAAGCCAGCAATAGCCCTGCAGGAATCGAGCGGGTCAGGGAACTGGGGCTCGACTGCATGGAGCTCGAATTCGTGCAGGGGGTGCGCATGAGCGAGAAAGGGGCAGGAAAGGTTCTGGAAACGGCCGGGAGAGAAAACGTAGCCTTGAGCGTACATGCCCCTTACTACATCAACCTGAACTCTCCGGAAGAAGAGAAATTAAAAGCCAGCATGGAAAGGATTTACCAGGCTGCAAGGATAGGCAGCCTCTGCGGAGCAGAGTCGATCGTACTGCACGCAGCATTTTATCAGAAGAGCAGCAAGCAAGCCGCTTATGAGAATGTCTCAAAGGCCCTCCGAGAACTTACAGAACAGCTCAGGGGAGAAAAGATACCTGCAGTCCTCCGTCCTGAGACCATGGGCAAGCGTTCCCAGTTTGGAACCCTTGAAGAAGTGCTTGCCTTAAGCGAAGAAATCGAAGGGGTTATGCCCTGCCTGGACTTTTCCCACATGCACGCAAGAGAAGGGAAAGAAAACTCCTATCCCGAGTTTACGACAATCCTTTCAAAAGTAGAAGATGTTCTTGGAAAGGAAGGGCTTGCAAACATGCACATGCACGTCTCGGGAATAGAATATGACAAAAACGGGGAAAAGAGACATCTGCCTCTTAAAGAATCAGACTTTAATTATCCAGAACTTTTAAAAGCCTTTAAAGAATTCAAAGTATGGGGGCGAGTCATTTGCGAAAGCCCGATCCTGGAAGAAGATGCGCTTCTGTTAAAAAAAACTTATAGCAAACTTTAAGGAAAGGGAAAAAGAGAGGAAGAATATGAAAAAAATCAGACCTTAAAGGCCTCAGGGTCACTATCCGTTTCTTCAGTCCACTTACATCCGCCTTCCCTGTTAACAACGCCTACAGTAAACTCTATCCCACTTTTTTCTACATACTCCCTGGTTCTTTTCAGAGCATGATCTATCATTCCGCCTGTAGTTAGGATAAGGCAGCGTTTTCCACAGAGTGCCATCAGGATCGACTTATCTATAACACCTGAGGTAACGTCCAGGTGAATTCCATCCTGTTCGGCAAGATTCTTGCTTTTCTTGCCCATTGCCCCCACGAAGGCAATTTCTCCATCTTTCAGGATCTGCCTGACTTCTGGCAGGGAATAGCTGTCAGTATCGTAAATCAGAACCCCGCCAGCTTTGATTCCTTTGCGCTTCAGCTCAACAATAGCCCTGCCGTCAGGATGGATGTGCAGAACCGTGGCATTAATAGCTTCATAAGGAGACTGAGTCGCATATTCCCCATACATAACTCCGAGATTCAAGTTGTCACCTTCCCGGACTCCGGGAGGGACATCAACCCACATAAGATCAAGAGGCTTTAAAGTGTTGACAAGGTCAGGTATGCTTTTAGGGGAGTTTTTGCCGTATGCAAGCCCTCTTCTCTCAATTTCATGATATATTTCAAGGGTAGTAGGTTGGCGTAGCCCTGTTTTTTTAAGAAGCTCCTGATCTTTGAAGACCTCCACAGGCGTCCCCTGTCCTATAAGTTTGCTGTTTGATATGAGGTACACATAGTCAGACCAGCGGTAAGCCAGGTCCACATCATGAGTGGAAATGATGATCGTACTCCCAAATTGGTTAAATTCGTTGAGCAGATCCATTATTTCGTCCGCACCCACCGGATCAAGGTTTGAGAGGGGCTCGTCCAGAATGATTACCTCGGGTTCCATCGCCATCACCCCTGCAATTGCAACCCTCTTTTTCTGCCCTCCGCTGAGATGGTGGGGAGGCTTGTCCTTCAAGGTGGAAAGTCCTACCTGTTCAAGGGCTTGCTGTACGCAGGCACCAACTCTTTCTTTTGAATATCCCAGGTTTGCCGGCCCAAAAGCTACGTCCTGATACACTGTAGGGGCAAAGATCTGGTCATCAGCATTTTGAAAAACTATTCCTATGGATTTTCGGATTTCCCGGAGAGACTTTGAATCGTACTTAAAAGGGGCTCCATGGAAGAAGATCTCCCCTTCATCTGGCTTTAAGGTCCCATTCAGGAGCAGAAAAAGCGTGGATTTTCCGGAGCCGTTTTGCCCTACAAAGGCAATCTTTTTTCCTTTTTTGATCTCGATATTTATACCCTGGACAGCTGCAGTTCCGTCCGGGTAGGTGTATTTAAGGCCCCTGGTCTCAAGAATGATCATGATCTGTTACCTCAAATAATGGATATGTTTTTTGTAAAATAAAAAAGTGCAAGGGCTGAAAGGAAGTAGGCAGAGGTAAGCAGCAGTTCTATTGCCCTTACTGGCCTGTGCACTTCGAAGAGAGTCATTTTTCCGTCATAACACCTGGAATTCATAGCAAGAAAGAGCTTATCTCCCTGTTCCCAGGATCTTATAAAAAGTGTACTTCCAAGCATACTCATTGAACTGAGGGAACGCCTGAAGTTTGAATAGCCTAACCTCACAGTCTGGGCATACTTTATGGAAAGGGCCATGTCCAGAAAAACAAAAATGTACCGGTAAATCAGCATGGAAAGCTCGATGAGGGATTCCGGAAGCCTGGTAGCCTTGAACACGGCAAAGAGTTCTATCATAGGAGTTGTAAGCGAAAGGAAGTAAAGGCAGCACATCCCGCTTAAGGACCGTGAAAGCACCAGTAGAGCAAGCTCAAGCCCATCTGCCCTTACAGAGAGAGAATAACCTGCAAGGTTAAAGGAAAGAAGTTCCTGCCCCGATCCGGAGAAAAAAGCAATAATAACCACACCTGTTAGTGCAAAACCTACAGGGGCGAGCAGGAGTTTCAGGTATAATTTAAGGGGAGCCCTGCCAAAAGCAACTGTTGTAAAGCTCATGCAAAGGGCTATGAAAAGAGGAGTTATAGGGGATGTGGATGAGACTCCTACAAGCAGCCCGAAGAGAACGATTGCCATCTTCAACCAGTTATTTCGGTGCCTTAAGGGGCTCATAAGGGCATAATCATCAAGGATATTGGTCATGTGGGGAACCTGCTGATAGGTAGATGAAAGCAAAAATCAGAGATTAAAAATAAAAGGCAAAAGATAAAAAACTTTCCTCCCCGAAAGGAAGATAGTAAAAGGGCAAAAGAAGAGATTATTGAGACTGCCTGTCGCTATTAGGCTTATTCTTTCCTTTGTATCCAAGCTCGTTTTCATAGTTTTTTTTAGCATTATAATAGCCAAGGAAGTAACCGATTACCCCTGCACCGATGGCTGCCTGAAGGCCAAAGAGAAGGCTTTCTATTTCCCCGCTTGGAGGCTCCCAGAAAGGTTCTGCAATTGGTTCGTAGGTTCCCCCGGTGATTTCATTTATCACGTTTTCAGCTTCTCCGTCAGCTCCTCCGTATTCGGCATCCGTTGTAGATGACATATAAACGAATTGCACTGTAAAGATCAGAAGAATTGCAAGTACAATAATTTCTAGTATTCTGCTCATGCGGGAATCCCTCTCAGTTTTTTCACGACCGCAGATTCAATAACTTTCATTTCAATCAGGATATCACTCTTGACGTTGACCACATACTTGAAGAGCAAAGCACTGACAGCGCCTTCCATGATTGCGAGAGGCACCTGAGTAACTGCAAAGACAACAGCAAATTTGCTGAATGAACTCATAACACCTGCAAAGGTGAGTACTCCTCCTGCAGGATAAGCAAGAGCAAGTTCCACTGAGGTGGTTACATAAGTTGCCCAGTCCCCCAAAGCCGTAGCAAGGAACACCACAGCATAGAAATTAAGATTTGCTTTCATTCCTGCCTTATAGACTAGATATGCCACTACAGGGCCAACTATGCCCATGGAAAAGACATTTGCTCCAAGGGTTGTAAGTCCTCCGTGAGCAAGGAAAAGTGCCTGGTAAAGAAGCACAATGGTTCCGAGGACTGCAGAGATTGCCGGACCGAATATAATTGCCGCGATCCCGGTTCCTGTGGGGTGGGAACAGCTTCCGGTTACCGAAGGCAGTTTAAGGGAAGATAGCACGAAAATAAATGCACCTGCGACAGCAAGGAGAGGCAATATTTCGCGTTTTTCTTTGACCAACCGATTCATTTTGTAGATGCCGTACATTATCACTGGAATTGACACTGCAAACCAGGCTTGCCACCAGGGACTCGGTAAAAAACCTTCCATTATATGCATTAAATCACCGTGAGGATATCAAGTAAATATTACTAGTGTTAAGTCAAGTTAAATTGAGTTCTTGGATACATAAAGGTTGCGGTGAGGGAGAAGCAGGCACGTAAGGACCCATAAAATTAGTTTGAAGGGAATGCAACTTCTAAAAAATTGGAGCAAATTTGATCGAACAAGCAAACTTGAGTAGTATATGCTATAAATCTGCATAGATATTATATTCAAAAAGGAATAATTAGAAGAGATATCCACACCTATATACATCATTCGAAGAACTTACGGGGAAGATTAACTAATTTCAGTGTCAGTAAACGGGAATAGTGCGACATTGAAAGTAAAATTGTGTAGAAATGAGACCTATGATAAAGAACAAGAAAAAGAAAAAAGAAAAAAAAATGGAGGTTATAATCGAGCATTGATTCGTTTTTGAAGACCTGGAAGACAGGTCTGAATGGCAAGCAAAGCAAATAGAAATCAACTAAAATTGCTTTAGCAAAAATACATTGTACCCTGAGTTATATAAATATATCCATTTGGTTCGTTTAGAGGAAAAGTCTTGAAACAAGATCGTCAGAGAGGAGATACTGTGGGAGAATAATAAGAAGATTTAAAAGGAGAATTTTCAGAAATAAAAAAAATTTGTTTGAAAACAAAGAAAAATGCAATCAAAAAAGGGAAAAGCAAAATCTGAAAAAACTAGTTTTGAAAAAATCAAAGTTGCCCACAACAAAAACAGTAAACCAATTTACTGGCGACTGAAGGATCAAAATAAAATCTTTTTACTTTTATTATTTATAAGCCTCAAATCTCCTTTTACTTGGATAAGTCCTTCTACTGATGATAAGTCTTTAGATTCATTTTGCCAATTGGCATACCTCAAAATCTGCCATTAAAAAACACTACTGAATAAGCAAGTACTAAATAACGTGCGAATTTCCCCAGAAAGACCAGGATTGAAAAAGATCTGAAAGGAAGCTGCATAAGCCCTGCAACCATGGTAATCACATCCCCTATACCCGGCACCCAGGTGAAAAGAAGGGTATAGATTCCATATTTGCTAAAAAGCCTTTCACTTTTCTCGAGCTTTTCAGGAGAAGGAGAGAGATACCTTTCAAGTACATGTCGCCCTTTTAAACCCAGGTAGTAGGTGGTACATGCCCCGAAAAAGTTACCGGTGGTGGCGACCATGACTACGGTAAGAGGGCCAAACCCCTTGTAAATGAGGGCGATTACCAGAGCTTCCGACCCGAAAGGCAATACTGTAGAAGCCAGAAAACTCAGGACGAAAAGATGAAGGTAACCGTAGTCAACAATAAAGGCACTCAGGGTTTCAAGCATAATATTCCTTCTCTTACACTTCTGCTTACTATTTTATTATATTACTTTTATGCCTGTGTGAGAAAGCCTCCAGTAAAATATCAAGGAAAGTGTCCGTTTAAGATATCCAGAAAACCATCAAATTGAGATCCGGAAAGTTGTCAGGTCGAAAATCCGAAGAAAAAAAGAAAAAAGACCGGAATCAAAAATTAATTTCCGGTCCCTGCTGCAGAAGAAGTACCAAACCTGGTTCAATTTCTTCTTTTCCTGAGCAGTACGAATGCCGTGGCGAGTATTCCGAAAGTTGCAATTCCGCTGAAGAAAGGAGCTGACTTCGTTACTTCATAGCTTCCGCTCAGATCCCCTACCTCAACCGTATATGCCCCTGCTTCTTTCTCAGCATGGGAGAATTCAACCACTGTACTTGTGCCAGCTTCCAGGCTCACGGTTTTGGAATCTACGGATTCGCCGTTGATCAGCAGTTCCACTTCGGTTTCTCCTGCAATATTACCGGTGTTTGCAACGTTCACCTTGATTGCAACTGCGTCTCCGCCCTCAACAGAAGCAGGCTCGATTGAAAAGTCCGAAAATTTAAAATTGGCTTTGTCTTCAGAAACCTCAATAACTGTTTTTCCTTCCTCATAACCTGTCTTTGTAGCATTTACAGTATATGTACCCGGAGCAGTTATCCAGTAAGAGACACTTCCGTCTGTACCCGTCTGTCCTTCAACCTTCTGTCCGCCGAAGTAGACATCCACTCCAGAGACAGGTTTCTTTTCTACAGAGTCGGTAACCTTTATATTAATCTGGTCTCCTTCCCTGATGGTTTCCGGAGAGATTGAAAGCAACAGCTTCAGGACCCCTGCTCCTACAATGTCCACGTCCTTAGTGCCGGAAATATACCCTGCCTTTTTTGCAGATAGTGTTAAACTACCTTCCTGCCCGGGGGTGTACATAAGAGTTCCGTCATCTCCCGTGGTCCCGATGCTCTTACCTTCAAGGAGGATTTCAACATCGCTGACTGAAACGCTTCTTGCCGTGACCAGGATTTCTGCTGCCTGCCCGACCACAAGGACATCGGAGGTTTCTATTTCCAGCTGATCCTGAGCAGCAGTCTCAATTTCAACATAGGGATAGAAGCGCAAGACCGAGGAGTCAGCAACCCTTAACTTGACGTTGCCCATCAGGTCAATGGTATTGCCCTTTGAAAGGGAAATAGAGTCATCATTCTTCATTTTTATTCCTGAGCTAGAAATCGTATTTATCTCCATCCTGCCGAAAGAATCTCCCTGAGAGAGCTCAATGTAATCGTCGGAGATCTGGAAAACCCCTTCTATAAACACAGCATCTGTTTCCTGAGATCTGAAGACAGTGTTTATGTGGACTGCGATCATCGGGACTCCTTCAGCCTTTCCGATGTCGGCCTCGTAGATGTAGTCGCCGTTCTGGGAAATGATTTCCGAATCCACCAGTTTCCCATCTTTATAAAGCTCAAAGATAACTTTTTCTCCGCTAACGTCGACTTCTGAAGCTTTGAGGGAGTAGCCGTTCTCGAGAGTTATTGAAGAGCCCGTAAACATCGACTTTTTGTTATCGTCATCAATCAGGACTTTTGCCAGGATACTGTCCGAAAGCACACTCACGCTCTTAGAATTTCCAAGGGTATTATCAGGATAGCCTGCAAAATACTTCTCAGCCATGAACCCGACAACCTCATAGCTTCCCCAGCCTTCGTGCTCAAATTTCACAAGAGCGGGGCTGGTGGAATAAACAAGCACCTCGTTATCAACTGATCTTCCACTGATTTCTTTTGTGAGAGTCAGGCTTTCGGTGGACACATTTTCATCGATGTTGTAATAGAATCCTTCAAAGTTGAAAGGGGTCCAGACAGTTGTATCAAACACTTCATCGTGGACCGTTCCCCTCAGTTCATAGTTTCCGGGCTTGGAAGTCTCAACTATGGGGGCAAAGCGGAGTTCGCTGGCATCAGCCACAATGAAGCTGAGTATTCCCATTATTTCGATGGTATTTCCCTTGCTGAGAGTGATAGAATCACGGTTTTTCATTGTGATTCCGGAACTTGAAGTGGAACTTATTTCCATTTTCCCGAATCTGTCCCCATTCTCTATCTGGACATATTCATCCGAAATCTGGAAAATACCTTCAACAAAAACCGCATTGGTTTCTGTACCACTGAAGATTTGAGCTAAATGGACTGCAATAAGGGGTACCTTATCCACGCCTCCAAGCTCGGTTTCATAAACATAGTCAGTGTCGGAAGAGAGGAAGCCGTCATCTATCACATTTCCATCTTTTTCGAGCTGTACCCAGACTGTATCCCCACTTACGTCTACTTCCACAATGTTCAGGGAATAACCTTCTTCAAGTATGAGGGAAGAGCCCGTGTACAGGGATTTTTTGTCATCGTTATCTATCAATATCTTTGAAAGCTGTCCTTCCGAAATAACACTGATTTCGTCCTTTACAAAGCTGGAATTTTTTGTATATCCCGCAAAATACCGCTCTGCCATAAACCCTATAACCTGATAGGAGCCCCAGTCCCCAAATTCGAATTCCGTTTCAACGGGTCTTGTCTCATACTGCAATCCGTTTTTCTGGATACTCCGGCTGCCAGCGGTAAGCTGGACCGTCATATTCTCGGAGCCTTCTCCTGTATCAAGGTCATAGTAAAAGCCCGAGTACGTTTGAGGAGTCCAGGTATAAGTAAGACTCTGGTTTGAGTTTTCATCCCAGATGCGGTTGCCTGTTGAATCTGAAACCTCTGCGACTGCAGTTTCACACAGCAATCCGAGCGCCAGAAATAGACATAGAATTATTATATATTTTTTAGTCCCCAAGTTAGACCTCCTTTTGAGATAACGGATAAGAGGGTGCAGCTTTTCGGAAGCCAGAGAAAAATAGAAACAAAAAAAGTTTCCAGAACACTCCCTGGATGCTTTCCTGAGCTAAAATGCCCCCGTTTTCTATAAAGATATTTAAACATTCAACAATATACAGTTTTAGGTATTGCAGGGATTGGATAAAGGTTTTTGGGTAGTCATTATTATAAGAAAACGAAAATGAAATAAGGAATCCTGAAAAAGGAATGAAAAAGGAGAATAAAGAAAAATAAAAATCTAAAATAGCTTAAAAAATAAAAAAGCGATGGATATAATATAGATATTATATTTCTCCCGTTAAACACAATATTTTTACTTATTGAGCAATTTTTTGTAGAGTACAAATCAGGGTTTATCCAGAAAACCGAGTACATTTTTACTGATAAGCTGCCCTATAACCAGGGGAATGATAGGCATAACCCCATAAAAAACAATAAAAACAAAGATCAGGGAATCCAGAGTGAGGTTAACAAAATCACTTGCACTTGAACAGAGACAGATGTAAGGATTTTCCAGAATATCGTGCTTGAAGTTTTTTTCCTTTTTCAGAGAAGTGCTTTTTAAGGGATGCAAAGAACCGGGCGTCAAAGGTCGAACAGACCATAAAAGAAACCCAGCTTGTGATTGTAATTCTGACGCTCAGCCTAAAGAGGCTCTTCCAGACATCTTCCAGCTCAAAGAAGGGGGCAGGGCTGAGACTTGTAACTATACCTATAAAGAGTACGAACAATACCTGGGTAGCAAAAGAGATGAGAATGGAGATATGCGTTCTCTGCTCCCCATAGACCTCATTGATTATATCCACACCTGGGCAATAAAAGGATAGATGAAAACTGCCGCAGGAGCAAAGAAAGAGTAAAAACCAAGGTCAAATACAATAATACGCGTGGTAAGGACCTGTGAAACCACAAGATAATCTACATAGAAAACCGTCAGCACGGTAAACCCGTTTTCAGGTATTTTTTAATAACATACGCGGATGTATAGGTAGCAATTGTTAGAGTAATAATCCAGTACAAATCCAGTACAACCAGATGAAAATCTTTTTACACAACCGGGTTTTATGGAGCTTGGAACAGACCGATGATCGGAATTGATCGAGAGACTTGAAACAGACTGATTGAGAAATACTGAGCTTAAAATTAAAGAGAAGGCAAATCTGCAAAACTGCAAGATTCGGGAGATAGAAATATTACTCATTTTATTTAAAGCGTGTATATTTTCTTACCACAGGAAGCTCTGGACAATACCCTGGAGAATTCCCCCGGATCTGATAATCCGCCTCACTCGAAAGAAGATCTTCAACCCTACAACCCGGAAAACAGCCATCCTTTTTGATATTCTACCTGGAGATCCATAAATTATAAGTTAAAAGAGAAGATTTCTGACCTGTAGAAAATCAAGAATCAATCTGAAATCAAGAACTTATCTGCAGAATCAATAAATAACATATGGAGCCGTCCCGGGCATGGAAACGTATACCAGCATTCCAGAAGACCTGAAGCTTGCCGTACTTGAAAAGGTTAAACCTACGGAAGCCGAAAGAAAAATACTCTCAGCAGTTCAGGAGGAACTTGCCGCAGAGGTAATAGCGGCAGCTGAGAAACTTTGTGTATCGGATATTTTTGTAAAAATGGTCGGTTCTGCTGCAAGAGGCACCTGGCTCTCAGGCACCCATGATATTGATGTTTTTATCAGCTTTCCTGAAGAAACACACAGAAGAGATCTGGAAATCAGTGGCATGGCAATTGCAAGGGAAGTGGCAAAACACGCGGAACATGCCGAAGACCGCCATGCCGAACATCCATACCTGAACATTGTTTTCAAAGGCTTTGACGTGGACCTTGTCCCCTGCTTTCGGGTTGCTTCGGCGTGCCAGCTTAAATCCGCAGTTGATAGGACGCCTTTCCACAATGAATTCGTAAAAACCCACATAAAAGGACGGGAAGATGAGGTCCTGCTTATGAAGCAGTTCATGCGCGGAGGCGGAGTCTACGGCTCTGAGTTGAGGACTCAGGGTTTCTCAGGCTACCTGACCGAACTCCTCATCATTCACTACGGCTCTTTTGAAAACGCCGTAAAAGCAGCCTGTTCCTGGAAACCCGGACAGAAAATAGACATTATGCAGCACTCGGAAATAGGACATAACGAGCCTCTTGTTATGGTAGACCCGACCGACCCGAAACGGAACGTTGCAGCAGCTCTCTCCCTTGATAAATTCTGCATGTTCATAGACCACTGCAGGGAGTTTCTGGCAAACCCTGAGTTCAAGTTCTTTTTTTCTGCCCCGATCCTGCCACTTGAAGATAAAGAATTTCTTGAGAAGCTGGAAAGCCGGAAAAGTTCACAGCTTGCAGTTGTCTTCAAAACCCCCGATGTTGTAGACGATGTGCTCTACCCGCAGCTCTATAAAATGGAACAGGCTGCAGCTGCTCTCCTGAGTGAGTACGATTTTTCGGTGATCAAAACCGGGGTCTGGTCAGGAAACCCCGTAACCGTAATCATGCTCGAACTTATCTCAGGCACCCTTCCCAACGTTAAAAAACGAATTGGCCCTCCGGTCTGGGTCAGAGAACACTCTGAGAAGTTCAAAGCCAAGTATGAAGGGGCTGAAAATGTTTTCGGAGGCTATATCGAAGGCGGAAAGTATGTCTTCGAGATCCAGCGCAAATACCTGACGGCAAAAAGCCTCCTTGAAGATCAGCTTGTAAACTGCTCCCTCGGAAAACAGGTGCATCAGAGCGTGAATGAGGGCTTTGAGGTTATAGAGGATGCCAGGATTTGCAGGTTAAATGATTCTGATTTCAGGGTTTTTTTGAGAAAATGGATGTAAAGACTTTGCTATGGGAATAAAGTAGTGTCCAATTAACTTATTTTACACAAAGCGGAATTTTTCCGCAAAAATTCTTTACCTATTTCCTGATTTTTTTTGAAAATTTACCCACTGAAAGGTTACTGAGAGAAGGTGTTCTCCCAGCCAAGGGAAGATGAAGAGGTACAGACTTTCTACCTGATAGAAGCAGAGATTAAATCTGATAAGGAAAAAGTAAAGGAAAGAAGAGCAAAGTTAGGAAGGTTCATTCTTACAATTAATGATCTGGGGTTGACTCCAGATCAACTCCTAGAATACTATAAGGAACAGGGAACGGTTGAAAGGGGGTTCAGGTTCATTAAAGATAAGAGTTTCAGAGTGTCTGAGGCGTACCTGAAAAAGGAATCCAGATAACGAAGGTATTAAATCTGGATGAGGAAACCATTAAAGTGCTGAAACTGATGGGTGAAAAGTACGAAAAATATTATGTGTGAAAAAATAGGGCGGAATGTGGGGTCAAAACAGGTTTTTAAAGCATTTTTCGAGCAGCTCTGAATAAAAGTAAAAAACAGATCTAAATTTTGAAGGTGGAATTAAAAAACAAAAAAGATATAAAAGAAGACTATACAATTGGGCAAAATAAAATAGGGACATTAGATAGATGGATAAATTCATTATCAGTCTTTAACCTCGCAAAGCATAACCTTGCTAAAAGTTATTTCTCAAAAAGCTTCTCAAATTGAATCCAAACATTAATTCTCAAAATATTTCATATATCAGTTAAAATACCAATTCAAGTATAATTCAAATAGTATTTAAGTACCAATTCAAGTATAATTCAAATAGAATTCAAGTATAATTCAAATAGAATTCAAGTATAATTCAAATAGAATTCAAGTATAATTCAAATAGAATTCAAGTATAATTCAAATAGAATTCAAGTATAATTCAAATAGAATTCAAGTATAATTCAAATAGAATTCAAGTATAATTCAAATGGTGAGTAATCGCATTAATGCCAGTTCTCTTAAAGGATTGTTTTTACAGAGAATTAGATCTTGTAATTATCAGATCTCGAAAAGAAAAATAGGTATGAAAAACAGTAGAGGTAATATGTGCATAGCTATTCCTGGTAAAATAAAGGCTATCGTTAACGAAAACACTGTCACGGTTGATATGGGCGGGATCTGCAGAGATGTAAACATGGACCTGCTTGGAGGTGCCAGTGAAACTCTGCTCGGGAAATATGTCCTTGTCCATGTGGGATATGCAATATCCGAAATCTCAAAAGAGGAGAGTGAAGAAACCATGCGCCTCCTCAGGCAGATATCAGGCCTTGAAGATTCAGAGATCTCTGAAACAGGGTTCTCGGAAGAAACGGACGCTGAATGAAATGAAAAACAAGGATTCTTCTTTAAAGCCCGCGATGCCCAAACTTGAAAAAAAGCTTCTGGAAAGACTTCAAGCCTCTGGAACCTCACTCCGCGTAATGCATGTCTGTGGCACACACGAAAGGACAATAGCAAAATACGGGCTCAGGAGCGTGCTTCCGCAAAATATAGAAGTAATAAGCGGCCCCGGATGTCCCGTCTGCGTCACTCCGGTAAAAGATGTTGATATTGCAATTGCCCTTGCAAAGAGTGGAGCAACTGTAGTTACTTTCGGAGATATGATGCGAGTTCCCGGTTCTGCAGAAAGCCTGCTGGATGCAAAGGCTGAGGGGGCAGATATAAGGATGGTCTACAGCATTGATGATGCCGTAGCCCTTGCAAACAAAAAGCCTGAGCTTGAAGTGGTCTTTTTCGGGGTTGGTTTTGAGACCACAGTCCCTGCAAATGCAGCTGCCCTTCTAAGAAGTACACCTGAAAACTTCAGCCTCCTTGCTTCCCAGAAACAGACCCCTCCTGCAGTTGAGCTTCTTGCCAGAGATGCTGAAGTTGATGCCTTTATTGCCCCCGGGCATGTAGCAACCATTATAGGGACAAAGCCCTTCGAACCTCTTGCAGAAAAAGGCTTTCCTGTTGTTGTGAGCGGATTTGAGGCAAGAGATATTCTCCTAGGAATAAACCTGCTCCTGGCGCAGATAGAAAATGGGGTTTCAAGGGTAGACAATGGATATCCAAGGGTCGTAAAGCCAGAAGGGAACACAATAGCCCTGAAAATTATGAATGAGGTATTCGAAACTTCGGAGTCCGAGTGGAGAGGCATTGGAAATATAGAGGGGTCAGGGCTGGTGCTCAGGAAAGAGTACGAGGAAAAAAACGCCTCTAAAAAGCACGAAGACCTTTATTCTGCTTCCTTTGCAGAGATTAGAGCAAAGGCGGAGAAAAAGGATAAGAAGAGCTGTATCTGTGCAGCTATCCTCACAGGGAAAGCAAAACCTTCCCAGTGCTCCAACTTCGGGAAAGACTGCACCCCGAGAAATCCTGTCGGCCCCTGCATGGTTAGCCAGGAAGGTATGTGTTACAATTGGTTCAGGTACTCGCGGGAAGGGGGAAGCAGATTTGCATGAGTATTCCATCGCCTGTGAAATCTTTGAGCAGGTAATAGCAACTGCAAAAGCTCACGAAGCCCTGGAAGTCAGGCATGTAATCCTGGAAATGGGGAGGCTTGCCCATACAAATCCGGAGCAACTGAGTTTCTGTTTTAAGGCCATTGCCAAGGGGAGTATTGCCGAAAATGCAGAGTTCATTGTAGAGATGATCCCACTCTCCCTGGAATGTGAGTGCGGATACACAGGCCCTGTGGATGAAACACAGATAGGAAAGGACGACCTCCGAAGCGAACTTCTGGAATACATCGCAGCGCTTGAATGTCCGGTATGCGGGAAAAATGCTCGCATCACAGGAGGCAGAGAACTTATTATAAAAAGCATCGATATTGAGACCGAAATAGAAAAGTTAACCTCCAGGCAGGCAAACATATAAATGTAGTAAAAGGTAGCAGGTTTATCAAATACTCACTGAAACTATACTCACTAAAACTATACTCACTAAAACTATACTCACTAAAACTATACTCACTAAAACTATACTCACTAAAACTATACTCCTTAAAAATCTCATTCAAACATACCTACTTTAATCATACATCCTGCTCTTCAAAATCTAATTCAAGATCAATAAACGGATTTTTCACCGAGAGAATCAAGTAACCCCGAGTGATATTTATGTTAATGCATGTAATCCACATGGGACACGATGTGTTCAAGGCAAATGACAAAATTGCCGAGAAAAACAGGAAGACCCTTGACAAACACGGAGTCTTTTCTGTTAACGTTATGGGAGCCATCGGGTCAGGAAAGACTACTCTGATCGAAGAGGCAGTCAGGCATCTCAAAGATAAATACAAAACAGCGGTAATCGCAGGTGATGTTATCGCAGAGATGGATGCCTCACGTTTCAGGAAACTTGGAGTGCCGACAATCCCTGTAAACACTGGAAAGGAATGCCACCTTGACGCAAAGCTGGTGGAGAAAGCTCTCGATGAGATCGACCTTGACAATACGGACCTCCTTATTATTGAAAATGTGGGCAATCTGATCTGCCCTGTGGACTTCAAGCTTGGAGAGCACCTCAGAGTGGTTGTGGTAAGCGTCACTGAAGGAGACGATATCATCCTCAAACACCCCATGATTTTCAAAACTTCAGAACTTGCAGTCATAAACAAGGTTGACATTGCACATGCAGTTGACGTTGACGCCGAGAAAATGAGGGATGACATCCTTTCCTTAAACCCTGGTATACCGGTTATCCTTACTTCAAAGCACGACTGGGAGAGCCTTGAAACCTGGATAAGCTTTATTGAACTTGGAATCGGAAGAACACAGGAAGTTCAGGGGAAATAAACCAATTAAAAGCATTTTAAACGTGAATAAAAAGAAAAAGAGTCCTTATATGGAAACTAATACCATTTCTCTGGAACATGGGGCAGGCGGGGAAGTAATGCAGGCGCTTATAGGGGAAATTATCCTTAAAAATTTCCGCAACAAAAGCGCAGGTTCAATAGGTCTTGAAAGCCTTGATGACGGGTCTACGGTCAGGCTTGAAAATTTTAATCCCGCTTCCGAACTTGTGCTGACAACAGATAGCCACGTGATAACCCCTGCTTTTTTCCCGGACACTAATATAGGACGTCTGGCAGTTTCAGGCACCATCAACGACCTCACTGTAATGGGAGCAAGACCCCTTGCCCTTACCTGTGCAGTCATAGTCCCTGAAGGTTTTCCAATCCACGATTTTGAAGAGATAATCAAAACAATGGACGAAACAGCTGCTGAAGCTGGAGTCCCCATAATTACAGGCGATACAAAAACCGTGGAGAAAACTGCCCTTGACTCAATCATCCTGAACACAGCAGGCCTGGGCATAACGGACAGCCCCGTCAGGGACTCAGGCCTGAAGCCAGGAGACCTGATCCTTGTCACGGGAACGATAGGGGATCACGGGATTTCTCTTATGGCTCATAGGGAAGGCTTTGACTTCGACACCGACCTTGTCTCGGACTCCGCTCCCCTCTGGAAACTCATAGAACCACTTCTGAAACTCCGGACTCCGGAAGGAGCCCCGGTAATAACAGCTATGAAGGACCCGACCCGCGGAGGGCTTGCAAACGCCCTCAACGAAATGGCAGCAAAAGCCGGAGCAAGAATCCTTCTCGAAGAAGACCTGATCCCTTTCAAGCCTGCAGTCACTGCAGCCTGCGAAATGCTGGGCCTTGACCCCCTCGAAGTGGCAAATGAAGGAAAAGCTGTTATAGGGGTAAAAGCCGGCTTCGAAGAAGAAGTCCTCTCAATCCTCAGACAGCATCCCTATGGCAGGAATGCAGCCCTCATAGGAGAAGTTACTGCCGAAAACAAAGGTGAAGTAATCCTGAGAAATCGCTTTGGTGGCATGCGTTACGTGGACGTGCCGGCAGGAGACCCGATTCCGAGAGTCTGTTAACGCCGATCAGAAGACAGTCGATATTTTTCGATTACTTTTACTTGTTGTTTTCCTTCTGTTTGCCATAGATTCTAAGTCTCAAGCAGTTCCTTTCACTGCCTATGTGCCAGCTACTTTTGATGGAACTGCCTTTTAAGAATTTCTGGATACTACACGCGAAGTGTAGTACCAACAATTTTTGATGCAGAGAACCACTTAAAAATATCATCAATTTTGTAAAGAGTTTTCATTTTTGGCACCTTAACAATTCTTGTTACAATGCCTCAAGCCTTGTTTTAGTAAACCTTGCTCATGAACGAATTAGTTCAGGAAGACTGTAGATTTCAGGAAGGTTAAATGGTGAAACACTCCTGGAAAGCTGCAGATTTTGGGAGGTTTAAAAAGGCAAACTAATGCCAGAAGATTGTGGGTATATCCCAAGAATAATTCTTATTCCGATACCCACAAGGATTTCAGAACTACTTTCCTGATCGGAAGCTCGATTGAATATTTCAAATCGAGATTTAATAAAGCCGTTTTTGGACTTTGGAATCCGCTCTACGTACTAAGGGAGGAAAATACCGTTTTGCAAATAAATCAAGTAAATTTGATTTACATATCAATAAAAATGCGTTTGTATACATAAATGTTTCCCATAGTAGAGAACTTATTACTAAAAAACAAAGATCATAATACAAGTAAAAGTGAAACGTTGTTATCTGATAATAAGAATAATATATTCAGTAAAAAGATAACTTCATTGGGAGATCATCCAACGTGCCGCATTCAATAGTTTCCAAATATGTTTTGGATAATATTAAAGATTTTATGCGTACGAATTATGTGAATTTTCATGTTTCTTTGCCACACTCTTTAATTATTGCTCAAGCATTTTGTTTAAGGTTTAAAGAGTATGGAAACGACTTTGGTGTATCTGTATGTAATAGCCAATGCCGTAGAACTGGCCAAGTTTCATTTCTGGTTTTAATGGATTTTTTCTATAAGGTCGCTCTTCTAAATCGGGCGTGACAATTCAGTCCTCTTGAGCGCAGTGAAATGGACCTCTTGCTGTTGTACTTGCAGTGCAACTCCCCGAAAATCTTCGATTTACTGTGATCCCGAAATGAAACTCAGGAAACACAATTTATTTAAAGTCGTGAGCAAAAGCAAGCACGCCATAAAAAACATGTACTGAGAGGAAACGAAGGAGCTAAGGTTTGAAATGGGATTCCATTGTGGTAGAAGAACTATTACGCTCAATCCCTGTATATTTTGTTTTTTTTTGGCCATTGGAGCACTACTGGATTATGCAGGATACCTCTGAATTGCCGGTTTTGCAATTTTCATCCTGACCTTTATTGTGACAGTGGCACACTTTAATTTCATGGTCGGATACCGAAAAAAAACATTTGACAAACCCTTCAATCAGTTCAATAATAGGCCACATGCTTAAGTGACAGAAGCCTGAAGGAAGAAATACAGGATATATGGAATTGAGCCCAAACTTCCGTTCAATTCTAACAATATTGGTTATCGCATATCTTGTGTATCGTTATGTGGTGAACTGAGAGCTATTTTAGAGGCTTATTGAAAGAAGTTTTCCCGCATAGCAGGAGCTAATATCGAAAAACGACATAAACAATGCCGATAAATAAGGTAATTAAAGAAAAAATAACGCCTGGAAAAGTAGAGGGATAAAGATGATAATGGATTTTAAAGGCAAAAGTCCGAAAATCTCCGAAATAGCTTTTGTTGCGGATTCTGCAGACTTAATAGGAGATGTTGAGGTTGGGGATTTTTCGAGCATATGGTTCAATGCCGTGCTGAGGGGAGATCAAAATAAAATAAAGATCGGAAACGGGACAAGCATCCAGGACGGCGTGGTAATCCATGCAGATCCTGAAAACGGGGTCCAGGTTGGAGATTATGTCTCAGTCGGACATGGGGCTGTGCTTCACGGGTGCAAGATAGGAGATAATGTGCTTATCGGCATGAACTCGACTGTGCTGAACAGGGCTGAAATAGGGAAAAACTCCATCTTGGGAGCAAATGCGCTTGTGCCTCAGGGGAAGAAGTTTCCAGCCAACAGCCTTATTATCGGAGTTCCGGGAACGGTAAAAAGGGAGACAAAAGAGGCAGAGGTTGAGGCTATTAAGGAAAATGCTGACGAGTATGTAGAGATGGCAAAAGAGTATAGAGAAAAAATGAAGAAATATGCCTTCGCCAAATCAAATTCAATGACCTGAATAGGATACCATCGTGGGAGAAAACGAGTTTTTCTAGATATTTAACTTATTATGCTCGTCGGTCGTGTAGATGAGCTACTTAAAAAGTTTTAGCAATATAAAAAAAGCATTTTAGTGCGAGGGATGGGATTCGAACCCACGAACTCCTACAAGACTAGGCCCTCAACCTAGCGCCTTTGACCTGGCTGGGCAACCCTCGCATTTCGATGTAGTAGATGAATAAGCTTTAAGAACTTTTATGGACTTTGTGAACTTTTTTATGGATATTCCTGTAAAAACGTATTGAATTCAAAGTTAACAATAAATATTAAGAAATCTGGTGCGAGGGATGGGATTCGAACCCACGAACTCCTACAAGACTAGGCCCTCAACCTAGCGCCTTTGACCTGGCTGGGCAACCCTCGCATCCTGTTTTCCTGTTAAATTCCGGCGCGCCTTGCGCCTTGCACTTCCTCACAATACCATGGATAATATATAAATGTTTCGAGTCATGAGGAACATTAATAATAATTGTTTGAAGATCCCACAGTAAACGGAATAATTCCTGAAGTATCCAGGCACAGGAAATCCCCTGAAAAGAGGATTTTCAGGCCAGAATACGGTCAGAAAAATGGTGCTTGAACCCAGGCTGAACCGGGATTCAGAGCTGGTTCAGAATTGTAAGCAACTCTTCGGCTTTGCTTTTAACAACGTTTGCGGCGTTAAAGACAAGGTCTTTGGAGGTATATGAACCATCGGACTCCATGGTAAAAACAAAAGCGTTTTCTTGGAAGCCCACCTTTATCGCGTTAATGTCGCACACTTTCTCACAAAGCCTGCAGAGGGAACACCTTATGACATCGTCCTCAGCAACCTTTGCTCCGGCCTCTTCAACTCTGATAATGCCCTTAGGACATTCTGCTGCACAGTGCCCGCAGGCATCGCAGTTTTCAATGGTTATAACAGGCACGTTTTTGTAGCCGCATGCAACACCGGCTTGCCATTTAACGCTGTCTCTACCGTAACCCATGTGGGCAATTGCCTCTAGCACAAGCTTCTGTCCTTTTTTCAGCTCAACAATCGGTATATTCGGATCTGCTGGCTGTATCTTGGGGTCAGCGGAGATGAGGTCCCGCGAATAAACGGTACAGGGACCTTCTGCACTGAGGGTCAGGGAGACCTCACAGGCAGGGCAGCCTTCTCCTCCGCAGATTTCGCACTCAGCTTGAGGCATATACGTCTCTATATCCGTTACGAGTGGGATTAAGGAGAGACGGAGAGCCAGCTGTTCATCATAGAGCACGGAGGTGTTGTCGTAAAGGTTTACATACTCAATTGCAAGAGTGGGTACATCGGCGATCATGGCACGCCGGATGCCGTTAGCAAAAGCCGTGCTTGCCTTTGACAGCACAAACTTTGCAGATCTATCCGATAACTCCAGAATGTCTACTTCCATCGTCATATACCTTAATTCCCCTTAATTTTGAATACCTTAAAAAAAGAGAATTTTGAAGAATTCTCTGAATAATTCTCTTTATACACGCCTTCCGCCTTTCGGACGGGTGCCGTCGTGTGGGACAGGAGTAACGTCCTCGATCCTGCCAATGCGGATTCCTGCTCTTGCAAAAGCTCTGATTGCAGCCTGTGCACCGGGTCCTGGGCTTCTCTGCTTGTTTCCTCCGGGAGCTCTTACCCGGATGTGGATACCGTTGATGCCCTTGTCCCTGAGCTGGTCAGCAAGCTGACCTGCCATCTGCATGGCGGTATAAGGAGAACTTTCGTCCCTTGCTGCCTTTACAACCATGCCACCAGAGGACTTTGCAATGGTTTCAGCCCCGGTGATATCAGTTACTGTGATAATTGTGTTGTTAAATGAGGACTTGATGTGAGCTACAGCCCATTTCATATCTGCCATGTTTATCTCCTCCCGCCTCTCTTCTTTCTGCCACCGCCTCTCACAGGAGGCTTTTCTCTTGCCTGTTTTGCTTCGGCAGCAGCCTTAAGGGTTGTTGCGCTGTCTGCAAGGAAGGATGCGACCTGGACAGGTCTTTCAGGGTGGTCTTCACTCATGAGAGGGGAGTTTCCATAGTATCCGATGTGCATCTCGTCATCCTTTGAGACCAGCATTCCCGGAATTGTAGCTTTTCTTCCGTTAATTGCAATGTGGCCGTGAGTGATGAACTGGCGTGCCTGGACAACGGTCCTGGCAAGCCCGAGGCGGAGAACCTGGGTCTGGAGTCTTCTTTCAAGAATATTTTCAGTCTTTAAAGAGAGAATCCCGTCAATGTCAGAGTCCGAGTTGAGAATACCATAACGAATGAGCTTGGATAGGATTTCTTCGGACTGAGTCTTCAGGTGTCCTTCAAGTCCACCTTCTTGACCGCCAGCGACGTTTGCAAGCAGGTTTCTGGCTTCAGACCTGTACATCCTGAGCATACTGGCTGCTTTCCATACTTCCTTCTTGTTTCGGAGACCGTATGCCTTCACGAGCTGGACTTCAGCAGCCATCCTGGCTTCCTGCCAGGGGTGCTTGGGAGTCTCGTAACTTTTACTTTTTTTACCTGGATATGCCATTACAAATCACCTTAACCGAAAAATTACTTCTTCCTGCTCACACCGACAGTTGATCCGCGGCGGCCTGTGGATTTTGTCCTCTGTCCTCTGACCTTAAGACCCCTCTCGTGCCTGAGACCTCTGTAAGCACGGACCTTCTTCAGGTTGTTAATGTCTTCCCTGAAAGTCAGTAAGATATCAGTTCCGAGCAGGTGCTTGTCCTGGCCGGTGGTAAGGTCTTTCTGCCTGTTAAGCATCCAGGTAGGGACGATGTCTTCAAATTTTCCGATTGCAGTGTCGAGTTTGGCTACTTCCTCGTCCGGAAGGTATCCAAGTGTAGCAGTAGGGTCTACCCCTGCGCCCTTTGCAATGAGTATTGCGGTACGTCTCCCGATTCCGGGAAGACCTGTAAGAGCATACTGTACGGGCTTTGCCCCCTTCAGGTCGGTATTCATAATCCGAACAAGATGCCTTAGTTCTTCTTTATTATTTTCTTCAACCATATACTTCCTCCATTGGAGTGCATACAGCATCCTGTAGCCCCTGATCGAATACCCTGAAAGAATACGCGAAAAACTCAGGAGCAGCTCTCAAAAGGAGCTTCTTTACAGCACATACTGATGAGTTCTGTTACATGCAACTGCCAGTATATAAGGATATCTGCCCCCACTCCTCCACTAAAAAAGAATGTACAACCGAACCCTCCGGATGATCTCATGAATTGCTGGAAACAACAGAGACATCATGAACCTGTTTGGATGGGACAGAAAAAATCCATGAAAGCAACACTATTAGATGCAAAAAATATCTGAAACATTCATTAAAACATCGTGTTAAAACATGTCAAAATAAAACATCGTGTTAAAACATGTCAAAATAAAACATGTCAAAATAAAACATGTCAAAAATAGGGTTTGAAATTTCGATGAAAAAAATGAAGAAACATCGATTGCCGTTAATAAAGACTTGAATATTTAATTTCCAGGTTGAACTTCAAAATTCCACATGCTAATTTTCTACAACCACAACTGTTCAGAAAAATATAACCCACATAAATGAATCGAAAAATATTTCAAAACTGTATATTGATGTGTAATATACTACAATAAATATTTAATAAAAGTTAAATAGCTAATTGAGAATATCTTTCTAAAAAAATATGCAGAAAAACTCAATCAAATAAAATAATTTGAGCAACTGAAATAGAGATCGCTCAATGTCCAGTCAATATAGATGGCTCTTTGCTGTTTCGAGTGGGTAACTTCTATTCATCCCTAATTGTTGAAATAACATATTTAAAATTTAAAACACTTGTTATTGTAAATCACGTTCAGACCTGATGTTTTTCTTTTTGGCCTGGCTACTTCCCAACTAAGCAATTATTTTCAACCCACACAATACAGCGAAGAACCACAAAGATTTTGGAGGAATTTTCTCGCAATTGAAAACTCTATGATTGTTAAAATTGTCAGATTCAAAAAATAAGTTCTGATTTTTGAAAAAAATTCTAAAAGATCTACAGTGCATAAAATTTTATTTTACTACATATCTAAAAAATTATATTATTGGGCTAAAAATTGGGGAATAAAAATATGAATCTAAACAAAATAAACTTCGATTTTATTGTCACTTTATTAACGATATTGTTAGACAAAAATAATGCTGTGACACCGGAGAAGATGCTCAAGAACATCGATTCACAACACAATAAATGCAGACACCGATCCGTAATCTTATTAATGCTGATAGCAATCTTGAGCATGACCGTCTTAATGAGCATTGTACCTTTTGAAGCACAGGCTGCAAGTGGCTCTTATACTTTAAAATGGTATGCAGCCGACCCCTCATTAAACAGTGCTCCATATTTGCCTACATATGAAAAACTAACTCCAGCTTCACTTCCGTCTCCCGGACTTGCAGGGAGATATCCAGATCCTCTTGCTAATGCTGTGGCTTATGGACCCACTTCTTCTAATCTTGATGCTTTATCATCTCTTTCTCCAGAAAATATGGCTCTTGGGCAGGTGGTGCCATTTGAAATGGTGATATCAGTTAGTGGAAGTACATCTCCTGAAAACGGAACCATTAATTTTACAACTATTTTTGATGCCAATACGACTTCCGGCTCCAACTTTGGCTTTGATCCGGCTTATGGTGTGTACGCTGCTTTTGTAGATACTGCTGATGTCGGAACCAATGATCCTCTAAATAATTCTAAAGTAGAAAGCTTTACTTCCATTCTTACAGGTAGTGGTTCATCCCAGGAAATTCAGGGAACATTCCAGGTATCGGGTCTTGATGATGGTGACCGAGTAGTTGTTGAGATATGGGTTGTCCTCAAGTCGACAATTCCTACCGGGATTACGGGCAATGTACAGACAAGCTTGGACAGTGCACAGACTGCCACCGGGGACTCAATCAAAAGTGGAAAGCAGACAGTCTCTCTTTTACAAGTGGGTAAGTTCTTTTCCAGTGATGCCGATGTCTCGGTTGTGAAAACCGATAACCCTGATCCTGAGATTCAAGGAAAAAATCTCACTTATAATATTATTGTGAAAAACAATTCACCTGACACCATTGCAAATGGAATTGTGGTCAATGATGCCCTCCACGCCAATACGACTTTTGTTTCGGCAACCGGGGCTCCATACACAATTAGTGGGAATACTATCACCTTTAGTGTAGGGGCATTGAGTCCGGGTCAATCGGATACAATGACCATAGCTACTACAGTTTTGAATACAGCGGGGGCAAATAACGATACTTCTATAAACTCCGAACCGGGCACTTCGGGCCCTCTGCCTGCATTGTATGATCTGCTCGATACCGTATCGGTAACAGCCATTACTGATGATTCTAATACAGCTAACAATATTTACTACCAGCCAACAAATGTTTTGCTCGCGAATCCGATTTACATGATCAACAAGGTAGTCACGGATGTTGCAGGAGAGGGACCTGCGGGAGAGGTAACCTCACCAGGTGATGTAATCAGCTACAAGATTTACGTGAATAACACAGGAAACGTTGATCTAACAAATGTTATTGTTAATGATTCTCTTATTAACCTGACAGGACCGGCAGGAGATAATCTTTCAACAGGGATATTGAATCCAGGAGAATCCTGGACTTACATAGGAAATTATACCGTAACCCAGGAAGATCTGGACACTAACGGTGGAGGGGACGGCTTAATAAACAACACAGCAACCGTTGACTGTGATCAATTAGATCCGAAATCCCGTATTGCTGAAGTGCCGATAAGGGCACTGCCAGAATACATGATTAAGAAAATAGTTATAGATATTGGAGGGAGAGGACCTATAGGGAACGTTTCGGCAGGAGAGACTATTACTTACCTGATCAATGTGAGTAATATAGGAAATGTTGATCTGACAAATGTTACTGTTAACGATTCCCTCCTCAACCTGACAGGACCAAACGAATCTCTGAATAATAATAGCATCCTCGAAGTAGAAGAAACGTGGACTTACACTGGAAATTATACAGTTACTCTGGATGATGCAAACAACAGCGAAGAGTTCGGTTCAATAAACAACACAGCAACCGTTGACTGTGATCAGCTGGAGCCAATATCAGATAGTGCTGAAGTGCCCTTAGAGGGGATACCCGCTTACATTATTCATAAATTTGTTCTGGATGTTGCAGGAAGGGGGCCAGCAGCATACGTAACAGATGTTGGAGATGTCATTACTTACCAGGTTAATGTGAGCAATGTGGGAAACGTCAGTATGACAAGTGTGAATGTCAGTGATACTTTGATTAACCTGACAGGCCCGAATGAGTCTCTAAATATCGATAGCGTTCTGGAAATGGGTGAAACATGGACCTACACCGGAAATTACACAGTAACCCAGCAAGATATTAATGGGTATTGCGCAGGGAATAGAACAATAAAAAATGTTGCAACCGTTGACTGTGACGAGTGTGTGCAGCTGACTCCCAAATCAGATACTGCTGAAGTACCAATAAAAGCAACGCCAGGTTACATGATTAATAAGGTAGCTATTGATGTTGGTGGGCGGGGGCCAGATGGATACGTAACATCAGTAGGAGACGTAATCAACTACTCTGTTGTGATTGAAAACACAGGGAACACCTATCTGACAAATGTAAGTGTTAATGATACTTTGATTAACCTTACAGGACCAATTGAATCTTTGAATACTGACGGAATTCTTGAAGTAGAAGAAATCTGGACTTTTACAGGGAACTACACGGTAACCCATCAGGACATAAACAGTAATGGGGGAGGAGACGGATTAATTGAAAATACGGCAACGGTTTGGAAACCCGATTGTGACCAGCTTGTACCAAAATCATATACTGCTGAAGTACTAATAGGAATACCGGTTTACATTATTGAAAAAACTATCACAGATATAGCCGGGGAAGGACCTAATGCAGATATAACTGCAGCAGGAGACATCATCAGCTACCAGGTTAATATCAGTAATATCGGAAACCTTGATCTGACAAATATTACTGTTAATGATTCCCTTATTAACCTGACAGGCCCAGCGGGAGATAACCCACCAAATGATGTCCTAGATGTAGGAGAAGTATGGACATATACAGGGAATTATACGGTAACTCAGGAAGCTATAAACAATACTATTGAAGGAAAAGGATTCATCAACAACACAGCAACTGTAAACTCCACTCAGGTGGGCCCAATAAATGACAGCGCTAATGCACCAATATCTCTTCCCATAGCTTACAGTATTAGAAAAAGAGTTACAGATGCTGCAGGTAAGGGACCAGATGGATATGTAACAGCTGCAGGAGACGTAATAACCTATCGTATTAATGTGACAAATACCGGTCAGGTCAATCTCACAAATGTAACTGTGAATGACTCTCTAGTTAACCTGACCGGACCAACAGAGTCGCTAAATCCCGATTCGATTCTTGAGATCGGAGAGATCTGGATATACAATGGCACTTATACTGTTAATCAGACAGATATATACAACAATGGGGGAGGAGACGGATTTATAGAAAATACGGCAACTGTTTCCTCCGATCAGCTAGCTTCAAAGTTAGATATTGCTCAAGTACCAATAGTACAGATTCCGGAGTTGACGATCGATAAATCAGCCAGCCCAATGAACTATTCTGAAGCTGGCCAGAACATCACATACACTTACAATGTAACTAACTCCGGAAACGTCAATATTACATCACCAATTAACGTTACAGATGATAAGCTTGGAGTAATTCCACTTACGAGTGGAATCCTTGTTCCTGGACAGAATGAAATGGTAACATTGGACTATACCATTACTCAGTCTGACCTGGATTCGGGATTAATTACAAATGAAGCATTTGCAACAGGTATATTCGGTAACAACACAACCGTTTCTAACACAGACAACGTAACGGTTACTGCTGATCAGATTCCGGAGTTGACGATCGAGAAATCAGCAGCTCCTACAAACTATTCTGAAGTTGGCCAGAACATAACCTATACTTACAACGTTACCAACTCTGGAAACGTCAATATTACAGCACCAATTAACGTTACAGATGATAAGCTTGGAGTAATTCCACTTACGAGTGGAATCCTTATACCGGGACAGAGTGAATCGATAACGTGGGACTATACCATTACTCAGTCTGATCTTAATAACGGATCTGTAACCAATACAGCGTTTGTATCCGGTCTGTTTGCAGGTAACTTCACCAATTCAACTTCGGTTAATGCAACAGTTACTGCAGAGCAGAATCCGGAGTTGACTATCGAGAAATCAGCAGCTCCTACAAACTATTCCTCTGTAGGAGAGAATATCACATACACTTACAATGTAACTAACTCTGGAAACGTCAATATTACAACACCAATTAACGTTACAGATGACAAGTTAGGAGTAATTCCACTTACGAGTGGAATCCTTATACCGGGACAGAGTGAATCGATAACGTGGGACTATACCATTACTCAGTCTGACCTGGATTCGGGATTAATTGCAAATGAAGCATTTGCAACAGGTATTTTCAACGGTACGGAAATCAATTCTACAAATGTAACTGCAACTGTAACAGCAATCCAGATTCCGGAGTTGACGATCGAGAAATCAGCCAGTCCAATGAACTATTCTGAAGTTGGCCAGAACATAACTTATACTTTCAACGTTACCAACTCCGGAAACGTCAATATTACAAGGCTTGTCAACGTTATGGATGACAAGTTAGGAGTAATTCCACTTACGAGTAGAATCCTTATCCCTGGACAGAGTAAAACGATAATGGTGAACTATACCATTACTCAGTCTGATATTAATAACGGATCTGTAACCAATACAGCGTTTGTATCCGGTCTGTTTGCAAGTAGCTTCACCAATTCAACTTTGGTTAATGCAACTGTAACAGCAATCCAGATTCCGGAGTTGACTATCGATAAATCAGCCAGCCCAATGAATTATTCTGAAGTTGGCCAGAACATAACCTATACTTTCAACGTTACCAACTCCGGAAACGTCAATATTACATCACCAATTAACGTTACGGATGATAAACTTGGAGTAATTCCACTTACGAGTGAAATCCTTATCCCTGGACAGAGTGAAATGATAACGGTGAACTATACCATTACTCAGTCTGATCTTAATAACAGATCTGTAACCAATACAGCGTTTGTATCCGGTCTGTTTGCAGGTAACTTCACCAATTCAACTCCGGTTAATGCAACTATAACAGCAATCCAGATTCCGGAGTTGACGATCGAGAAATCAGCTAGTCCAATGAACTATTCTAAAGTTGGCCAGAACATAACTTACACTTTCAACGTTACCAACTCCGGAAACGTCAATATTACAGGGCTTGTCAACGTTATGGATGACAAGTTAGGAGTAATTCCAATAACAAGTAGAAGCCTTATACCAGGACAGAGTGAAACGATAACGGTGAACTATACTATTACTCAGTCTGATCTTAATAACGGATCTGTAACCAATACAGCGTTTGTATCCGGTCTGTTTGCAAGTAGCTTCACCAATTCAACTTTGGTTAATGCAACTGTAACAGCAATCCAGATTCCGGAGTTGACGATCGATAAATCAGCCAGTCCAATGAACTATTCTGAAGCTGGCCAGAACATCACATACACTTACAACATTACCAACTCTGGAAACGTCGATATTACAGGGCTTGTCAACGTTACGGACGACAAGTTAGGGGTAATTCCACTTGCGAGTGAAATCCTTATCCCTGGACAGAGTGAAACGATAACGGTGAACTATACCATTACTCAGTCTGATCTTAATAACGGATCTGTAACCAATACAGCGTTTGTATCCGGTCTGTTTGCAGGTAGCTTCACCAATTCAACTTCGGTTAATGCAACAGTTATTGCTGATCAGAATCCTGCCTGCACTATTGACAAAATAGTTCAAGATGTCTCTGGAAAAGGACCCGAAGGACGGATAACAATCCCTGGAGATATCATTACATATCAGATTGTAGTAGCCAATACAGGAAACGTTGACCTGACAAATGTTACTGTTACCGATATTCGGATTGAAAATCTCACCGGACCAGATGAATCTCTGAATGAGAATAGAGTTCTTGAGACAGGAGAAAACTGGATATATATCGGAACTTACACCGTTACCCTTGAAGATATAATCAATAATGTAGTAAACGGCTTCATAGAAAATACTGCAACTGTTGAGTGTGACCACCTGGATCCGAGATCAGACAGTGTTAGAGTACCGATAGGAGGAGAAGGAGGAGAAGGAGGAGTAATACCTGAAGAAAAACCAGATTGTACAATTGATAAAACAGTTATTGATGTTGCAGGAAAAGGACCTGCAGGAACAGTAACAGCCTCTGGAGAAATTATTACATATCAGATTGTAGTGACCAATACCGGCAACTTTTACCTTACAGGAATATCAGTAACCGATTCGCTGATTCAAGATCTCAATGGACCGGAAGAGTCCCTGATAACTGATGGGGTACTTGAGCAAGGAGAAAGCTGGGTATATACCGGCTATTATATGGTGACTGAAGAAGACATAATCAGCAGCGGTGAAGAAGACGGGTTCATAGTAAATACTGCAACGGTTGAGTGTGACCTGCTGGGTCCGAGATCAGATAGTGCAGCAGTGCTGATAGAAGAAGAACAAATACCGATCAAACTTGAATACTGCATATCCAAGTCAGTAATCGGGGTGGATGAAGCAGGGGATTGTATAATCAACGAACCTGGAGATATAATTTCATACCAGATAGTGGTTGAAAATGAAGGAAATGTTGATCTCACGGGAGTTGAGGTAAACGATTCTCTGATTCAAACTCTCGATGGGCCAGTAGAATCCCTGTATGATGATTCAGTTCTCGGGATAGGGGAAAACTGGACATATACAGGCTGTTACATGGTTACCCTGGAAGATATCGAAACTAACGGACATGGAGACGGCTGCATAGAAAATATAGCAACCGTTGTATGCGATCAGCTGGACGCGGTATCAGACAGTGCTGAAGTCCCGATCGGAGAAGTCCCGATAGATGAGTATCCGGATTATGCCATTGAAAAAACGGTAACGGACGTTGGAGGGAAAGGACCGGCAGAAACAATAACACAGGCTGGAGATATAATCTCATATAAGATAGTGGTTGAAAATGAGGGATATGTCGATCTCACGGGAATTAAGGTAAACGATTCTCTGATACAAATTCTCGATGGACCGGTAGAATCTCTGAATAATGATTCAGTTCTCGGGATAGGGGAAAACTGGACATATACAGGCTGTTACACGGTTACCCTGGAAGATATCGAAACTAACGGACATGGAGACGGCTGCATAGAAAATATAGCAACCGTTGTATGCGATCAGCTGGATGCGGTATCAGACAGTGCTGAAGTCCCGATCGGAGAAGAGCCAACACAGGTGATAACTGAATACTGTATATCCAAGTTAATAACCGGGATCGATGAAGCTGGGGATCGTAAAATCAACGAAGCTGGAGATATAATAGAATATCAGATAGTTGTGAAAAATGAAGGCAACGTAGACCTGACAGGAGTTTCGGTAAGTGACCCGATGATTACATTGACAGGACCGATTGGAGACGATGTTGACTCAGGGATGTTGAATCCGGGAGAGTCATGGAAATTCTTCGGAAACTACACAGTAACTCAGGAGGACATTAGCAGTAACGGTGAAGGAGACGGATTTATTGAAAATACGGCAACAGTAACCTGCAACGAACTTCCTGAAGAAAACAGCAGTATAAAGCAACCGATTCTTCTTGGTTCAGAGGACGAGAAAGACAATGCTGATACCCAACACCATGGGAATGGTGGAACTGGCAGTGCCCGTGTGGTTTCCAAATCCGTCAAAGACATTGAAGTGAGTGAAAATAAAGAAGAAAATGATACCGTGAATGACACTGGAACACAGATTAAAACCAGTACTGAAATACAGTCTGAAACTGACAATGAAGATGTTAAACAAAATAAGGAAAGTATAGAATCAGATGTTGAAAAGAAACAGGAGGAGAAACAGGAAGGAAATAGAAGTGTGCCTGGATTTACTGCCATTTCTGGTATTATAGGTATGCTTGCAATATTCTTGTGTATTTCATATAAAAGGAAGTAAAAGCAAGGACAATCAAGTGAAAAAGACTTAAAGAACTAAATGAAAAAACATTGGGTGAAGGAATTAAACCTTCATCCAAATTGTACTTTTTTTAATTCAACATAAAGCCGCTATTACCGCAGCTTAAATGTTAGGTGCAAGCCTGTATGCAAGAAGTAAAGCGACGGCGATATATACAATACAAAATACGGAAATCAACGTGCCGAATATTAGAGTGGGAATTTCCTTGCCGATAGCAAGATAACAGACGATATAAGTAAATGAATTGACAATGGCAAAAGTGCCGCTTTTCATTTCAAGATTGATATTGTAAGGCTGCAAAAGATAATAAGGCACCATATTGTGCACCGAAAAATACCGACATGACGATAATGGAAACAAACAGCAGCACATAATTGAGCGCGTTATCCGTTCTGCCTGTAAACCATAACAGAAACGGTAGCTCGAGTGCAATTACCGAAGCTGGCATCAAGTTAATCAATAGAATGGATTTCAGCCGTTCCGTAAAGGAGCAAAATTGCACGCGGTTGCTTGTAAAACCGGTAGGCAAGCATACTGTGGTCACAGTTCATGAACATAGCCTGGTTGATAACCTTTCCGCGATTAATAAAATACATGACAAACAGAAAATAAGGCAAAAAGGTCAGAAACATCCCGTTTATTATTGGTTTTGCTTCCTGGAGAAGAAAACAGGCCATGATGGAAAACGCAAGCGTTACAAGGGAAATCAGGGTTATTTGCTTGACTGATTTGGTCAGCAGACTGCTGTGCCGCTTAACAAAAAGGTCGTTGAAATACCGATAGCCGCTTTTGCTGTTTGTTGCCTTAAGGTCTATTTTTCTTTGCAAAGATTTCTGAGTAGCCCGTGCAACCATATCTTTTCTGCTCACAGCAAAACTATTCGCTGTGAGAAGTTCCTTGCAAATCCTTCGGTATTCGGGGAATTTGAGCACATATGAAAAGGAAAACAACGCCATAACAACAGAAATGGCAAAGAGAACGAGGAAAACAGCTTCGTTCATGGCATAGCCGAGAAACGGCGGGAGATATGCCCAGTCAATGATACAGCAATGCCAACCAGAGAAACTGGATTGAGCTGATTTTCATTTTTTACATGGCCGGTCCTGACATAATTATGAAGCGCAAGGGCAGTAAAAATAAGTTTTACGGAAACAACAAAAAACGGCATCAAAAGGCAGATAGCAAGATCTACCCCGGAAAGTAGTCCTAAAAGCAACGTGACAGGCAAAAATCCGACAACAGTTTTCAAAAGGAAATAGAAGTAATTCGAAAGCGTATACTCCCACGCGTTCATTCGCATGAGAAAAATGGCATAATACTTGTCTCTGGTGGGGTGAAATATCTGCGTGTTGAGAAAACCACCTGCTATGGTCAGAAAGAAAAACATGTGCATGAAGCTGTTTGCAGAACTGTTTTTCATAGAGTTTTTTAGAAGGAAGATCAGAATAAACATATAAAACAGCTTGCTCAAAAACATTGAGACAAGTTCCCACAGGATGCTGACAAAATTGGCAAATCTTTTCAGCCCCGGGCTTCCATAAAGCGAAACCGGTAACAGCCCGTTGATGATAGGGATGGATTTGAGCGAATATATGATGCTATTGGCTCTATATGTGTTTTTCAGCCTGAAAGACGTAAGGAAAGTTTCAATCGCTTTCATCCCTTCTGAGGGCCTGAATAATTCTATCCTTAAAGACCTCGTTACTGAGGCCATCCCTTTCCATTTTTTTCAGAACCCCGCCACTCAGGATCACGATCTCGTCGCATAAATCCAGTGCAAGCTCCATGATATGGGTGGAAAAGATAATAATGTGGTCTTTTTTGATTTGGCGCAGCAGCATCTTCATTTCGTCGGCGACCACAACGTCAAATGAGGTCAGCGGCTCGTCTAAAAGCAGAATGGCTGGATTTGCGATGAAGTTTACAAGCATTTGCATCTTGTTCTTCATGCCATGGGAATAATCTTTCAAAAGCCTGTCGCGATCCTCGCTTCCAATCATTACAAAATCGAAATATTCGTCAATAGGCTTAATGTCCGGAATATTTTTCACGTTGATGTCAAGAAAGAACTTTAAAAATTCCCTACCTGTTAAAAACTCCGGAACGACCGGCGTCGACAGAACATATCCGATATCGCCCGGACAAACTTCTCTCTTCACTCCGTTTTCTTCACGGAGAATTGAGCCGCCGTCAATCTTTAAATCTTCATTGATGCAGTTAAAAAGCGTAGTTTTGCCTGAGCCGTTTCTTCCGAGGAGGCCGTAAATTTCCCCCTTTTCAAAGGCAAAGCTCGCACCCCGCAAAACCTCTTTTTTGTCAAAGCTTTTTACGATATCGTTCAGGATCAGTTTCATAAACCCTCAGCAGGAAATCCCTGAGCTAAACAGGCTGTCCGACAATTACCGCGGATAATTAGAGTTTCCTGTCTCGACATATATACTACAGTAGTTCCGATTAAGTATAGTTCCGAACGTCTAATTATTACATAAATTCGGGTTACTTACTCAAAAAGTATGAAATTATCTCCAAAAAGATAGAATCTAACCTCAGTTTGACAGTACCCACTAATTGGTACTGAATATTTCCCTTCTTTTTTGGTTCAATCGGGCTTGACAAGTCCTATAAATTTATAAAAATTTAGTAACTATTCAGCCACTGATAAAAAAGTATGTTTTTTCAGCAAAATGCTGAAATTCTCAGAATAATAGCGGCGCTCCTTTGAGCGCCGCGAGAATACCGTCTATAACAGGTAAATCGTTCTTTTTAATGGTTGAGATATAAGCTCTAATTCTGCAGAAAGCTTCCGCTCCTTGTATAGTTCTGAAAGTTCCTGATATTTTCTGCTGTAATTTCATCATCCTTATGTCTCTTTCTGCTTGGTTATTCTCAAACGGAACTCTCAAGTCATTGAGGAATCTCAGGATCTGTTTTTTGTTTTCTATAAACCTGTCAAGTAGGTTCCTTGCTTTTGTTTTTGGATTTTTACCACGTTTTCCTTGTTTTTCAGGGTTTAGAGAAGGTGGATTTTCTTCAATCCCTTTCATGACTACAGCATCGAACCTTTCTTCTAACACTTTAATTTGCTCAAAGTCCAGATCTTTGACCTGCTCTTTACACTCATCAGTATACTTTTTCATTTCTGTTAACAGTTCATTCATCTCTTTAGCCCATTGCTGTTTATAGTTCTCCTCAATTCCAGTAAGTTCTCTCTGGAGATGAGCATTGCAAAGAGCATGATCACATTCATAACTGTTATAGGGTTTCCATCCGTCATGAACTGCTATTCCTTTAAACTCTGGAAGAATTCCCATGGCATTAATTGCTTCTGATCCTCTTTTTGAGTGAGCAAAATAACAGGTGTATTTGTCATTAGAAGCTACATGAAGCCAATGCCTTTTTCCTTCAATTTTCATCCCAGTTTCATCACAATGGATTACAGGAGAAGTTATTAACCTCTCCTGACTCACATTTTCAAACTCCTCTAAATTCCGGAAGCATTCTTTTTCTGCTCTGATTATCGTAGCAGAACAGATTTTTATCCCCATAACGTCATCAAAAAACTCTAAAATCCTTTTATAGGGAATAAACTGGTAGTTTTTACAGTAAATTGCTGAAGCTAAAATATTAGGACCATACTGGACGGGATATTTCACAGATTCTGGAAAAGAAGCTTTATTTGATTTTCCACAGTGAGTACAGGTCTTAATCTGACTTCGATGTTCCGTAACAATTAGATTTACAGGAGGAATATCAAAAATTTGTCTTCTCTCATAAGCTTCAACTTCAACATCCTCAAGAGTATGTCCACATTCTTTGCAGCAGGTCAAAGAATGTTCAATTACCTAATCAGGATCATTAACCATATCAAGAGTTGTGCCTGGATGACCTTCTTGACCTCCAGGTTTCTTCCCACTCTTTTTCCGGAGACTCTTGGGATTAGGTTTTTCTTTGACTGAAAAGTCAGTAGAAGGAGGTTTACTGCTGTTTCTGCTATTTTGATTTAAGCGAGATTCTAAAATCCTTACACGTTCTTCTAGTTCAGCAATTCGAATAGCTTGTTCTTCTATGATAGTTTCAAGTCTCTGGATTACAGAAATTACAGCTTCAGGACCAGCTTCATAGATAACGAGGATCTCTTCACGTGTAAGCATAATAACGAAACAAAATAGGATTCAATTTATATGCAATTTTTCCTCGAAAAGAGGAAAAATTGTAGCCTTTCAAAGGCTACCTGAATTGTTACAAAATTTATTATATATTCTATGTAATTTCATTCCTTTTTGCTACTATCAAGCTATTGATCCAGTCAAAATTCGCAAAAATATGGTTTTTGACACCATTTATCTTGAACTTGATTGTAAGTGTCAAATTCTTCAAGCTTTTTTTAATGAATTTTGTAGACGTGTGTTTTAGCTCTTCAAATTCATATCGCATCAGCGATATGAATAATTGGGCGATAAACCCAAGGATAATGGCTCCATAAATGCTATCTTCCGACCACAACCTTAATGGCTTAATCTGAATTTCATTTTTCAATGAATGGAATATTTTCTCAATAGAATCCTTTTTTCTGTATGTTATCAATGCATCTTCAAGTGTCAAATGCCTGTTTGATTTCAGACAGAAAAATCCTTCTCTTCCATTAATCAGTGAAGCTTTTAGGAGTTCTACAGCTTCCTCGTCACTAAGCTCTTCTAGCTCAGTTCTAAAAGAGTAATCAATCTCGATCAACTCATTATTTACTCTGAATTTCTTAGGAAGCTTTTTGTTGTTTATGATGGCCTTCTGAATCTCTTTTGCTTCCTTTAATTTCCTCATAACAGCTCTTGCTTTTGATTCTAATTGCCTTTTCTGTAGAGCTTCAGAGAAATAGAAATATTTAATGCTGCTAGGCTTGACTATTTTTATCCCATATATACCTTTTTTGGAATCTATCAGTTCTGCTCTTTCCAGATCAAATTTCTCAATTATTTTATCGTCACTCGTATTCAGTTTCATGGAAGTGAGATAGTCCATCTCAGCATCCTGTATAATATCGATATTATCTTTGGTATTAGCTCCTTTATCAAAAACAATAAGAGAGCCTTTTTTAAGTCTACTTTTCACCTGGTTATAAGTGTCAGAAAAGTGCTCAAGATCAAGAACGTTTCCTTTATTCACTGTAACTCCAATAGGTATGTTAATGGGGTTAGCTAATTCACTAATTCCAACAGTTATCTGCAGCTTATCAGGCCTGTGATCTCTGCTATACCCGTATTTACCAAGGTTGGATTTAGTCCCATAAAGGACTATACTCGTCCAATCCAGGTTTATATCCGTCTCTTCAAAACCATATACAGAAAATAGAGAATCCAGAATATCAGAGAGAATTTCCTCTCTGTTACGTCCTAAGAGTTCAAGAGTTCTGTAAAGAACTCTTTCATGAAACCTTTCAAGATTCAATATCTCGAGAATTTCTTCCTGATTTAACCATTTGCCAGCTTCTTTGATACTAAAATTTTCAGTCAGCTTGTAGCTTAGCAAACCGATCAGCAAACTATTGAGATCAAGACCCTTGTTTTTATGTTTGCCAAAAATATCACAGAAATTAAGCTTTTCATAAAAGAGTTGGACGGCAAGAATCGATCCGATAGGAACACATATATTCTTGTTAGGAATTGTAGGGAATGCTCTCTGTTTTGTGATGTTCATTTGACCGAATAACACAAAACAAAGAGCACTTATTTTTATCTAACTGTCAAAGTCAGGATTCATTGTAAATCTTGTTGTACAAAAACGAACTCGAAAACGGGTGAAGTTACCTATTATCACCAAATGTTGAGTGGAGCAATCGTTCATCCTGATTTCAAGGAGGTAATACCTTTTGCACCAGAGCCGATCATCAAACAGGATGGAGAGAAAAAGAATGATATCGAACGCAATGCAAGCAAACGTTTTTTAGAGAAATTAAGAAAAACGCATCCCTATTTACGCCTCATTGTAGTGGAGGACTCTTTATATTCAAATGCTCCACACATTCGCGAATTAGAGAAGCATAAACTGAAATATATTATAGGAGCAAAAGAAGGTGATCTAACATATAGTTTTCCTCCGAAGAGTTATGCGTATCCGAATCGTGGACTTCAACTTCGTGAAGTTGGAGTGTTACAGCGTAGTTGGAACAAGTCAATTCCGGAATCCGTCCTCCTCTCGATCTGATATGGAAAGGTTTAACGATGCAAGCACTGTCCCTACCTCTCAGGACTGTTTAACCGGCATCCTTAGAGCCTTAAACTGAGGCGACATTCAAGGGTAACTATGTATTCTTTCCTATCGTTTACCGATTTTCTTAACTCCAATCGGTGATCTGGTCAACCAGGGCTTGTTAGACAAGCCCCTGAGTTTTAGCTCAGGGGTAGTTGACTTTCAATATTCCTTCTCTGTTTGTTTCCGTTTATTTCTTTCGTTCCCGCCTGAAATCAATCGATCATTTTTCAACGGGGTCCTTACCTTGACATTGTCAGATTAACTTCTTTTTTGAACTACTAACGCTTTTGCATATATTCCAGGTTGTTTATACATGGGAGTATTTGAACATATGATCTTTATACAAGTGAGTTTATGCCAAAATCATTTTAAATGCTTTAAATTTAAAATCAAACTGCGTGCGGCCACCCCAACCTAAAGGATGGGGTATGCTGATGGACCGCACGCCCGGTTACTCGGAAATGATTCACAGTGTCTTTTAACAAGGTTCCCTTGATCTAAGTTATTGAAACTCTGCTATCGAGCCCCTGTCCGATTTCCGATAATTTTACAAAGAAGCGACGATTTAGATATTTAAATCAAAACCAAAAAGAGGCGAGGGTTCACTTCATCCCCGACCTAAAGGACAGGGTATTCGTGACCCTCCGCACTCCCGAAGTAATAAAAGCATTTAATCCTATATTTTCGAAAAAAATTCCCTTAAATCGCTTAAAAATGCAACCTTCTAAAAGCAGTTGGTGCCCTTATTAAATCTTGTCTTCCAACTTTAAAAAAGGATTGTAAATGTAATTTAGAAAAGACTTGAAAACATGACGCCGAGGGGGAGATTCGAACTCCCGAGGGGCTAAGCCCCACAAGCTTTCCAGGCTTGCGCCCTACCACTAGACTACCTCGGCACAGAGTTTATGGCACGACTTATACCATAACGGAATAGTGGTATATAAATCTTATTCTAGGAATGCGTAAGGAAGAAAGAAGGAAGAAAGAAATTTGAAGGAAGGAAGAAAGAATTTAAAAGGTTAAAGCTGGACTTTTTCTTCTTTTTTAGTCCAGCCTTTTGGATAAGTCCCTGCTTCCATAAGTATGCGGATAGGAGAAGCTGCAATACCGGCAGAAGCTTTGAGAATCTCTTCGGTTGTCATATCAGCCTTTGCAAGAGCCACAAGTTCCCCTTTTAAGGAAAAAAGCCCTGTAAGTCCCCCTATGATCAAGTTGGAGTCCAGGCTTGTAATACCCGGGACTGCCAGGGAAGCACCGGAACAAACCGCATCTACTGCACTGTCCCGCAGGATTATTTTGGGTAGGTGGGATACAGCTGATTCCATTGGCCGGATAACCCTTCTCAGTTCGGACTCATCACCATCTTCCTCCCAGAACACATAGGCGTCTTTGAGTTCATGGAGCGTTACAAGGGTTTTTTCCGTAAACGGGCCTGCTTTAGTCCTGCGGAGTCCCTGCATATGCCCGCCGCAGCCCAGAGCAAGCCCGATATCGTGGCAGAGTTTCCTTATATAAGTCCCTGCTTCGCATCCAACGCGGAAGAGCACGGAAGTGCCTTCGATTTCAAGCACTTCAATATAATAGATTGTCCTTACCCTTATGACACGTTTTACAGCTGATTTGATGGGAGGCCTCTGGTAAATAGGGCCTGTAAATTCCTCACAGACCTGGCGAATCAGCTTTGGAGGCATAACCCTGTGAAGCTTCAGATGGCAAACATACTCTTTTCCTGAGAGGCGCAGGGCAGGTACGGCTTTTGTAGCTTTTCCCAGCAAGGTAGGCAAAAGCCCTGTGACCTTAGGATCAAGAGAACCGGCATGTCCTGCTGTCTTCACGCCAAGGATGGCTTTTACCCAGGCTGCAACCTCGTGGCTTGTAGGTCCACTGGGCTTGTCAATATTCACCACTCCTTTTTCAATGTATTCAAGGATAGGGCGCTTTTCCGGAGGACAGCCGTAGGATGGATTTGTCCAGGCGCCGGACTTCCGGACAAGGGTTCTTTCAACTTCTGATGGCAGTTTGCCGGCGGATGACATGGTTTTTTAAAACTCCTGGGTTGTGGTTATGGATTCAAATGAGTGATGCGTACAGATCTGAAATACTCTTGAATAAATCACTCAGGCCCGACAATAGAGTCAATAGCAATCCTGAGGATATCAATAGTCTGGTACTGGTTCCATTTTTCAGAATCGATAACAATGTCGTAGATTGATAGGTCTGTAATATCAATCCCGTAATAGTTCTTATAACGGAGGGCTTCGGACTTTTCCCTTTCAACCGTTTTTTCCAGCTCTTCATCAAAGGAGATTGATTTCTCACGCCTCTGGATACGCCTGACTCTTGTCAGCAGTGGGGCTTTTATCCAGATTTTAAGCACATTAGGCACCCCTTCAGCCATATGACCTGCAAGCCGGCTTTCAAGAATGATATTGTCCTGGGTATGGATAATAGATTTCTGGTTTTTATCGATATCAAGGTCAATGGAGGGATCCCTTTCAGCCATGGCTCCAAACTCAGAAAGACTCATTCCCCTCTCCTTTGCCATCCTCCTGAAGATTTCGCCTGAGGAAACCAGCTCAAGCTCATAGTATTCAGACAGGAGCCTTGAGAGGGTTGTTGTCCCACTTCCGGGAAGCCCGCTCACGGTGATCCGCATTAGACCCCACCGATATTCAGTGCCTTCCTTATAAGCTGACTGATTCCAAGAGAGGAAATAAAGTACCAGTAGATCCAGTGTTGGAAGGGGCCAAAAGCCTTGGACGTTAGCAGTTGTTCACCCCAGAAGGGAAAGACCATGGTGGCAGCTCCGTGCCCACTAATGTAATAATAAGCCCACATGAAGAGAGGCAGGGAGATAATACTAATATAAGCCATAGGCTTGAACTGCTGTTTGGACATCTTCATCTGGTCTTCCATCATATCCTTGCGCTGATCTTCAAGTTTTTTCAGCATGTAAGTGTTCTGGGAAAGTTGTGCCTCCCGGAACTCCTTCTGAAAAGACTTCATGCGCTCCTGGGTGTTCCTCATGAGGTCCCAGTCGATAGTGTATTTCTGGATAAGGGATGCATAGATAGCAGTGATAGCAGCCATAATTAAAAGGGCCAGGTGGAAGTTCTCCTGTCCGATCAGCATGAGCATGGGGTCCATTAAAACCCCTACTGCTTCCCCCACAGATTGCCTGAATTCCTGTCCAAGGATCATTATCCCGAACATAAGGGAAAAACCGAAAGCCAGCAGGAACCGGTCAATTTGCTTTTTTAAAGTCTCCGAAACCAAGTTGTTCTCACCATTAAGGTTCAATAAATGTTAATTAGATTCATTCAAGTGGAAGAATCTTGCTAGATAGAGCTCAACTAAATAAAGTTTTGACAATGAATTGAGTCTTAATAAGCTTGAATTTTAGTAAATTAACCAATAAATCAGCTCAGACTGCAAGCGGGTTTAAGACGTTTACATAGGCTTTCTGGTTAATAAGTTTCGATGTATATATAAGTTATACTATTCGGTTAAACTCTGACTGCAAGTGCCCTTATTCCAGTTTTTCTCTTTATTTTACATACCTTTCGGATGGGCTCAGCTACATATAGCCACAGATACGGCCCCGTTGAAAAAACAGTACTCTCAAAGAGACTTTATTCTGGAGATTTAATGCTTGGAAAAGCCCGGCGTTTCTTGCCCGCAGGATTACGTTTTCCCTCGCAGTTTCAGGTAAAAATATTGGAGTATATTTATAGGTGGGTGCCAGATCAAAACATAGTTTTAAATAACTTATCATAACTTATCATAAAAAGGCTTCAGAGGCTGAAAACAGAGAGCTTGCTCTGAAGAGATATTTCAAACGGTATTCCGTGAAACACCCACAGGCATGAAAGAGGAATTTTAAAATGCACCTTCCAAATCCCCATAAACAACACCCAAAAGTAAGCAAAAGGGCGTGGATATCCGAAACAGCATTAATAATAGGAAACGTAAGTATTGCAGATGATGTATTCGTCGGGCCAAATGCAGTCCTCAGGGCAGACGAACCAGGTTCATCCATAACTGTTCACAGAGGCTGTAATGTACAGGACAATGTTGTGGTCCATTCACTCTCACATTCCGAAGTGCTAATTGGAAAAAACACTTCCCTTGCCCACAGCTGCATTGTACACGGCCCCTGCAGGATCGGAGAAGACTGCTTCATAGGGTTCGGGGCAGTGGTGTTTGACTGCAATATCGGGAAAGATACGCTTGTCCTCCACAAATCCATTGTCCGAGGCGTGGATATTTCCTCAGGCAGGATGGTACCTGACGGGACCGTGATCACCAGACAGGATTGTGCTGACGCTCTTGAGGATATCACAAAAGATCTGACTGAGTTCAAAAGATCAGTGGTCAAGGCCAATATTGACCTTGTGGAAGGTTATATAAGACTCAGAGAAGAGAGTTGAAGACAAAAATACAGCTAATACAGCTAAAATACAGCTAAAATACAGCTAAAATACAGTTGAAAGCAAAAATACTGTATTTATCCAGAATTATTCTGGAAGAAAAATCCGGGAGGAAGAAAAAGAAGTAATCCAGACCGAAAACTTCTGACCGTAGGTTAAAGGTATTTTCCCTCCAGCTTTTCCAGAACTATTTTTCCTTTGTCCGTAAGCATATATTTTTTCCAGGTTGATTTCTCAGGAGTCAGGCATTCGATTAAATCCCTGTCCTCAAGTTCTTTTAAGGCGCGACTGATATTTTGTGTAGACCTGCTTGCTTCATGGGCGATATCCGAAGCTCTCACTGCATTATGCCTTTTCATGGACTCCATAAGTATCAGGCGGCGGTCAACACTGATAACCCACTTCATCAGTTCTTCTATTGAGTTTTCAGTCATGTAAGTCAGATTCTCCAGCAAAAACTTCCTATTGAGATAAGCAGTCGCATAATATTTAACATTTAATCACTCTGTCGCGGAAGATGCCGTCAGGAGATACAATTCAGGTACTTTAAGTAACTATAATTTTTAGGAAGTTTTAAAAACACAGGAAAATAAAAAAGAAAAAAAGTAAAAACAAAAGAAAAAGGAAGGAGGAATTCAGGCAAACTTTGCCAGAATTGCCTTAATATCCTCAAAAACCACGTCTATATCCTTTGTACCGTTAAGGGTGACAAGGATACCTTTTTCTTTATAGTAGTTGATTAGCGGTTGGGTCTGCTTTTTGTAGACATCCAGGCGGTTCTGGACGGCTTCTGCAGTATCATCGACGCGCTGGAATATCTCACTGCCGCAACTGTCACAGATGTTGTCTTTCTTTGGTGGGTTGGAGATCATGTGATAGCTTGCCCCGCATTTGCACATCAGACGCCCGCTGATTCTTCCTACAAGCACTTCGTCAGGCACCTCAAGGTTGAGGACAATATCGATGGGCTTTTCGATTTCATCAAGTATTGCTTCCAGGGCGTCTGCCTGAGGGACAGTTCTCGGGTATCCGTCAAGAATGAAACCTTTTTTACAATCTGCCTCATTCAGACGGTTTTTAATTATGCCTATAAGCACCTGATCAGGGACAAGTTCTCCTTTGTCCATATATGCCTTGGCTGCAAGTCCCAGTTCTGTTCCTTCTCTAACATTTGCCCGCAGGATATCCCCTGTGGAAATCTGCGGAATTCCGTAGAAATCAACCATTTTTTTGGCCTGGGTACCTTTACCGGCACCCGGGGGCCCGAAGAGTATTATGTTCATTCGAAGATCCCCTTTTTGTGTCCTTTTATTTGATTTTTTCTTTATGACCTATATTTTTCAGTTATCCTTGCAGTTAGAGGTTTACCAGCCCTTACTGCTCCCCGAAGAAAGAACGGATCATCGGGTGCATTTCCATCATCTGCTCGGAAGCAATATCCTCGTAAAGACGGTACACAATGCTTACTGTAAGCAGCAGTCCGGTACCTCCGGCACTTCCGAGAGTACCGAGCAGGCTTGCAACCAGAGTGAGAAGCCCAATGAAAGCTCCACCTATCACAGTAACCTTTGGAATGTAACGCTGCATAACTTTTTCAATACTGCCAATGTTCCGCCTGAAACCAGGGATCTGCATTCCTGAATTAAATATCTTCTGGGCTGTGGGCTTTGCACCCATGCCTGTGGTTTCGATCCAGAAAAGGGCAAATATAATTCCGCCTCCGATCAACATCACGGCATCTGAAAAGACATGAAGCACAATCTGCCAGGTAGCAGGAGCAGCTGCCCCGTAGCTTGCAAAGGATTGTTGTACAAGGGACGGTATCCAGTCATATGGACTGTGTATGGGAGCTAGGTAATACATGATCCCGTTCAGGGGCTTTGAGCCGCTGAATTCTCCGAGGAAGTTTATCCCTCTGCCGGAAAGGATTATCCCAATCATCTGGATGTTAGCCTGAAGAGCCCTGACAAGAATCATGGGCAGAACTGATGCGTATATGAGCTTTACAGGGAAACGACCCCTTGCCCCTCTAACCGCACTGTGGGCGAGAGGGATCTCAATTCTCGTACTCTCCACAAATACCACAAGCAGGAATATGATTACCGTGCTCAGGAGAGCGAGAATTCCTCCTCTGACCAGCAGGAACATCAGACCTTCACCGGAAAAGAGGTAGTCTGCCCCCGTGTTTTGGGCAATGTAGATCCATTTGGGAATGAGTCCGACAGGAAGCCCGTCTTCAAGTTGCCAGTTAAAAATACCTGTAACGATCTGCTGGGAGATTCCTGCAACTATGAAAAGCCCGACTCCTGATCCAATACCCCACTTAGAAATCACTTCATCCATGAAGAGGATCAGCGTGCCTCCGATAAAGATCTGGACAAGGAGCATGAAGGTGATCACTCCCAGGCCTACACCAAGAGTGGAAGCAAGCCCCGGATCCGGCTGGATGTATCCACCAAGAAGCTGCGGTAGAGCTTCCAGAATAATCATAACAAAGACAAGAAACTTCTGGGCACCCTGAAAGAACGCCTGGTCTTTGGGGTCCGAAAGATCCATTTTGATAATGTCTGCCCCGACAAGAAGCTGCAGGACGATAGAAGCCGTGACAATTGGCCCTATACCGAGAAGGACTAAAGATCCCGAAGCCCCGGCAAAGAAGGCGCGGTAAGATTCAAAAAGGTCAACAGAATCCTGAGACATCCCGAAGAGCGGCACATTTGCAAGAGCAAAGTACAGCACCAGAACTCCCAGAGTCCACCAGAGTTTATCCTTAAAGTGGACGTGTTTTTCCGGACTTGCTACTGCGGGCAACTTGTTAAAAAACGGTTCTAAGGTATCCCTGAGAGTCATCGATTACACCATTCAAAATATACATTTATTTATACTATATTAAATATTAGATTATGTTTTTACCTTAAGTTAAAGGTATATAGCACATCTAATATAAAAAGTTACTAAAAGAATGAAATAAGTAGAGTCAGGATGACACTACTTATTCGGCATCGATGCAGCTTCCGCCTGCATTTTCAATCTTTTCACGGGCAGAGGCTGAGAATTCCTCTGAAGTAACCACAAGGTTCTTCATGACACGTCCGCTTCCAAGTACCTTCTCAATTCCGAGATTTTCGAGGTTAATGTGGTATGCCCCGTCCTTAACCTCGGCAAACCCTTCTTCAACAAGATAGGGAGCAAGTTCGTCGAGCTCTCCAACATTTACTATGGAAACGTCCTTGGATACTACATCAGGGCGTTTGAAACCATGCTTTCCGTAGCTGTACCCGCGCATCATAGCTCTTACGAAGTGGTGTTTACAGCCACCGGCTTTCCCGCGGCCTCCGCGGTTTCCGGCTCCACGCCTGTTTTTGTGAGTTCCGCCACCGCAGGTCCTGGACCCTCTGAACTTTTTAACATCCATTCAAACCACCTTATCTCATTTTATGCAGGAGCACGTTGATATCTTCATCGTGGTTTCCGAGCACTCCGCCCTGCTGGACTGTCCTCTTAATTCCTGCATGTCCTTTTCGGGGCGGGTGAAGCCTGAAAACAGGCTTCAATTTGGGAACATCCTTAAGGGAGGTTTTTCCCTCAACAACAGCTTCGGCAAAGGCCTGTATGGAATCATAGTCCGTATTTTCACGGATATATTCTTCTGTGAGGCGGGTGTTGCCTTCAAGCCTTCCACGGTTTTCGAGGACTTCTGCAAGGATTTTTGCATCAATCTTCCCGTATGCAACGTAGTCCTTCACTTTCTGGACCATACCCTTGTAGTGAGGATTCTCCGGCACAAACACACAGTGGTTAACTCTGTGCAGGCGGAGCATCTTCATGGTGTCCTCAATGGTATAGCGCACGTTGACCTGTCCTCTCATTCTCACAACTGCATACATCTCAGACTTCCTCCTTACCATAGTAAACAGGCAGCCTTATAACGTTGACCTGGTTAAGGGCATCGTAGGTAGCCTTTGCGAAGTTGAGAGTTGTCCTGGTAGTTCCGAAGGTCTTGGTCCATACGTCTTTAATGCCGGCTTTTTCAAGCACTTTGGTTGCAGTGTTTCCTGCGGCAATCCCGAGTCCCCTTGGGGCGGGAATAAGGGTCACACTTACACTGCCTGCCTTCCCTGTAACCTCGTAAGGTACGGTATGCGGCAGCCCGCAGGCACATTCCCAGGAACCGCAGCCTCTGCGGATGTAGGTAATGTTGAGCTTTGCAGCGTCGATTGCCTTACGGATTGCAGGCCCGACCTGAACGTCTTTTGCCTGTCCAAGTCCTACATAGCCGTTTCTGTTTCCCACGATTACGGTTGCTCTGAACTTTACACGGCGTCCTGAGTCAGTCATCCTCTGGACCATGTTGATATCGAGCACCTCATCTTCCAGGTCAGGAAGCAGCATATCAATTATCTGGGGTTCCCTGATAGGCAGGCCTGACTTGATTGCCTCATCCATGGAAGCAACCTGTCCTTCAACGACTAGTTTTCCAAGCCTGGTTTTCGGTACCCAATCTTGATCGAATGCCATTTAATCACCTTAACTAAACTCAGCAAAGATTTTCTCTTTGGTTGCTTCAAACTGCTCTGGCAGGTCTGAGCTCTCTTCTCTGTATTCGGCTATGTGCTCTCCGCGGATTCTCTCATCCGAGGGAAACACTTCCGGGCTGCAGGGGATTTCAAAGCCTGAGTCTACAATCCCTTTAAGGGTGGCATAGACTCTTGAGCCTGTAGAGGAAGCCTGGAGTCCTATGTCCAGAATGCCTCCTTCATAGCCCTTCTGCAAACTCTTCAGCCCGAATAAGAGCCCTGTTAGGTATGCAGCCGTCGTGTTTCCGGTAGCTCCTGTGTAACCGTACTTTGCAAGTTCACTCGAAACGGCTGAGGAATAAGTTATGTCCCCGTCTGCTGTTGGAGCTATTAACTGGATCTGAACGTTTCTTGCACTCTTTCTGACAACTACACGGTCCTGCTTTGAGAGTAGTAATTTAAGGCGGAGGTGGTAGTTGGTACGTCCTTCTCTTCTTCGTCTAAAAGGAACCTTATATCTTGGTCCTGTTGCCATCTTCAGCTCCTCCAGGTTATTCTTTATTTAACAGTTTTTCGGACTCAAGGTGAGAGTTAAGGTGGGAAACGCTTCTGTATTCTCCGCCTTTTGCTTTTCTGTAGAGTCTGCAGTACACTGATTTATCAAGTGCTCCGTCTGCACGCAGCTCCTTGAGTCTGTTTCTAAGAGCCCGGATCTTTTTGATCCACTGTTCCTTTCTGGGAGTACGGGCTCCTTTCTTACCCTTTCTGGAACCATGTCCCTTGCAGTGCCCATACTTACGTTTGACAGCACGAGCTTTGGCTCTGCCTCTACTGACTCCTTTTACAGGCTTTGCCTTAATGGTGCCTTTCTCAATGAGTCCGCGGATATCTTCTCTTGTGATCGCAGAGGCGATTTCTTCGGATGCTTCGGGGTTAAGCCATACCCTGTCAAGCCCACAATCAAGAACTTTGGAAGCCAGCTTCCTCTGGTTGAACAGGTCTGACATTTTATTCACTCCTTCCAGGGTTCAGTACTTTAATTCCGAGTTCTTCAGCTTTTGCAAGAATAATGGCTTTCTTTTGTGCGCCTATTGTTCTTGCTATCCTGATAGCCTCAAAAGACGGGTCAACAAGCTCAAGTTCCGCAATGCTGGTAATAAGAACATCAGAATAACCCGAAGGGTGCAGACCTTTGACTGCTGCAGGGCTTCCGTATCCTACCTGGGCAAGAGCGCCTTTTGCAACATACTTTCTGCGCTGTTTACCCTGAGAACCTCTCGGGCGCCTCCAGTTGGTGTCAAGTCTTTTGAATTTGTGGCTGCAGGTTCTCTTGAACTGGGGTTTCTTCCCCTTCTGAACCTTTCTCACGTTGAATAAGCGCCTGGATTCAGGATCCATATCAAGGGCGGAAACCGAAGTACCTTCAACTTCATTGAATTCTTCTCCCATCATAACCACCTTCAGGCCTTCTGCACTATGTAGATTCCATCCTGGAAAATCCTTGGATCGAACCTCTTAATCTTGGTCTTCTGTTCTATGTTTGCGGCAGTCTGCCCGACATCTTCCTTGTTGATTCCGGTAACGATGACCTCGCCCCCGCTTACCTTAACCTTTGTCTCACCAAGGATTTTTGCAACTCTTGGCTTCTTTTCCCCAAGGAAGTTCCCGATTATGAGAGTCTTGCCTTCAACTTTTACCTGCATTGGGAAGTGAGCATACACAATATTCATCTTGCACTCAAAGCCTTCATTTACGCCTTTCATCAGGTTTCTGATATGGGAGGCAAAAGTCCCTACCATGGCTTTCTGCTCTTTCCTGGAGAATTCTGCATCCACCAGTACATCTTCTCCCCTGACTTCAATCTTGATTCCGGGGTACCAGAACTTTCTTTCAACAGTTCCCTTCGGGCCCCTGGCTGTAAAGACATCCCGAGAGAGAGAGACGGAAACTCCTTCAGGAATCTCTATTGTTCTTGCAATTTCCTTAACCATTTCCTGTTCCCTCCTCAGTACACATAAGCAAGAAGTTGCCCACCGATCTTCTTATCACGGGCCTCATACTGAGACATGACCCCGCTTGAAGTGGTTACGATAAGGGCACCAAAGTTCTTTGCTGGTAGAAACTGCTTTTCCCATCTTTCAAAGCTGGCAGTTCCTACGGAGTAACGCGGTTTTATTGCACCGCACTTGTTGATTCTTCCCACAAGGGTAACGCTGTAGATTCCGGCTTTTCCATCGTCGATAAACTCAAAATCTCCAATGTAGCCGAGATCCTGCATAACCTTCAGGACGTTGCCAATATTTTTTGAAGCAGGCCTGACAATACAGGAGCTCTTCCCAATGGCTTCCGCATTCTTAATAGTGGAAAGGGCGTTTGCAAGAGGATCAAGTAATACCATTTTAATCACCTTACGAGTACTTATCAAAGCCCATCTCGTGGGCAATTTCCCTGAAACAGTGCCTGCAGAGGTAGATGTCGTATTTACGGACAAGCCCCTGTTTTCTTCCGCACCGTTTGCATTCGTTTACTCCTCTTCCGGACTTGTTTATTGTATCTGTCATTTACATGACCTCCACGCCGTAACTTTCGTTAAGGAAGGCGATCGCATCGTCCACCGTGACCCTGTGGCCAGTCGGGATTTTCCGGGTTGCGATTCTCCTTTTGCAAATCCTTTCTCCCGGGCGTTTGAGTACAACAGTGACGTCCATTCCGAAAACCCCGATGTTAGGATCATATCTCATACCCGGAAAGTCAGTATGTTCTTCAATCCCAAAAGAGACGTTTCCGAGGGAATCGAACTGTGTCTTGCTCAGAGTCTTCTCAATTATCCCAAGAGATGTCTCAAGGAACTCCTGAGCTTTCGGACCCCTGAGAGTTACCTTGCAACCGATGGGCTCATTCTTTTTGATTGCAAAAGCAGGAAGGGTCCTTTTTGCAAAGCACTTTACGACTTCCTGTCCTGTGATAGCCCGTAGGATGTCTTCGGCGTTTACCAGTTGTTGACCACTTTCTCCAACACCCATGTGGACAATTACCTTTTCAACAACAGGTGTGCGCATAGGATTACTCACTAAGCTCACCACCAAGCCGAATTTCAGGTTTGTCCTTACCAATAACGATTACGTAGTCCTCGATTGTTTCGAAATCGGTTTCTCCGGAAATCATTACTGTGTTGTGTCTGGAACTCTTAACTTCCTTGATCTCCATGATCTTTCCGGTTTCTCCCGAGTGCTGACCACCTACAACCATTGCAAGGTTTCCGACCTCAAACTTCAGGTGTTTTACTACCTGCTTGTCAGGAATGGAAAGAATCAGGGAGTCCTTTGTCCCGTACTCGTTGGAGCCAATGATGTTGGTTCCGTCATTGAGGTTAAGCTGGACTTTTCCTCCCTTGACGGTTAACTTGTTGTCGATCCTGCACAGCTTGTTTACGTTAGTTTCGTTGAGCTTGTGAAGGGTCAGGCGTCCCTTTTCATCCTGGAGCATCCGGTATGCTTCATTTACAAGAGGAAGGGTAATTACATCAAAGAGCCCTACCGGGAATCTGAGGTCTTTCCTGGGAATTCCGTCAACAAGAACTTTTCCTTCGGAGAGAACCCTTTTACCTTCTCTGCTGTTGTCAACAAGCTTGAGAATGTCCCGAATGATGATTCCGAGCGGAAGACTACGTGCCTGGCTGTGAGGCCCCGGGCGGGTAGTGGAGATCCACTTATTGCCTTTTTTCCCGACCTTCCAGCTCTTTGGAACTGATAATCTTTTCTGGTGTGTCACAAAATCACCTGCCTCACTTTTTAATGCTTGACGCTCTGCGCCCGTCTTTCATTTCTAGTTTTGTGATCATGACGTTTGAGGGATTTATGGGCCTTGGGACTTCAGTGCCGTCCACTTTTGTGGAAGTAACTCCGTCCACTGAGATTGTGCCGTCCATAAGAGATACGGACTGGACTTTTCCTTCAGTGCCTTTGAAGTCTCCGCGCATGACCTTTACTGTGTCACCAGTGATGACTGCAGCACTTCTTGTGCCGTACTGTTTGGTAAGTCCCTCACTGAGTCTTGCACCCATGAATTTCTGCCTGATATGGAGAGGTGCGGTGTATCTTGCCTTTCTCTGCTTTCTGGGCTGTTTGGATACCATTGCAATCACCTCAGACAATTATGGATGCTGTAGTTCCTATTTTGGGGAACCTCTCAGCTACTTCCCTTGCTATCGGACCTTTTATGTCCGTGCCTTTGGGAATTCCGTCTTCGTCCGTGATTACCATTGCATTGTCCTCAAAGGACACGTGTAACCCGTCCGGACGGCGGAACTCCTGCCTCTGGCGAACCACCACTGCGAGGAGAATCTGTTTCCTCATTTCTGGTGTGCCTTTCTTTACGGAAACGACGCACATGTCACCAATTCCTGCGCAGGGCATTCTGTTTTTGACTCCTCTGTACTTCTTGACAGAGATTATCTCAACGACCTTGGCTCCGGTGTTGTCCACACACGGAATCTTGGCGCCTGCGTTAAGAGCCCTTGGGATGTTTGAGCGTATGCCTTTCATTTAGGCACCTCCGCTTTGACCACCACAAAAGACTTGGTTTTGCTTATACGCCTGCATTCTGCGATGGTGACAATGTCACCAACTTTTGCAGAAATGCAAGGCGGGTTGTGTGCGTGAACCTTCGAGCGTCTCTTCTCGTATCTCTGGTATTTCGGCACCATTTTCATGTATTGCCTTTCAATGACTACCGTATTGTCCATTTTGCTGCTGACCACGGTACCCACAAGGATCTGACCTCTCACCGGAAGTGTTCCGTGAAAGGGACAGTATGCATCATCACATTCCTCTGATGGCGCCGGTATATTTAATCCAATATCTCTTGCCATGAATTTAGCCCCATTTACGTAGCTTTTTAATGTTCTTGATCCGATTTTCGGGTTGTGAGAGCAGCAGGTTTCCCTGAATTTTAACGAATGTATCGGATCTGCGGCCTTTTTCTGAGAGCTCGGCAGGGACCCGGAAGATAAATTCCGAATCCGCCTTGGGAATCTGCAGTTCCCGGGACTGAGAGTTTTCAACCACAAACATATTTTTCGTCTCGTTAACTACTCTGCCCCGGATTCCTGTTAATGATGGATTAGTGGAGTAAATCACCTTAATATCGAGCCCTATCAGTTCATGAAAGATAAGAGTCGAAGGCAGAATTTCCACTTTAGATCTCATTTAGCTCGTGCTGAATTGTCTTTATCCGGGCAATAGTTCTCCTGATCTCTCCGATTCGTCCCGGATTGTCTGGAGCCCCGCCTGCAGAGGTAAGGGCACGTTCTCTAACCAGTTCATTATTAAGGTTTTCGAGTTCGTCAGCCCGTTCTTCGATTGTCATGGTCCGGATTTCGTTGGTCCTGAGAATTGCCATTATTCCTTAGCCTCCTTGTGGACCCTTGCCATGGGATGCCAGTAATCATAGCTCTCATGCTTGTGCTGCCAGACACCATTGACCTGTCTTCGGACTTCTTCTGAGCCCTCAACATAGATAAGTTCGGCTTCTTCGACGTCTTCAGATGCCTCCACCGGGGATTCTTCCTCAGCTTCTTCGGGTTCTGCGACTTCGGCTACCTCTACTTCTTTCTCGGGTACTGCCGCAGGAGCTTTGGGTTTTGCCGCACCTTCCTTTTTAGGGGCTTCAGCGGGTTTCTCAGCTGGTTTTTCGGCAGGCTTTTCAGCGGGCTCAACGATAATCTCGCTTGATTCCTTAATCCTGAATGAATCAGGTAGGACAACGTCAGGTTGAATGATCCTGACTTTGCAGCCAAGGGTTCCGAGCTTTTTAACTGCTACTGCAAACCCTTCGTCTACTACCTCTTGTACAGGGTGTCCGGAGTGTTTTACGTGCCCGTTAACGAATTTTTCAACTCTTGACCTTGCTCCGGTAAGCTTTCCGGAGATTACGACTTCACAGCCAAGTGCGCCTGCGTTCATGACTGCTCTGAGGGTGTTGTGTCCGGCTTTTCTGAAGTACCAGCCCCTCTCAATGGAAGATGCAAGCCTGGATGCCATCATCTGGGCATTAAGTTCAGGCCTCTTGACTTCCTGAGCGTCAATCTGCGGGTTTTCGAGGTTGTATTTGGTTGCAACGTCACGGGTAAGTTTTCTGATGACCTTCCCGGCTTTCCCGATTACCATCCCCGGCTTTTCGGAGTAAATAATAATCTGGGTGCCCATAGGGGTCCTGTTCAGCTCCATGCCGCCGTATCCAGCCCTGTTCAGCTGTTCTGCAAAATACTCGTCCATGGAGGCTTTAACATACCCGTCATTAACGAACTTTCTCTCTATTGCCATTTAGCGCACCTCGGAGAGGATCATCTCGATGTTTACAGTTTCCGTGTCTTTGGGTGTTGCCCTTCCTCTTGCCCTCGGCATGAACCCATGAATCACCCTTCCACGCTGAATGACAGCATGGGTGATGTACATGTTTGCAGGTTCAAGACCCTTGTACTCGGCGTTGCTCTCTGCATTTTTGAGAACCTTTAAGATCTCTTTTGAAGCACTGACAGGGTATCTTCCTCCAGCCATAGGACCTTTCCTGTGACCGGTCCCTTCGGAGTGTCTCTTGAAGGGCACTGCCTGCTTCAGGGCAATTACGTCCTCAAGGAATTTCCTTGCTTCAGAGGCTTTCATGCCTTTAATCTTGCAACAAACCTCACGGGACTTCTTCGGGGAAATGTGAAGTTCGGAACCCATTGCTTTAGAGGTAATTTCAGGATCTCCATTAATTGAATAGTTTATTCTTGCCATTCCCTTTCACCTCATTTCAACGGTACGAACTTGCTTGAACGGGTTGCTCCCACACCGGCACTGCCGTGGTTAACTTTTGGTCTTGTGGGTGCAAATTCTCCAAAGCGGTGCCCGATCATTTCAGGCTGAAGTTCCACACTTATAAAACTTTTCCCGTTGTGGATTTCGATAACTGTTCCGATCATTTCTGGAAGAATGATCAGGTCCCTGTGATGGGTCCTTATATTCTTTCCTTCCTTGAACTCGTGCAGGACTTTCTTCTGCCCGTCTGTGAACCCGCGTTTGATGCTCCTGCGCTCTCTGGAAGGCAGAAGTTCTGCAAACTCTTCAAGACTCAGTTCCTGAAGTTCTGAGACGGTTTTCCCGCGGTAGGTGAACTCACCTTTTCTCTTCGGTAACCTTGATGATGATTTTTTTACCATAACGAATTCCCCTCATCAGCGCTTCATTCCGGTCCTTCTTGCTGCAATCAGCCCGACTTTTCTTCCGGGCGGGGCGTTTCTACTAACAGTTGTGGGCTTTCCCGGGTGCTTCCAGGCACCTCCACCGAACGGGTGGTCAATCGGATTCATGGCAACACCTGAAACCCTTGGATACTTTGCAGCCCTTGTTTTCATTTTGTGGTACTTTTTACCGGCTTTGAGCCAGGGTCTGTCCACTCTGCCACCGCCAGCAACAATCCCGACAACTGCTCTGCACTTGGGGTTAAGCCACTTTATGTTACCGGAAGGCATAGCCACTGCAGTCCTTGTCGGTTCGTGAGTCACAACGGTTGCATATACTCCGGAGGATCGGACAAATTTGCCGCCGTCGTTTGGCTTTGATTCGATGTTGCAGATGAAGAAACCTTCAGGAACATTTCCGATAGGTACAATGTTCCCGGGCTTGACCACGGCATCGTCTCCACACTCAATGATGTTCCCTACTGAAATGCCTTCGGAAGCAAGAAGGAAAAGTTCCTCTCCGTTTTCAAAGGCAACTTTTGCGATAGGGGCTGAGCGAGCAGGGTCGTGCTCGATTTTTATGACTTCTCCCTGAAGGGAGGTATTTTCATCCACACGGGGGTGCCTCAGGTCTGCCTTATACTTGTGAGAAGGAGCTCTGTAGGTTGGAGTACCTCTACCCCTGTTCTGTGATATGATTCTTTTACCCATGGATCACACCTCACATAAGTCCTATTCGGGTTGCAATCTCATGTGCCGCTTCAGGTTCTTCAAAGGCAAGGACTGCTTTCTTCATACCCTTCATTGTGGTCATTGTCCGCACGGATCTTACTTTGAATCCGTACATTTTCTCAACATCTTCTACGATCTGCTTTTTGTTTGACCTGGTATCAACGATAAACTGAAGCTTGTTTTCATCAAGCAGCATCATCGCTTTTTCAGTAACAAATGGATAATTGATAGAACTCATTGGAATGCGCCCTCCAGTTTTCCAATTGCAGACTCTGTCCAGACAGTAAGGCGACCTGCATGCGTACCTGGTGCGAGCAGTTCGGCGTTCAGTGAGTCCACTGTTACGACATCTACTCCGGAAAGGTTTCTTGCAGCCTTCATGATAGGAGATTTTTCTCCTGCAACTATCAGGACGCTCTTTTTATGTTTGTATTTCCTGCCTCTGATTTTTCCACGGCCGGCTCTGATATGCCTTCCGTACTTTGCCCTGAGGACATCCTCATACAGACCAGCAGCTTCAAGGAATTCTATTACCTGCTTTGTCCTTTCGAGGTTTTCAAGAGCATTTTCCGCAACAATCGGAAGTTCAGCTTCAAATATGTGACCCCTCAGGCTTACAAGGGTAGGGTCAATGGTTGCTGCGATTGCAGAGCGGATTGCATAGCGGCGCTCTTTTGTGTTAACCTTCTCGCTTCTGTCAGCTTCCGGTTTTGGTGGGTGAGCTCTCCTTCCGCCCTTTGCGTGCGGGATTCTTGCAGCCCTGCTGCTGTTTACGAGTCTGGGGACCTGGGATACACCCCTTCCGGAGCCCCAGCCTCTTGCAGAAGTTTCCATGCCTGCGTAGAGACGGGGACCATAGGGCTGAAGCCTGTTTGCCTGTGCCGCAAGTACTGCCTTTTTAATAAGGTCAGGGCGGTAGTCTACGTCAAACACTGGTGGAAGTTCGATTTCCCCGATTACCTTTCCTGTAAGGTCTATGGTTTTTGCTGTAGCCATCTTAGATCACCCCTGCTTGGATTCCCTGCTTATGTACAGGATGTTGGGTTCGCCAAGGTCGGCTTTTTTTGCCCTGATCGGATCTCTGAACCTTATAAGTCTTTTGGAAGGCCCCGGGACACTGCCTTTTATCAGCACATAGTCTCCGCGGATAAGGCCATAGTTAATGAACCCACCTTCCGGAGTGACTTCTGTTCCATCGGCTCCGATCTTGAGGATACGCTTGTTAAACTCAGTCCTCTGGTGGTATCCCGTCTGACCCATCTGGGGAACTCTCCAGGAAACGTGAGCCGGATGGAAGGGACCGAGGGTACCGACCTGCCTGAGGCTTCCCTGCCGGGAGTGCTTGCCTTTCTGCATTTGAATACCCCAGCGTTTTACAGGGCCCTGAGTACCTTTACCTATGGTAATTGCGGCGGTGTCAACAAGTGTTCCATTCTTGAAAACATCGGTAAAGCTTACAAGTGTTCCGAAGATTGATTTTGCGTATTCGAATTTGGTGCTGAGGTCTCTTGCACTGATTCCGGATTCCATGATATCCGGCACCTTTTTAGGGACACCGGTAAGGCTCTTTGGAAGGGTGTAGACAACTGCCTTAACATCGCTTACTCTGCCTTCTTCGATCAGTTTTCCGATAGCTTCAAGGGCTTCAGCCTGATTCTCTACTGCTGGAATTGGAATCCTGCGTTTGAGTTCAGGATCAAGGTCTGCTGCCCATACCTCCGCAATTGCTTTTTCCCCGATGCTGTCTTCTGTGTAAGCCCGGATAGCTGCAACCCTTATCGCAGGAGTTTCGATTATAGTCACAGGCACGGAGATTTCCATACCCTGGGTAAGGCTGTTCTTTATATCATCAACCATAATCACGTGGGTCATACCCACCTTATAACCTGCAAAACTCTGTAGCTTTGGCTCGCCTGTAGCTTCCGGCCAGGCCCTGAACCTTGGAATGTGGCTCTTGGCCCTCTTGCGCGGACTGAATGCGAGGGAACCTCGTTTTGGTCGGTGTATGCTTGCCATATTTCTACTCCGTAAACTTCAATTGAAATGCCAGCCCCTCCGGTCGGAGTAACACAAGTGACAAAAGAGAAGTGTTCTGGATTCCCCGAACGCTACCAGGTGGGGGAGGGATGTCGTTTCAGACCTGCCGGCGGAAAGCCTCAAGCAGACCGGAGCCCTATGCTCCCGGTACCCTACATTCCTTCAGGCATCTGCAGATATTCGGTTCCCTTTTGCTCCTGCCTCAGCAGGAACATCTGATAAAAGGACCGACCTTACGATCCTGGCAGACCCAAATCCAGGCACTCGGCCCTGATTTGAAACATATAGCAATCTGATTTTGAAACTTCAGTATTCAGCAACCTGATCTATAAATCAGTTAACCTTATTTGAAACTTCAGTATTCAGCAACTGCAACCGCAACTCATCGAAAAACTGAAACAGTTTCGTGCGATTTTAGACGCCTGCGCGGCGTCAAAAGCGGGCGTTTCAAAGCATTGGCCCTTTGACACTCATGTTGATCCGACTTTTCTCACTGGCTTATATTCAATGCAGGGAATTCAACCGTAAAAACGGTAGAAAGCCCTTACTTCCGGAGATATCCGGGAGTTTAGCATTAAGCATCACATTGATCTGATAAGTAGTTCCAAGCACTATAATGCCTGAAACCTCACATCTCTGATGTACTTTGCCTTTAAATAGCACATCTAATATATAAAGCCTTTGCAGAGATAGAGGAAAAATAAAAAAGAAGAATCAATGGCAGGGGAGAAAAAAAGATTATAAATTTTAAAGTCAAAGGTGCAAGGATTAAGCCGATACGACAAAAATACTCAGGTATTCGCCGGCAAAAACTCGGAAAACATCCCATTCCGAATTGCCCTTATTAATACACCATTGCGAAGTATACTATATCGAAGTATACTATATAATACATTCAGAGCAACAAACCTGACTTATTTACCAGCGCCAAGGATGGCATTCATGAAGCATAAACCCTGAAAAAAGGAAGCAAAAAAGTTTTCGGATGGAGATCGAACCGAAAAAAGTTCAGGATTCTGTCTGTTTTTCGGCAGAAACCTGTTTTACGATTTTAGGGACCTTTCTACCCCTGAAGTTTATTCCGCCAGCAAGTGCCACACCCGGAGATTTCTTAACTAATTCGACATCGTTGCTGTCAAGACTGGCGATAATCGTTCTTCCTGCTACCATTTCAATCCTTCCACCGGCACCCAGAACCACTCTAAGGATTCCCTGTATCTGAAGGGCGGTAGCATTTTCTTCAACCTTTATAAGATATGTTTCAAACGGCATCGGAAAACCTGCAGATTAAAGTTTGATTCTTGAGAGAGTGTTGCTACGCAGTTGGGCTTCAGGTGCCTGTTTTGAGACTACAAGATTCACCGGGACCGATAGGTTGACCGTAGAACCTGCTTCCGGACTCTGACCTGTAACTGTTCCGGCGGTAGCCGTTGAAGCGACTTCGGAAATCGTCCCGACTTTAATCCCCTGAGCCCCGAGCAAAGAATACGCTTTTTCAAGGGGCATCCCGATAACGCCTGGAACTGATTTATAGTCCTGCCCGGAAGTTTCGGCAGATGTGCTGGCAGAAGTTTCACGGGATACCTTAGTTTCGGTTTCGGGAATTGTCCGCAGGGGTTTTTCAAGCACCACGTTCTTTTCTCCAGTTGAAACGATAAGGTCAACCTTTGCGTTTGCTTCAACTTCAAGCCCGGGTTTGAGGCTCTGGGTAAGTACGACTCCGGATTTTCCGCTCGAGAGCTGTTTCTTTAACCTTCCCGTCTGGAGCCCGGACTTTTCTATGACTTTTTTTGCACTTTCAAGCTCAAGCCCGAGCAGGTTAGGGACTTCGTAGACCTTTGCAGAAACCGTCAGGACAATCTCAGAGTCAACTTCGACTTCCGAACCCGAACTGAGACTCTGGGTGAGGACTATGCCCGGGTCTTTGTCCGAAGGCTGTTCTTTGACTCCTTCAAGCTGGAGCCGCGATTTTTCAAGAAGGACTTTTGCGGCTTCAAGTCCGAGTCCTACGAGGTTCGGGACCCTTACGGAAAGAAACCTGGAAACTGTAAGGTCCACGTCTGCTCCCGGTTCTGCAAGGGAACCTTCAGATGGGAGCTGGGCAAGGACCATACCTTGAGGTTTACTGCTTTCTATTTCAATGACATCTCCTATCTTAAAGCCTGATTCAAGCAGTTTGCTTTCGGCTTCTTCATTTGAGAGCCCCACAAGGTATGGAACTTCCACATAAGAGTCAATACCCGGTTTTTCAGGAGAAGCTTTCAGGGAAAATTCTATTGTGCTGAGGTTTTCGGGGCTGATGATGTCATCGGCTTTTGGCAGCTGGAACCTTAACTCCCCCCCTTCGAGAGCAATGTTGGTTTTTAAGGTCACATTCATATTGCTGACAAGGTACTTTGAGCCGGACTGCACTTTCTTAAGTCCCTTGTCCATTTCCACAAACGAGGACGCAAAAGAGCTGACAAGGTTTGAAGACGAAAGGACAGGTCTGTTTTTCAGCAAAATGGAAATCCGGGACTCAAGTTCTGCTTTCTCACTTGAGAGTGTCGTCACCTGGGTTGCAAGACTGTTTTTCTCCCGTTCAAGGACGAGTTTTTCCGCGAGCAGTTTGTCAAAATTTTCTTTATAGACAAGGGCTTCTTTTTGAATGGATTGGAATTTGATTTCCGTATTATTCAATTTATCTACAATGTTTGCATAACTAGCGGAATCTATTGTTCCGGCTTTCCTGAATGCTTCCAGGCTGCTCCTGATATCACTTAGATTTTTCATGCCGTTCCTCCTGAAAGAGCATTTCCTGAAAAGAACCTTATTCTTCCCTTACCTTTGAAGACGCAGGGACGGAAACGACCTTTGCTTTGATGCAGCTTGAGCCCTGCACATCGTAACTGTAAAGCGAGTTGTAAGAGGCATTGAGGGGAGAGGCGTTGAGGACAGGCCTGTAGCCCCTGACCCGTTTTTTGGAGTCCCTTTCCTCTTCAAGTTTCACAGTAAGCGACATCTTAAGCTCAAGGTCCACCTCAGGGATGTGATACCAGACAGCCTGAATATCATACTCGCTGAGGGTTTTTTCTTCATCAATCTCAATCTGGGTCTTTATGGAGTTCCTGTCAAGAGCCCGCTGGGTCTCGGCAACCGAACGCCCGACTTCCCCCAGAAGCTTGGAAAGGGGGGTGATAAGCACTTCTCCGATTTCTTCCCCGTAATTAACCACGATTATAACTCCTTGAAATAAGTCCCGGAAATTAGTTCCGGTAAGATAGAAAAATACGGCAGATATTTAACCTTCAAAAAGGGTATTTAGAGCCTTATTTCCCGTGGCTACAGGCAGGTTCTCACAGATTTCCAGAGAACCTTCCTGCAGCAAGAGATCTTTTGTTAAATATTTGGTCAGGGCGGGCTTATTCAGCAGCCTTGACTTTCACCTTGGGGATCGTTTTTTCAGGAGCAGGGACTGGTTTGAGGGTTGTCCTCAGCAGACTTGTGCCTTCTTCCTTAAAGGAATATTTAGAACTGTATTTTGCATTAAATGTGGAAGTGTAAGCAACAGAAGTCGTATTTTCAAAGCTCCCCTTGCTCTTTCCGAAGAGGACTTTTGCAAGCCCCCCGGATTCCATGCTGCCCGTGACCTTTGACTGGTTGTTAAACTTGAACTCCCTGCCATAAGTGAGATCTGTCGAAGACTCTCTCATCATGGTTATTGTCATCTTAACCTCGATAATCGATTCCGTAAATTCGTAGAAACGAGGCTCAAGCCCGTAAGTCAGAAGAGACATTGGCTGGTCATTGGTAACCACACTGCTTGCAGTAACATTCCCGTCAGCATCCACGGTCTCTTCAATATACATTACTACGCTTCCCGCATCAAGCTGGGTTGACGCGAGAGTCTGTGCAACCTGCACCGAATTCATGTCCAGAGCCATCTGCCCCTCTGCAATCGCAAGGGCCATTTCTTGAATCATGTCCCCAAAAGGAACATTCAATAGTTCCTGACCGACACTTACCATAGTTATTTATCCCCTTTTAAATAAATAAAAACTGAGTATAAAACTTAAGACTTTAATAGTATAAAACACTTTGTAATAAAATATCTATTGTTTTCAAATATTGTTATAAACCATTGACTTTAACATTCACGTAAATTTGCTCAGAAACAGTAGCAACAGAGTAGAGAAGAGACGAGATATATACATATAAAAAATATAAATATAAAAAGAGTAATAAAAAGTACAAAAAATGTAATATCTGTACAATCTATAAAAAGTAATAACTATATAAATAGTAATAAATATAACAAATGTAATAAGTATAAAAAAAGTAATAAATATAAAAATAGTACTAAATATAACAAATGCAATAAGTATAAAAATTAATAAATATATAAATAGTACTAAATATAACAAATGCAATAAGTATAAAAATTAATAAATATATAAATAGTACTAAATATAACAAATGCAATAAGTATCAAAAATTAATAAATATAAAAATAGTAATAAATATAAAAATAGTAATAAATATAACAAATATAATAAATAATACAGATTACGATGAAATAGAATGAAGTTATACAGACACGAAAGAGGAAATTTTCTCTCTTTTCATCTTCCCCTGAGATGCTGAAAGGCACTCAAGCGTACAGTAGATTGCCTTTTCCTCCACCTTTTTCAGGACTACAAACTCATTCCCACAAATCGGACATGTTTTTCTTACATACTCCATAATATCACCCACTTTTTTAAGTTCCAGTCTCGATGATGGTTATTCACAGGCAACAGCTACTTATTTTATTCCAGAATCAGGAATTAAAAGCATAGGGATTTATTAGTAGTTAATACTGTTTTTTCTGTATAAGATAATGCCACATTATATGTGTATTTTCCAAAATTTTGCGCTATAATAACTATTTAATCGTAAATGTGATTGTACATAGCTAGATATTAGACAAGTAAATAACTTTAGGAAACATAGTTTCTGAAGATAGGTACTTAAGAAGTGGATGTTTGGGGAGAATTTGCAGGGGATTTCAAAAATGAGATCAGTAAACTTCACCAATAGATAATAAAAATAAATAATTAAAAAAATTTAGAGAAAAGAAGAGTTGGGGGAAAATCACAGTCCTTCTTTCTTACGCCCGAATATTAAGAAAAGTCCAAGTATAGCTGCGACGGGGGCGGCAACGGTTGGAAATTCAGGGATGGAAAGATTTGCGCCTTTGAGTTCAAGCACTACATCTTGATAGTCATTATCTGCCGAATCTTCAAATCCCATAACATAACCACCCGTATTTAGAGTAAAGAGTTTTACACGTTTTACTCCTCCATTCAGGCTTGCTTTACTGTAATAAGTTGTTTCACTATTAGGAGATACATAAATCCCAAACTTTCCATTCGGAGTAAAGTCCATTGAAGATCCTATTTGACCTGATGGGTTGGGAAAAAGTACAGTCTTATCAGAACTAGAACTATACCATCCAATAGGATTAGTATAAGAAGCCTGTTTATCCACAACTAAGGCAGTTACAACATAAGCTCCCGGCTGAAATTCGTACTCGTTTGTATTAGTGACCTCAACAAAATTTCCATCTCCATAGTGGTTATTTAGAATGTCAGTCAGAGAGGGTTCAGCTGCTAATGCGTTTCCAGCTCCTAATATCAGTAAAAACGTAATACTAACCAAAAATAATGATATTTTCTTCATAATCTACCCCTACTTTCCAGATTTTTTACACTAACTATTTTTCGGAAAGTTGTTTGAACTGGACTTATTATAAATGTCTAATTTTTGGAGAAGTCCATCAAAAAAATTAGCATTTTCCCGAAATAGTCGGATCTCACATATTAGATCTTATCTCTTATGTTGTATACATCCGGGTTTATTGTACACAGGGACGCAGGGAAGTAGATTGGGGGGAACAGAGAATATTCAGGGAAAAATACCAACCAGCCAATGGATTACAGCCAGTTTTGAAATTAAGCAATTTATAACATCATCTAATATATCAGTCTCAAAATATATAAGGATGTGCAAGATTAATATATAAAATAAGATTTCTTCATAGTTGATTTAAATATACCTAAATATGAAACAGATAGTACATAATGAATGCGAAAGTCTAAAAGCTTCAGGCTTAAAACTTTTTACAAAGCAATAATGTACACAATTTATATATGAGCCTTTCAATTAAGGATTTTTATCGTTAATTCTCCATGTTTTTATGAACTGGAAGTATGAATTTTATTCCGAAAAGTAGATTTTCAGTATTACTGTAATTCCCCCAAATTTATTGAAACTAAAAATAAATATCATGGGAGTATTTCAAAAGCCAGTGAATATACAAAATAAAATTATAACTCAGTTTGATCGGATCTTTTTAAAAAACTGAGTTTATAGATTTCAATACTTAAAAAGTCTGCAGGAAATAAAAAAATTAGAGAAAAAAGGGATAAGATAAATTAAAGCCCTTCTTTCTTACGCCCAAATATAAAGAAAAGTCCAAGTATAGCTGCAATGGGAGCGGCTACGGTTGGGAACTCGGGGACATAAAGATTTGTGCTTGCAGAAGTGAGGAGAAATTCTGTATCTCCAATAGTAACTTTATAGATTGCATCAGCTGGTGCTGAGGATTCCCTAGTTACAATTATAACATTAGTATCTGTGAATAATCCAATACCTGTTGTTATTTCAGGCAGAGTGAAAGTTGCAGGATTAGGGAGAATTACACTCACATCATTAGCATTTCCAAGCACATCACCATTGCTATTTTTCCATGGAGTCACTTTAGCATCATAGTTGTATGTAATACCACTTTCAGCGGGAGTGTATTCTACAGAGAATTTTAAGGTTAAAGGTTCGTTAACAGGCAAATATAAGTCTTCATTACTTACAATTTTTCCATTGTCAACCCTTATCAAAGTTGAACTAGCTGCCATTGCCGATCCGGCCATACAAACGATCAATAAACCGCTCACTAATAGTAACAATATTTTCTTCATAATATACCCCTACTTTCCAGTTTTTCTATTCTACTATTTTTAGGAAAGTTATTTTCTAGACTTTATAATTGTTTAATTTGGGGGAATCCATTAAAAAAGCTAATATTTTCCCGAAAAACTCGGACCTCGTATTTACATCTTATTTCCCATGCCTTATACATCTGGTTTATTGTACACATAGGGAATCATGGTAGTAATTATGGGGGAATTGGGGAGATACAAGCCAGCTAATGGATTGCGGCCAATTTTGATCTTAAACATATTATAATGTCATTCTATATTCTGTCAATAAATATATAAAGATGTGCAAGATTAATATATATAATAAGATTTCTTCCCTGTTATCTTTACTATATATATAATTATATAATGTATTATGTATTGAATACGAGGAAATAAAAGTTCAGGTTTGAAGATTTTCCATAAACAACAGTATACACGAATTATATATGAACTCGTAGATTTAGTATTTTTTTGCAAATTCATCTGTTTTTATTAACTGGGAAATATTCATTTTACTTCGAAAGGTAAATTTCTGGTATTACTGTAATTTCTCAAATTTGTTGAAACTAAAAATAAATATCATGATAATATTTCAAAAGCTAATGGATATATAACCTAAAATTATAACTCAGTTTGACCAGATTTTTTTAAAAAACCGATACTATAAATTTAGATTCTTAACTTGACTTTGTCACATTTTTCCTTTTCACATCTTTCGCGAAGTATAATTTTCTCCATATAAATTTAATATGGCGAAATAAATAACAGGCAACTTTATCAAGTCAAACAAGATCTCTGTAGAAAAATACGTTTCTAAAAAGCGTTTTAAACTCTATATTAAAACTAAAACTCGTTCTGTCGTTTCGACCTGTATTAATTACCTTAATGGCTCGATCCTTCTTCCTTACCGGAAAAATATGAGATAAATGGCAATTTACTGTTATAAATGCTCTAACAACCAATTATTAAGCTATTTCATCTCAAATTCTCCTTAGCCTTCTGCAGATCTCCTCAAATCTGTTCGAACAAAAGCCATAAAAACTATAGGCAAAAATGGTGTTCTTATACTTGACGAATCAAGCATAAAAAATCAGGAAATAGTCCTGTCGGAGTTTCTCATCAATATTGCGGCAACCTGGGACAAAAGATAATTGTCAGGTTGGTGTATTCCTTCTCAGATAAAATATGGATACTATCCAAAAAGTCAGGTGCCAAAAGTGCCAAAACGAGACAAATATATCTACTAATTTACCTTATAGTGATTGTGAAGCTGGAAAATCAGAGGTAATTTGATGAAATTTATGAATACTGTCAATTGATTTTTGACAAATAATTGAAGCTTCTCACAAAATTTAATTTATACTGTCTAACTAAAGTTATACTCGCGAATAATATCGTAAAAATTAAGCTTTTCAAAAAAGTATTGAACAGCCATTGTTGTTCCAATAGGAAGACATATATTTTTGTTAGGAATTGTAGGAAATGCTCTTAGTTTTATGTTTTTATTCATTGGATCGAATACGATAAAACAAAGAGCAATTATTTTTATTTATCTTCCAAAATGAAGTTAAAAATAGTGGTAGCTGTCAAAGTTAGTTATAATGGTAAAAAGTTCTAAAAGATTCTTAACTAATAACTCCTCGAAACTTTCCTTATTATACTGATTCCAATGTCATATTTTGATGTCATATTTTGATGTCATATTTTGATGTCATATTTTGATGTTATATTTTGATGTTATATTTTGATGTTATATTTTGATGTCATATTCCGATCTCAGAATAGTTCCGGTTGGCTGGATCGGTAATTATCCAGCTCAACCGGAATGGTCAACTACAAATGTACTGTTACCTGTTATTTTTTCAGATTCCAGGTCATGGCCCGTTACTGAGACTTTGTGGTCTCCCTCATTTATTTCGGACTTTATTCTCGCTTCATAGAAGTAGATGCCATCTGAATATGACAAATAAGTGACATCGATCTTCTCATTGGCGGAGACTAATACTGAGGGCTTTGACTTTAACGCAGTTGAGGGCGTAACTTTGATTTCCAGATCTCCCTCATCAATAATTTTCGGGTTAATCTCAATTTCAAAATCAGGAATTGAGCTATCAACCCGAATCTCATCGAAAGCAGAGATTGTATCTCCGAAGATATCCGTGCATAAAGCTTCTACATAGAAATGGTTTCCGTTCTTTACAATGTAATTGCCTGTCCAGTGAATTCCATCCGAGGACGTTAGTTCATTGGATTCAGGCTCAAAGCCATCTCTGGTAATCAGACATACAACAGCCTGGAGAGGTACAGGGTACGTAACAGTAAATGTTGTGCCAGTCTTGCAGGGATTGGGAGAGATATCCAGCGTTACCTCTGGAACTCCGGTATAGACTTTAATCCAGGTATCCGGTTCCGGATGTTCGGGTTCTTCGTTGCCTGCCCTATCAACAGCTTTTGAACGGAAATAATACGTCTGGTTATCCTCTCCGGTAAAGGTTGAAGAGTTATCTGCAATCTTTGAAATCCAGGTCTTCCAGTTAATTCCGTCTGTGCTGGAATCTATGGAGTAATAAGCGATTCCCGAAGTGTCATCTGTCCCGTTCCAGGAAACGGTAAATGTCTTATTGTCGGTGTACGCCGGGAGTTCCAACACACTTGAGGTTGGGGGCACTGTTTCGACAGTATTGGAGTCCGAAACGTATGATGAGAGGTCTGAAAGTGGTTTCAGGGAGATACTGTCCCAGAAAACTTCAGCAGGCATGATTTCCCCTGGCTGCTGCCTCAAACCGAGTGTTAGGTTATTCTCGCCTGCCTGCAGGGAGATGGGGACTTCAAGGCGCTGCCACCCTTCGTTTCCACCGATCCCATCCGACCAGATAGTTTCTCCGTTGAGGGTAACATATTTTTGCTGGGGATCCGTTCCCTGAACATTTGAGTTGAAATTATCCATTACATATGCTGAGAACACAGCCATGATGTCTTCTTCGCATTCTATATTTTGATAAATCTCTCCGAATTCTACTGAATAGCCGGACATGTTTCCTTCATAGGAATTTATTATCCTGTAAGCATAAGAGGAATTTATTCCTGAGCTATTTGCATATGAACCTGTTATATAATCGGAATTTGAAGTAAAAATCCACCCATTTGAGGGCTCCATCTCTCCGTTTGCAAGCTTTGGAAGTGCAAAGGCATCAGTGTATTTCTCGTCGTCCAGGTGAGAGAAATTATTATTATTATTTTCAATATAGAGATGAACAGACCTGTAAGGGAAATAACCCGGCTCTTCCTTAAAGAGGGCAAATTCAAGTTTGGACCTGTCGCTTTTCAATTTATGGCGTGTGTACGTCAGGTCCTCCTGCCAGGTTCCTCCATCTTCTAAGGGGATATTGAGCTCCTTTATTACCTCCCCGTCGGCTTTCATCTGGAGGATATAGTTTACATTCTGAAGCTCATGGTTTTCAATTCCGACCGTAACATTGATCGGGATATTGAGCAGGCTCTCATTCGGATAGCCTTCGGCTTTCCCATCAGGGCCCAGGAGATACAGCATTGTAAAGGTTTCCTTTTCCCGGGTCATCTTGGCGTATGCAAGCATTGCACTTGAGATAATTATCGAACCTATCAAGGCAATTACGAGAGCTTTTTCAATCTCAGGAGGCAAAGGTTTTTTCCGGGCATCCGTTCTGGTTTCTGTACCGGACTGGTTCTTTAAACCCTTTGCTTTAACTTTGCTTTTTGACCTGTGAAAACGCCTACTTTCAATTGTAACAGAGGCTGCAGCAGGAATTTCTTCAGATCCATCATGGTCTTCATCGGCCTCATCAACTTCATCCGATTGAATGGACCTTATGAATTCTTTCAGAGAAAAGGAGAACTGCTCGCTCTCGTCCTTTAATTTTCTGGTAAAAATTGCAAGAATGCTGAAGAAAGTCGTAATCCCGAGAATAGATACAACTATCGGGGCAGGGCGATAACCCCAGGGAAGGAGGCTTATTAAAAAGCCGTCAAAAACTGTGAGTATAAGGCTGAAGCCAACACTTAAGGTAAAACGTTCTATCCCGCTGATTTCTTTATTGCCCGGGAAAAGTGCAGATATAAAGGCATAACCTGGGACGAAAAAAAAGAGTGATAGAGCTATAGGAATCCTGAGAAATGTTTCATTGAAGGGGGGAACAAGTACAAAGATAGCTCCCAGGCATGAAAGAAACGTAACTGCAAGCAAGTCATCTACAAAAACACATTTTTTTAAGTATGGCATTCTGAGTAGGAGGTTATTCGACAAGAGATATAACATTTTCCAAATATTGAAAGTACCTGCCTATGAACTTTAGTGCTTAAATTAAAAATATAAAACCTGTAATCTAATTCTGCAGTTCAAAAAAGGATAATTGAAAGCCACATAAACAGTCAATTAAATAATCATCAATTAGTCAATTAAGTAGTCAAAAACATGTTTGTAAAAATATTTATATCGATAATTGGAGGATAACTCCGGTGAATAACTTATTACCTGAAGGAATAAATTTTTTACAAAAATACTGCATGATGATTCGTCCGGAAGTTTTGATTCGAAAAGTATTTACTTTTTGAGACTTACTGTGCCTATAATTATATTATTACCCAGGCAGATATGCATGGAGTCAATACCTAAAGGAGTAATACATTCATTGCCGCAGCGATTCATTTTGTAGCAGTAATATTAATATTAGCAGTTTAACTAGCAGTTAAGAAAAAAACCGGTGGACATGTAAATGGCTGGATCTGGAATTCCTGGGTCTTTTGATTTTTCTTCAGCTTTATCAGGCGGGCTCACGATAGAAATTATTTTGTTTATTGTAGTAATTGCAATCCTGGGATTCCTCCTGTATGCGTATATATATTTTTCAAGCAGCAAACGGGTACTCAAATGGTACGGAGCAGAGAAAGTAGAGAAAAGCGAAAAAGCTCTCCTCTATTCGCTTCTTGAAGATCTGACCTCAAAGGCAAAAGTCAAACCTCCGGAAATATACTCCTTTGAATCGAGCATCCCTTCAATGTTTACCGTAGGACATGCCAGTAAAACATCGCTTGCCATTTCAACATCCATGCTTGAGATTTTCGGGGAACTGGAACTTGAAGCTTTGATGGCACACGAAGTCGGGCACATAAAAAATAAAGACGTGAGCAAAAACACATTTACAGCATTTCTTGCAGGCACAATAATGTCTTTTCCGAATTTTGCGATGTGGTGCTCGATGCTCTCAGGGTTCGGACAGCCGGAAGACCCGGCGCCGAAATTCTTCAGGTATATTGTAACTGCTATTGCAGTCCCGCCTGCAGCACTTCTTATTCATCTTAGAAACCCGATGAAAAGAGAACTTGAAGCCGATGAAGTAGCAGTCAACCTGACAGAAAACCCCCGGGTCCTGGCAAAAACTATCGAGTACCTTGAAAATTATATTCCCCTTCAGCCAGTATCAACCAGGTTTAACCCCGGGCATTTCCACCTGTTCAGCACTCACACACAGCAGATAAGAGGATACCTTTCTATTTTCATATCCATGTTTGATACACATCCCGAAACAGGAGACAGGGTTGCACGTATCCTCAACCATTCGACGTATTCTAAAAATGACAACATCGATAATAAGCGCTCAAGAGTCCCGGGCTTTTTTGATGTGAAAAACTGGAGGTTTGCATTAGGGATAAGCTTTGTCTCATACATGGCTTTTCTGTTTGTAATTATAGTAGGGGTTACTTTTGCAATCAAAGATTTCAATTTCCTTGTCAATGGAGGAATTGCTGCAGCATATACAGGTGCAGTTTTACTGCTTTTAGGGGCTACTGCGAAGCTGTCCAGAAGAAGGATTTATTTGAGGAGCTTTTCTCCAACCCGTAAAAGGGTTTTTTTAAACTCAGTGCAGGCTTTCAAACATTTGATGATAAGAGGATTAAACTCAATTCATTTCAACCGCAGCCACATAGCCCATAAAGAAAAATCGGATGCGATAGAAGAGAAAAAAAGTGAGACTTCATAAGAAAAATACTTAAAAATTATCTTCTCAAGTAAAATTGTCTCAAGTAAAAAAACGGTGTTAAAAAAATGCTTTGAATAGATTCTATTTCATCTCTTAGGCTCTATAATCATCTCTTAGGTTCTATAAAGTACATTATACCTGCTGCAACAGCTGCAAAAATAATCCAGCCCAAATGTGTGTGCAGCAACATCATTGTTTCCTGCCCATAATAGTAAGCCGCGAAATAAAGAGCAATGACTCTAAATAAATTCGCTATATAAGCGACAACAACACAAAACCCAAGCATTATCAGGGTTTTTTTAATTTCCATTTTTTCGATCTGGCTATACCCAAAGACAATCCCGATCAGGAGGAACATAGAGTACAGACCTGAGCAGGGGCCCCCAATAACCACAGTCATTTCTTCAACACCGCTGACCCTGACAGTTTCCGTAGTGATTACCTCCAAAGGGATACCTGCAAGGCCAAGCAGCTTTACAGTCGGAAGAAGGATCAAGTAATGGTCGAATTTGTGCAGGAAATCAATATTAAGAAAAGCAAACATGGAATAAAAAATAAAGTACAGTACGACAAAAACCGACGAAATGTACATTCCAAACCTGGAGACGCGCTCAATCTGCGGGTTTTGGAGCTGGGTCCCGATTAAAGAGGCTCCGAAGAACAAGGTCATAACATCAAGGGTCCCGAGTTCTCCTCCGTTTTTGAAGTTATAATAAAGGTCAGCTGAGACTATAAAGACCCCTATGACAAAATAAGTTTTCGATTTTTTCAACATACCGGAACTGCCCAGTTGTTTGAAATTAATTCTTGTCAGCAAGAAAACAGATATAAGGAACAGGACAAACCCAACAGCAGTAGAGCCCTCACTGACTTCAACTGCCATCCCTGTAAACAATGCAAGAACCAGTAGAATTAACACCAGGTTTTTATTTTCATTGTCCATCATACCCAATCTTCACACGCATATATAATTAAGCAATTTATTTAAAAACTTTCCTAAAAGTTATCAGCAATCTTCGGAATAATTTCCGGGAAAACTATCTAATAAAATGTGAAATAGTAAGATATATATTAAACACGTAACAATTTAACCTGACAAAATTGAATTCGATCGGAAACCTTCTAATTGATCAACTGGAATTTCAAAAAATTGAAGTTCGAATTAAATCTATGTTCAAAAAATTTGTGCTTGAAAAAAGCCTGTGTTCAAAAAAAACCGTGCTAAAAAAATTGAGTATACACTCATGAATTCTTAACCTGATATAACGAGATAATTCAGATTATGAACAGATTATGTTGAGGTTCCGGAAAACAGGTTAAAATTCATAAAGTTCATAAAGTTCAGGTCAAAAACCCAGGTTAAAAATTCAGGTTAAAAACTCAGGTTAAAAGCTCACTAATATTACAGGCTAAAAACGGGGGTGTCAGAAGCGAGGGATTTTACTTTAACAAAATATGAAAGTCTGCTGCAGGCAATCAAAGAGACGGATTATTCTACCTGTACAGTATACGATTTTCTTAAAGACATACCCGAAAAATGCATTATCTTCAGGCATGATGTGGACCGGGCGGTTAACAGAAACCTCGCTATGGCTAAACTTGAGCACAGCTACGGAATAAAATCCACTTATTATTTCCGGCATATTGAAGAGACTTTTAAGCCTGATATCATTCGCCAGATGGCGGGAATGGGCCACGAGATCGGTTTCCATTATGAGGTAATGGACAAGGCAAATGGGAACCCGGAAAAAGCAATCGAAATTTTCAGAGAGGAACTTGAAGACCTCAGAAAAATAGCCAAAATAAATACGGTATGCATGCATGGAAACCCCCTCACTCCCTGGTCAAACAGGGACCTCTGGCAGAAGTACGATTTCAGGGATTTCGGGCTTACAGGTGAACCTTATCTTTCAATTGACTACAATAAAGTCTTTTATCTTACCGATACCGGAAGGACCTGGGCGGATTTGAAAATCCGGGTCAAGGATACGATTGATAAGTCAGGGGGAGAATTGAAGGTAAATGCAAAAGTAGACCTCAAAGCAATTTCTTCTACTGATGATGTAATCCACCTGATCCGGACCGAAAAAGTTTCCCGAATCTGTCTGCTTGTACACCCCAATAGGTGGTGCGAAGATTTTGGAGGCTGGGCAAAAGAACTGCTGTTCCAGAATGTGAAAAATGTCGGGAAAGCAGGGATTGTGTGGTACAGGGGCAGAACCCAGAAAAAGGATACTATGACCGCGGGGCTTTAAATTGATTGAAATTACCGAGTCATTTGATCGGGAGAAATGGGAGAATTTTGTCTCCAGCCACCCGGAAGGAAATGTTTTTCAGACCTGTGCAATGGCAGACGTATACCGGTCAACCAGAAACTACGAGCCAGTCTCGCTTGCTGCAGTCGAGCAGGAAAGCGGAGAGATACTTGCAGGCCTGCAGGCAGTTATTATAAGAGATGCTCCCGGCCTGGTTGGTTCAATCTCCTCAAGATCGATCATCACCGGCGGCCCCCTTTACATAAAAGGCAAAAAAGGGCTCGAAGCCTTTGAAAAGCTGCTTGAATATTATGAGAAGTTTCTGCACAACAGAGCCATATATACCCAGATCCGCAACCATTTTGATACGGAGACCTCAAAAACCACTCTTGAATCCCTCGGATACCAGTATGAACCCCATTTAAATTACCTGATAAACCTCAACCGCCCTGCAAAAGAAATCTGGGGAGATATCCACAAACCCCGCAGGAAAGGGATAAACAGAGCTGAGAAAATAGGAATCAAAGTCAGGAAAATAGAAACAAGAGATGAGGTAAAAGACTGCTATAAAGTAATTGAGGAAACCTATAAAAACGTAAGACTCCCCCTTGCAGACATCTCTCTTCTTGAAAGCGCATATGACAAACTTTCCGATTCCGGACTTATCGATTTCTACCTCGCAATCCTTGAAGGCGAGGTTGTCGGCTCAAGAGTAGTCCTGAAATATAAAGGTCTGGTGCACGACTGGTACGCAGGCTCAAAACAGGAAATAAATTACGTAAATGAAGCCGTTGTCTGGCACATGCTCTCGGAATACGCAGGCAAGGAAAAAGTATTTGATTTTGGAGGGGCCGGCCATCCTGACAAGCCCTATGGAGTAAGGGAATTTAAGAGAAGGTTTGGCGGCGAGGAAGTGAATTTTGGGAGATACGAGAAGGTTCACGACCGGAACAAAAAAGAACTATTGAATCTGGGGTTCAAGGCATATAAAAAATTGAATCTTGCAAGGGTGTTCTGAAACCGTTATTGAAAACTCATGATTATTTAGATTAATAGTTTCGATTATCTGGAGAGCAGGGCATGAAAACGTTAAGGAAATTGAAGAAAAAGGTACTCAAATACTTTGCTAAAAACCTGCCCTGTTGCAGTCTCCGGATATTTATGTACAAAAACTGCGGGTATAAGATCGGAAAGCACACTTACATAGCAGAAGGTCTAACAATCGCAGAAAAACTGGAAGATACTGATAACCTGAGAATCGGAGATAGAGTAGCTATAGGCCCAAACGTAACCCTGCTCACATCTTCAGACCCAAATAATTCCCGAATTAAACCTTATGTAAAAATTCAGAGAGGTCGGATAGTAATAGAAGACGATGCCTGGCTTGGCGCTGGCTCTATAATAATGCCTGAGATCAGAATTGGCAGGGGAGCTGTAGTCGGAGCCGGATCAGTCGTTACAAAAAATGTAGACCCTTATCATATCGTTGCAGGAGTGCCTGCCAAAACAATAAAAAAGGTTGAAATGCCGTGAATATACTATTTGATATCGGGCACCCAAAAGATGTAAATGTCTTTAAAAACGTGATCTGGAATCTTCAAGAAAGGGGTCACGAGACCAAGATAGTGGCAAGAGCCAAAGAAAATACGAAAAGAGTACTTGAAGAGTACGGATTTGAGTATGAGGTGTGCAGATATTATAAGACAATGCTTGGAAAAGCCTTAGGGATACTAATGAATGATTTGTGGCTTTACAAACAGGTGAGATTGTTTAAACCGGATGTTTTTGTGAGCCCCGGTTCTCCTTATTCAGCACATGTGAGCCGTATTCTTAAAAAACCTCATATTGCTTTTTCAGATACCGAGATTGCAGGTCTCGTAATTAAACTTACTTTTCCTTTTACTGACAAGATATACACTTCAAATTCATTTTATCTGGATTTGGGACCTAAGCAAGAAAGGTTTGACGGATACTACGAGCTTGCATACTTACATCCAAAGTATTTTACTCCAAATAAAGAAGTGCTAAATAAGTATCAACTAAATGATAAGTATATAATTCTCAGGTTATCTGCCCTTTCCTCCCATCATGATATAAACGCAACAGGACTGAATTTTAAAACTGAAGAAGAACTTCGAGAGTATGTGAACCAGCTCGAAAAATATGGTAGAGTAGTAATATCTTCCGATACTACAGCTTGGCAAACAGTAAAAGATTACCAGTTAAAAATAGATCCAAAAGACCTCCACGATGTAATTTATTTTTCTGCTCTCTGCATTGGAGAAGGCGCTACAATGGCATCTGAAGCTGCTATCCTCGGAGTCCCTTCAATATACGTCTCAAATACCCGGAGAGGATACCTGAACGAACTTGAAGAAAAATACGGATTGGCTTATACAATATTAGATAGAAGCACTGCACTGGATAAAGCCGTATCTCTATTGAAAAATGATACATTAAAAGAAGAATGGCTGTTAAAAAAGCAGAACATGTTAGAAGAAAAAGTTGGTGTTGTGGAGTTTATAGTCAATATGATTGAAAACTCAGGAAAAGTAAGCTGAGTATTATTTTCGGAATGTAATAAAATAGCGAATATATACGGAACTGATCCAAATATTTTGTTTACAAAAATAAAACTATATATATTTACAAAGTTTCATCTTTACAAAGTTTCATCCCTGGAAGCGTGAAAAAATATGATAGTAGGAATACATCAACCGAATTATTTTCCATATTTAGGTTTTTTTGACAAGCTGAGAAAATCTGATGTATTCATTATCTATGATGATGCTCAGTTTACCAAAGGGGACTTCCAGCAGAGAAACAGGATAAGAATATACCACGGATGGAAATGGCTTACTGTGCCTGTTGAGAAAAAGCATATTCCCATCAATCAAATAAAAATAAGAAACGATGTTGAAATAGAAGGAACAAACTGGCAGGAAGCTCATTTTAAAGAAATAAACGATAACTACAAAAAAGCTCCTTTTTATCCGAATTTTGAAAAAGATATTCGCCGAATCTATGGGCAAGAATATGATATGCTTCTCGACATAAACCTGAAATTGATCGAATTTCTAATGAAATCATTTGAGATTGATACTGAAATTATTCATTCAAGTGAATTCGGGTTCAATTCCAAGTCAACAGAAAGACTTGTCGATCTTGTCAGTGCAGTTGGCGGGGACGTTTATCTATCAGGCCCAATGGGTAAAGACTATCTTAATCCTCAGTTGTTCGACGAAAAAAATATTCAGGTATGTTTTCAGGATTTCAGACATCCGGTTTATAAGCAGCAGTACGATGGGTTTGAGCCAAATATGTCGGCTATAGATGCTTTATTGAATGCTGGTCCAGAGGTTGGTAATTATGAATGAAAACAGAATTAACACGATATTTTTTGGCAACAATGGTTTGATTTTGGATTGCTTAATTGAAAATTCAAATGTAAAAAGCGTTTTTTGCCAGCCTCTGGAAAAAAGTAATGTGAATAGAATTAAAATTACAGAAACTACTGATAAATCTTTCATACCATTTCACGAACCAGACAGAATAGAACTTTATAATTATATAGACTATATAAAAGACTCAAATCCCGATTTAATTGTTGTTTGCGGATATAAATATATTATTAGAAATGAAATATTTAATATTCCCAGGTTTAAATCCATAAATATACATCCTTCATATCTGCCTTATTATAGAGGCCAGCATGTGGTTAACTGGGCTATAGCCAATGGAGAAAATGAAACTGGAGTAACAATACACTTCGTTGATAAGGGAATTGACACTGGAGATATAATAGTCCAGAAAAAAATTCCTATTTTATTTGAAGACTCCGCAAATACATTACATTACAGAATATATCATGAGGCATGTGAGCTATTAAAGTATGTCCTTAATACCATCTCATCTGGAAAGGTTCTCCAAGCTGAAAAACAGGACGATTCAAAAGCATCTTATTTTAGACCAAGAACCCCTGAAAATGGAATAATCGATTGGAACAGAGATGGGATTGAGATTTACAATTTAATAAGGGCACTTGTTAAGCCTTGGCCGGGTGCTTACGGTTATATAAAAGGTAAAAAAATTATTTTTTGGGGTGCCCAATTTGAGGCTGACTCATCCAATTACTCTTCACTAGGTGAAATAATCGCTAGTTCTGATTCTAACTTTATAATAAGTGTAAAAGGCGGTAAATTGTCAATTGACAATTATGCAGTTCTTGATAAAAATGGGAATGAAACAAAATTAGAACTCCGAATTGGAGATAAATTTGAAAAAGAGAGTGATTAAAATTACACGTACAGTTCTTGCTATGGGTGCTCATCCAGATGATATGGAACTTGAAGCTGGTGGGACGCTTGCGAAGTTTGCAAAGAAAGGATATGATGTATACCTGTTAATTCTAACATCAGGTGGCTATACAGACATAAATGGTAAGACTTACATTGATGAAGAACTGAGGAATGAAGCTAAAGATGCTACTAAGATACTGGGAATAAAAGGTATTATGTTTCTTAGTTACCCAACAAAAGACTTACCAGCAGATGGAGAAATAATTACTAAAGTTGATACCATCGTTAATGAATTACATCCAGATGTCTTTATTTCTCATCATCCTTTTGATTCCCATCAGGATCATAAGTCCGCAGCTGATATAATGTTTGCAGTTTCCCGTCAGGGTCGTGTAAAAAACGTGTTAAGTGCTTCAACGTTGCCATACAGACCTAATGTATTCGCCTTTAGACCCCAATTCTTTGTAGATATCACGGAAACTCTTGAAACCAAACTAAATGCCATTAGAGCCTACAAAACCCAGTACACAAAATTTGGTAGCGAAGTGCTGATAGAACATGTAAAAGGAATGGCTAAAACTTACGGCTGGGCAATGGGATTCGAATATGCCGAATGTTTCGAAGTAATACGAATGGATGACAGCCTATGGGCATAAAAGACTATATACTTGTAACCCCCTGCAAAAATGAAGAAGAAAGTCTTCCAAAACTCGCAGAATCTGTAGTTAATCAGACAATAAAACCAATACTTTGGGTTATTGTCGATGATGGGAGTACAGATAGAACTCCTGAAATATTGAGAAATATCACTTCAAAGCATAGCTGGATTAAAAGTTTAAGATTGAATGAAAAGCCAAGAGACCTAGGAATACACTTATCACATGTCTACAGAACTGGATTTGACTACGCTTTCAATTACTGTAAAGAAAATAACTTGGAGTATTATTATATTGGTAGCGTTGATGCAGATATTACATTTGATGGCAATTATTTTGAATCTCTTATGAGTGAATTTGAAAAAAATAAAAACTTAGGCATATGTAGCGGTCATGTAGGTAACATTATCAATAATAAAATTATATGGAGCAATTTCAGAAAAGATATACCTTCCGGAGGAGCCAGACTCTGGAAAAAGGAATGTTTTATAGATACTGAAGGCTATCTGCTGACATGTAGCCCAGATAGCGTATCAAATGTAAAAGCCACAATCCGGGGATGGGACATAAGACAGTTTGAACACATAAAAATGATATCTACAAGAGCATATGCCAGCGCTGAAGGTCAATGGAAAGGGTATAAAAAATTGGGCGTCAACAACTATTTTATAGGCTACACTCCCACACATGTTTTGCTAAAAGGAATAAGAATGTTATATAGTACTGATGGTTATTCTAAAAATGGGGTAGGATTAGCATACATAATAGGTTATTTCTCAGAATATATTAAAGGTGCTCCTAGAATAAAAGATGATGAAATATTAGACTACTATAAATACAAACGGTTGAAGGAGATACTATGTTCAAAGCTGAAGTCTCGCAGCGTAAAAAAGTAATATTGTTTGCACTATTAATTATACTCAACATAGTATTAAGAATTCCTTCAATACCTCACGAAAAGGGATCGGATTCTTTTTTCATACATTCCCTTTCCAACTCGGTAACTAGCTTTGGATGTGCGAACTGGTGGCTAAATTGGCTTTCAGTTTTTGGGTTATATCCTTACTCATACGCAAGTGCTATTCCATTCTCACTTTCAGGAGTCTCACAATTAACTGGACTTACAGGGTTGGAAATGGAAAAAACAATATTAATATTTTCTATCATAATGGGACTATTCAGTATTTTTACAGCATATATATTAGCTGGAACATTATATAATGACTTTTTATATAAATACTTGACAGCTCTTTTCTTTTCAATATCTCAAGGAATAATGATATTCAGCACATGGGAAATAAGTACTAGAGGCCCGTTCATTATATTTTTACCACTTTTTCTCTTCGTACTGATAAAAAAAATGAAATTAAGAAAAACTGCTTTACTAGTGATAGTTCTAATCCCGTTTTTAGCAGCTATCCATCATTTTTTTTATTTTTCAATACTTTTATTAAGTATATTTGTAATTTTAAAGTTAATATCCAAGGTAAATTTAACGTGGAATATAAATAACAGTCATAATTATTTATATTTTATAGGATTCATATTTGCACTTACATATCCTTTTTTTACAAGGACATTGATAGAAGCGGGATCCAGATATGAATGGGTATTAACCACTGTAATAATAAATATACGATATATAGGGCCAGTTTTAATTTTCTTCTTTGGAGGGTTATTCTATTTAATGTTCAAAAGAAACAAAATATTTGAAGAAACATATATTCTTGTGGCTCTATTAATGCTGATACCCACTATGTATTCCCATGCTTATGGAATCTATATATTACTGACATTCACAATACTTTTTAGCGCTCTAGGTTTCAGGAATCTATTAAGTTCATACGAAAAGAGATCAGATAAGATAATAATCACAACCATAATTTTGATCTTAATATCTTTTTCTACTTTTTCAGGATTTTACAATCATGCACGTACTGGTGATTCTCAAAACTATTGGTATATGCCTGATATCACATATAGTGCTGCAACTTGGACAAACAACTATATACCCGAGAGTTCTCACGGTTTCGCATTCAGGGGAGATACTTGGAGATTGTCTCCTATGTCAGATGGACATCCTATTACACCTACACTTGGTGCGGAGATACTTGCTTACAAGTTAATGAATGAATCCGATATCGAGATGGAGAAGGTTAGTCTTAATTCATTAGATTATTATCTTGAGGGACCGTATGTCATAAAACCAATGACTGATGTAGCTGGATCTGTCAACTGGCTTATGGGTCTACAAGATATTGATGATGGCAGGGCTATAGAAATAATAGATAAATTCAATGCTACATACATTTTAGAGGATGTATATGCAAGAGAACCAATTATTAACTCAATAGAAGAAAAAAAGAATAATATATTTAGTAACGGAAGGATTAGAGTCTGGATACTGTGAAAATACCATAAAATAAACAGGTTAGATAAGATTTTATCAATGTAAATCAAAGAAAAATATCAATTATTTTAATAAGGATTGTAATGGGCAAGGATTTTTAGGGAACACTGATATGGATCTGTTGTATTTTTACCCCGAAAAAAATGATGCGCCTGCCAAAGTTGGAAAATCGATTATAGAGGAATTAATCAATTACAAAGATCCTTTACCTGTTGATAAAATAAAATTAATTATAAACAAAAATGAGAATGAAGCAAAACAATATAATCTTGAAAGTGTGACCTTATTAGATATATTAAATTATCCAAACAATTATGTTATTCACATACCTATTAGTCCAAATTTGATGCCAAATAAAAAATTTCTGCTTCACATTTATTCAATCATAAAGCAGAAACCACTAATTATACACTATCATGGCGATTTTAGAAAACATATAAAAATGCAACTAAAATATCGTCACCGTTTAGATTACTTGACTATTCCCTCTGCCATTTTTGCCCCATATTTATTAAAATATACATGTCAGATAGTAACTCATTCCTATTCTTTAAACGATATAATTAAAAAAAAATATAGAGTAAAAAATAGTATAGTTATACCTAACGGAATTGATAATTTCTGGTTTTATCCACTAAATGACTGTAATTTATCAGAACTTAATCACATAGTTACCGACGATAATTTTAAAATATTTTTCCACGGAAGGCTTGCTCCTGAAAAAGGTATAGATTTGTTAATCAAAGCAGTCTCTAAATTTTTGAAAGATAAGCCAAAAACAGTACTATACATTGCAGGAGAAGGTGAATATAAAAAAGGTTTAATAAAACTATGCGAGAAACTAAAAATAAAAGATCATGTTATTTTCCTCGGAAATTTAAATAGATTAGATATTAAATTTATCTTGAAAAATGTTGATCTCGCTATATATCCATCACGATTTGACACTTTTTGCTTAGCTGTAATGGAAGCATTCGCATGTTCAAACTGCCCTGTATGTTTTTCTAAAAATGCTGGAATCTATGATTTTGTTGTTGCAGATGGATATCAACTTAAATCATTTGAGCCAAATGTTGATGACATTGTTGAGATACTTAACTCACAATATACTGGAACAGACGAAAACCTGGTTACTATGCAAAAAAAATTTGCCGAAAGATATACATGGAACCATATTATTGAAAAATATGTAAATTTATATGAGAGCCACTCAATCCAATAATATCGAATTCATCTATGATTGAGTACTTTAAGAAGTAACTGTATATCGTCTTTTGAAAATACATTAAGTGAAAAAATAGAAACAATGTATATAATTCCCCCAATAAATGCTAATGTGAACATATTCAAAGATGGGAATTTTATTAAGGTTAACCCCATCACTCCTGAAGCGATAAATAGTTTTAATAGATCCACATTAACAAAATGTAGTGATAAATTTACATATATAAAGTAAAACTCTATGAAAAATAGTGCTATTACAGAAACTAATGTAGCAAACGCAGCCCCCATATAACTGTAATCAGGTATGAACACTACATTTAACCCTATATTCAAAATACAACAAATTCCAATAGTTAACGTATTTAACTCTTGCCTATTTACTGAAGTTAGTAGAGATGACTGAATTGAGTTTAATGAGTTAAAAATTATTGTACCAGATAGCATTTGTAATGCTATAATGGAACCCGAGAACTCTGAACTGTAAAGAAAATTAATAATATCTTTGGAAAGTAAATATATTCCAAACACTATTGGCAACATTAGTGCCAAGATATATCTCATGCTCATAAGGTAAGTGTTTTTAAGTTTCTCTTTATCAGAGAAATATTGTTTTGACATTACTGGCATGAGTGTTGAAGCTAAAGCACCTGGTAGGAAAAGCAGCGGATCTGTTAATTTATATGCAGCGGAGTAAATTCCTACAGGGATATCACCTTGATAAATCGACAACATCAAAACGTCAATACGATAATAGATAATAAAAAGACCATAGCCAATAACAAAAGGCAAGGCTTGCTTTATTAAATATTTTAAAGTGCCCAGGTTGAAATCTATATTAATTTTTATGAATTTTTTCGAGTACATATAATCTATTAAGGTCCGGAAAGCTTCAGAGAGTATAGAAACTAAAAAAATATTCATCAGAGTACCCTTATTGAGTATTATCAAAAATATTGATAATGCAAAAAAGCATTTAGAGATGATTAAAGCGATCGAAGAATATTCCATTTTAAGATTTGATTGGAAAAGGGACTCAATTAAATAACTAATTCCTTGAAATAATAATGTAATTGATACCAGATAGACATATATTACAGTATCGTAGGGATAATTTAAAATACGAATACCTGCTACCGCTAATAATACAGCTACAATAGAAGTCACTATTCTAATGTAAAAGGCATTATTGAATACAACATTAGTTGTTGAGGGATTTCTTGCAATCTCTCTAATAATTACCTGATCTAATCCAAATCCACTGATAAATGTGAAAAACATAAGATAAGTGGTTACAAAAGTATATTTTCCATAATTATTTACACCTAAATATCTTGCCAAGTAAACTGAAACGAAAAGAGCTATAAGCTTTACAACTATATTGCCAAATAAAATAAAGCTTGTATTTTTAGCTACGTCACGCGCTAGGCTCATAGTAAATACCTGTTATTAATATAATCTATGTCCAAGTTTTGTATCCTGGAAAAAAAACGAATGCAAATATAATATGCACACAGACTATACAATAATCTTAATAAAAAATATTTTCCTCTTTTTTTTATGAATAGCACACAAAAAAGCATATCCTGTAAAAACATCCCAATTTCACTCCAAAAAAATAATATATAATTAATAGGTTTGCCTAAATTTTTGGATACAAAATAAAGATTATATGCCTTTTCCATGATAATAGCTTGTTTTAGTGGTGTACCTTTATTAAAAGATCCTTTATACAATAATTTTGCTTTAGGTGCTAAATAAATTGACTGTGGATATTTCTTGTAAATCCTATAAGAAAAATCAACATCTTCACCATAACTGTACTTGATCAGGTTATTATCATATAAAAACTCATTAAACACTTTCTTTTTTACACTTGAGCATCCACCGCTGGCCCACTGACAATTAATTACTTTATCACAATATGAAGGAGAAACATTTTTTCCAGAAGGTAAAACTTTTTTCATATTTTTGGAAAAACTAAAGATATAAAAGAATTTAGAGTATAGGTTCCATATATTGTTCCACAATATAATTATATTACTTTTTGATATTTCTTTTGCAAGATTTCCCTGAACAATTAAAGCATTTGGACAATCAGAGTATATTTGGATAATTTCTTCAATATAATATGTATCAAATTTATCATCATCATCCAAAAAGAAAATGATATCGCCCTGGGCATTTTGCCCCCCAATATTTCTGGCAACAGATACACTATTTACATGATTTTTTAAGTATCTGATCTGAGTATTCGATTTGTTGTTAGAGTAAAATTGTAAAATGTCTTCTGTTTTACTATCGTTACCATTATCCACGACAATGATCTCATTTGCTGGAGTAGACTGATCTAACACGGACTCTACTGCAGATTTTAATTCCTCGCTCCTATTATATGTAGGAATTACAACTGATATTTTCATAATAAGTCCCATAAAAAGAGAAAATAAAATATTTTAATTCCATTTAAAATGAAATTACGAGGCTAATAAAAACTCTACTAAATTATTAACAACATTAAAGCTTCAGCTAACGGAATTAAACTTTAATCCACCTCCCCTTTTTAAAGTCATACTTCTTAATGACTCTAGCGGGAATGCCTACAGAAACTGAATATGGAGGTATTTCTGCTGAGAAATTACTATAATTGGCATATAAATATTGTGTTTTTTCTCTAATCGGAATATTCTATATACCAATAGATAGTAGAAAACTTTAATTTGATACTCATTGCCCAGTTAGCTTATATTTTTTGGCTATTGGCTTATTGGGTTGAAAATAATTGTTTAGTCAAATAGTTAGCATGTCTAAGAGGCTGTCTGAATATGCATTTTTCATTTGGATGAAGGCTTGATTTTAGCCAGTCGTTTACTCATTATACGGATCATAGCAGCATATATGAAGGCTTGACTTGATTCTGTCAATCCTTCATAATCTTTGCTCAAACGCCGATAACGCCCTCTCCATCCAAATGTACGCTCTACTACCCATCTACGAGGAAGTACTTGAAAACCTTTGACATCATCGTTACGTTTTACTATTTCCAAAACCCAACCACACGTTATCTTGACCCAATTAACCAGTTGACCAGCATAACCAGCATCAGCCCAAATAAGCTGCAATCAAGAAAAGGTCCCCTTAATTTGTTCCAGAACAAGTTTAACTCCATCCCGATCCTGGATATTGGTGGCATGAACTACAACCATCAATAGTAGCCCTGTTGTATCTACTATAATATGGCGCATAATATGACGCTTTCTCCCTTTTACTTTCTTTCCAGCATAATAACCACGTACTCCAGGTGTTTCTGTGGTTTTGACTGATTGACTATCCAAAATTGCTGCACTTGGCTCTGGTTCTCTGCCATTTGCAATTCTCAGTTCAGTTCTTAGCGCAGCATTTATGCGTTCCCAAATTCCGTAAAGATGCCAAAGACGGAAATAGTGGTAGACAATTGCCATGGTGATAATTCGTGTGGTAACATTCGCCAGGCACAACCAGAACGTAGCAAATAGAATATGCCATTTAATATTTCCTGATAGAGATGAACACGTTTTTTGCCGCGATTAGTTGGGGGATTTGGGATGTGAGGCTTGATTAGCTTCCATTCTCTATCAGATAAATCGCTAGGATAAGGAAGTCTTACAGTCTGTTCTGACCTTGACGAACAATCGTGTTACAGGTATTATTTAGTTTTAAGACAGCCTTTTAGATATTTATTACTTACTTTCAGCATGTCGACATTAGATATTTGAACATTTTTTCCAACACCGTTTTAGAGCATTAGATAACTCTAGACATTATGTTTAAAGCTGGATAACGTATGATCCAACTCTCACGACCTATATAAGCATGGAACCATTTTTTTCATTAAAGTTTAGTATGACGGATTCATAATTGGTTACATGTCAACCTATCAACTATACGCAATTACGAGGTATTTTTTTTTCAAAATCATTGTCATTATCACTTATTAAAAATTAAATGTCAACCAGTCGACGGTAAGAATATGGTTCATAGCATGGATTCTTGTCGCATCCCCCAAAAGTAGGATGAAGAACTTACTACTAGGAATTAATAATATTAACTAACATATTTATACAAAGAAGGCAGTTTATTGAATAATTTGAAATATTTAAATAGAGCAGGGGGAATAATATTGAAACTGGGGGATAAATTACAGGGAAATCTGTTATACCATACCCTAACTGTGTGTATAATGTTTTGTTTTTTTTTACCAGTTGCGTCTGCAAGTATAACATCTGATTCTTATTGGAACATAATAATTGTTCAAGATGAAACTCATGTAACCCTTACAGATATATCCAATAAATTAAATGATTCAAAACTAATAAAAAACTGGGGAAATGGCATTTGGACGGCTTCATGTATTTACTCAAAAAATTCTACAGTATATATAAATAATTCTGAAGTTACTGAATTAAGAATGACAGGACAAAAAGGATATACAAGAATTTTGTATGGATATAATAATAATGATAAGTTCAAAATACATGATGTTACAATAACCGGATGGAACGAAACTTCAAACACCTATGAACACAGAGGATCTATATATTTATACAATTCTGAATTATATAATACTAATTTTCAATATGCTGAAAGAATAAATATATACGGTGATATTCAGGGAATAATACATAATGTTACTACATATAAAACGAGGGATTTTTGGGTAGAGGGAATCAAAAATGGAGTGATCCATGATATATATATTCAAGATTCTTCTGGAAATAGTGGAGCTGCATTCTATGTGAAAAACACTATTGGAATGAATATCTATAATGTAAAAGTAAACAAAACAGACAGAGTGGGATTTTATGTATTTAATTCAACGGGAGGAACTTTCCATGACATTTCTACTTGGAGATCAGGGAACTATCTGACCCCGCAAACCGGATACGAAGGAATTGTATTTTCGTCAGGAAGATACAATTACGGATATAATTTGTCGGTTAATGATAGTGGATGGAGTAGTTTTTGTCCAGGTGGGGCAGAGGATGGTTCTACATTCCGTAATGTTTCTGTTTTCAATGCCGGCCATAATGGAATAGATATACATCCAGCTAGTAACATTTCTGTTTATGACTCTATTATTGGTCATTCACCATCTAATAACATATTGTTAACTAATGGGAATGGAGCCTTGGGAGGATGTAATAATATATATTTTGAAAATTTGACATTGTTGGGTGGAGGATTTCTTATAGGTGATGATGTTCATAATGTAACTGTTAAAAATTCAATTATCCAAGGAAATGGAAACACTGTATTCAACAGTTCTGAAATAAAGTTCCAAAACATGACCATAACAACACCCCCGGGTTATGCCATTGAAAATAATGTAATCAAATTCACTTACATAAAGGATGGTGCATATACATATAATGGAACAATTATAGATTCTTCCGTAGATAGGATTGATTCTAGTAAAGCTATTAATACACGGATAATAAATACTAATTTTTCAAGATTTTACAGTTGTAATGACGCTGGAATTTATCGATATCTTGACCTAATAATAGTAGATGGAACTGGAACTCAACTACCAGATGTGACTATCGATCTTGTAAATGAACAGGATGAAAGTAAGGCAAGTTGTGATGGAAATGGTATACAAAAGACTCATTTCCTTATGTATAATGGAAGAACATGCCTTCCTATAAATAATAGGGCAGAATCGCCAGCAATACTACATATACATTATGAAAATTCATCATATTCTGAAACATATTCCAGCAAAGCCACCATCACCACTCCAGACGGCCGCACTGTTTCTCTCTCAGGAATCATTCCTGACTCTTCCTGGTACCGCGAAGACCCAAACGTCCCGACCTACACCATAACAGCAATTATCCCGGAAGATTCAACCAGCCCGCAGATAATCGGTTTTGCTCCAAGCACGGAAAACCCGTTCAACCCCGGAGAAACTAAAAACTTCAGGGTCTGGACAGATGAGCCTTTGACAGAGATGGACTGGTATGTGGACGGAAAACTTGTGTCCGAAGGCTCCCTTAATTATACGTGGACTATAACAAAAGACGAATCAGTAATTAAATTTGAGGGATCAAACGCAAACGGAGATGTTAGCAAGAGCTGGGACGTCTGGGGGACTGGTAATAATTCGTCTGGTATGATTGTATTTTTTCCAGAAAATACTTTGCTCTTTAAGAATACAGGAGAGTCCGTATACTTCAATGTAAGTTCCAGCCGGGCTTTGATTGCAAACTGGTTCGTAGGCGGGAAAGCGGTCCTGAATGACAGCACATCCTTAACCTATAGTTGGGATACGGCAGGAGTATACGACGTTAATGTAAGTGGTTCAGCGGATACTGATAGCTTTTCGAATACCTGGAAGGTAAACGTGACAGAACCTGAAGAGCCGCCATCTGAGAACAAATCAATAATCATGATAATTCCCTGCGAGAACGTCGCACCTGGAGCTCAGTTTGACCTTGGCATAAAAATCGATCCCTCCACCTCAATAAACGGTGCACAGCTTGACATTCTATTCGACAGTTCAATGGTCTCAGCCAGCAGTGTAACCGAAGGAGATTTCTTCAAACAGAGTGGGTCATCCACTATTTTCAACAGTGGGGCTATCGACAACATTGCCGGAACAGTCATAAACATCTATGGCTACATCCTGGGCCCTTTAAATGTATCCACACCCGGGACTTTTGCAACCGTTAACCTGACTGCAGGAAACAGGACAGGAATAGCAGAGTTCAACCTCTCAAACGTGCTTATCAGTGATGCAAGTTCAAAATCAGCTCCTTATACCGTTACAAATACAAGCGTACTGATAGACACTGCTCCTGTAATGGACCCTATTTGCTACCTCAAATCGATTGATGAGAAAAGCGCTCTCACTTTTAAGGTAATTGCCAAAGATGCGGACGGAGACGAACTTATTCTTTCAGCTTCAGATCTTCCCGATGGGGCAGAATTCAACACAGAATCTGGGAATTTCAGCTGGATCCCGGCTGTTGGACAGGCTGGAGTTTACACGTTTACCTTTGAAGTGAGCGATGGGTACCTCACGGATTCGGAGAACGTCACGGTAACCGTGAACAAGTTAAATAACCCACCAGCCATTGATTCCTTCGAACCTCTGGACGGGTCGTCTTTCAGTGAAGGGGAAAGGATCGGGATTTCAGTAAACGCATCCGATGCGGACGGGCAGGCCCTCAACTACTCCATCGGGATTGACGGAATAGAATACAGCACTGAAAACACTTATGTCTGGGAAACCGACTATTCCAGTAGCGGGAATCATACAATTGAGGTGGCTGTAAGCGATGGAATTGAAAAAGTAACGGAGCAGAACAATATATACATAAACAACTATCATCCGCGCTGGGACGTAAACCAGGATGGGGTAGTAAACATCCTTGACATAACCATAATAGCTCAGAATTACGGAAGCACCAGTACAGTAAAGCCTTACCCACGCTGGGATGTGAACCAGGATGGAGTGGTAAACACACAGGACCTTACCCTGGCTGGGTACCATTTTGGGGAAACAGTAGTCTAAAAAAGAGTTCAAAAAAAAAGTTCAAAAAAAAGTTCAAAAAAATAAAAAATGTGAGGTAGGCACAAAACCTGTTTCAAAATTACTTACCTCACATAGCCATTTTTCAGTATTCACTTACTATATTCACTTACTATATTCACTTACTATTCACTTACTATTTTGAACTTATTGGCTGATTTGACTTATCTGGCCTTTGGCTTACTGACTGATTTGGTTTATCTGGCAGCCTAGCTTATTAAACCTATTTATTATCATGACTATAGTTTATCCGGCTAATAAAGACTGCAGGTTAATGGAAATAATGGATATAACCGTGGAAAGATAATTTTTTATACATAATAAGATAAATTACACAGTATGTCGAGAAAATATAAACTAACAGGAATCTGTTTATCTACAATGATTACAATTCTCTTAATATTCACTTTTACAGCATCTGCAGCCACCCAGGTAACTCTCCAGCCTTCATCTGAAGTAGTTGAATCAGGCAGCTCGGTAACTGTAGATATATTTGTGGATCCGGATACGGAAATTGCAGGCATGCAGTTCGACCTGAAGTTTGACAGCTCACTACTGCAGGTAACAAATGTGACTGAAGGTGACCTGTTTAAACAGAGTGGTACGGAAACTTTTTTTAACCCGGGACAGAATGATACGGAAACACTCAAAAACGTATACGGATGCATTCAGGGAATAGGAGAAGTTTCGACTTCCGGTATATTTGCAACAATGACGTTATCCTCAACTCCAGGTAAAAGAGATATGGCACAAATTTATCTTCAAAACGTTACTGTAAGTAGCCAGGAAGGAAATGCCGTGCAAACCAGTGTGAATAATACCAGCATTATACTCACGAAAACGAGAAATTATGATAACTTCCAGAATGAACTGATTCAAAGACTGGTAGAGGAACTGACCTTAAACAGGCAAAGTTATGCCTAAGGGTTTCGATGTTTTCGGCATAATATGCAATATATTATCGGATAATAAGTGTTGTCATCATACTAAGATAGATAAGAAAGAATAATAATCATATATGGCCAGTTTTTTAGACAGATATATATGATTTGTCATACAGATGAAAAACTATGTTTGGAAACAGCAGGAAAATATTCATCTGGTTATTTGCAATAATTGCAGCACTCTCTATATTTTTTCCTCTAATGTAGCTGCCGTTTCAGAGGTAATTCTCAGACCATCAGCCGGGACAAACTGGGGGGATAATCCGGTTACATTAGATATTTTCGTAGTCCCTGACACAGATATTGCAGGCATGCAGTTTGACATGAAATTTTATGAGTCATTGCTGCAGGTAACAAATGTGACTGAAGGTGACCTGTTTGAGCAGAGCGGAATGGAAACTTTTTTTTATCCGAGACAGAAGGATACGGGAGTACTCAAAAATGTATACGGATGTATTCTGGGAAAAGGGGAAGTTTCGATTTCCGGTACATTTGCAACAGTTACACTGTCTTTTAAGATTTAGAAAATCCTGTTACGTGTGTAAATTATACAGTTCTCAGGAATGCAGGTTTTGTAACAACAAGCATTGAAGTTCTGGATACGACCTCCTGCCTGGTTTCAAATGAGTCTGAGGGAATGGTGTATAAATACCTGAATATATGGGTAGGGAAGAACGGGTATTCAACTGAAGAAAATATAGGAAATCCGGTGATCAATTTTAGAGTAAGCAAAATCTGGCTGGAAGAAAACTGGATTCAGGTAGCAAACGTTGAACTCAACAGATACCACTTATATGCATGGAATCCTCTGCCCACCGTAAAAACAGGAGAAGATTCCGATTATATATTCTTTGAATCAAAAACTCCGGTATTTTCTCCGTTTGCAATAACAGGCCAGAGTTCCCAATTTGCATCCGGCCCGGAAAATCAGGTTCCTGACTCCAAAGAAATCCTTACATCAGGACCAGCCGGCGAAGAAAACTCTGACGCAGCCTTTTCTTCTGAAAAAAACAGAAATCGTTCAGAGTGAAGAGGATCAGGAAGACCGGAATTATCAGGCATCAGCATCTGGAATCTGGGGTACCGGAATATTATTCCAGGGAGCACTGTTGTTCTTCAAAAGATATCGAGTGTGAAATAACTTATTCTCACCTTTCTGTTATCCTTCTATTTTTTCTTTCTGTTATCCTTCTATTTTTTCTTTCTGTTATCCTTCTATTTTTTATTAGTTACAACCTTCCCGGAAGTAAAATTCCCAAAACACAAAAAACTGAAGTTAACAGGAACATTGCAGAGGTTGCCTGCTTTTCAGTTAACCTGTAGTGGTAAGGCAGAACCCATTTAAGAGTAAGAGCATTGGGGACATCCAGAGTGCCATCTTCCCTTATTTTTCCGAACTTGGCAGACGGGTACTTTTTAACTTTCCAGTAGACGTACATAAGAAAATTGACTGTATGCGGGATGAGCATAATAAAGCCGCTTATAATGAAGCCCTGGATGATAATAATAGTCCCGATTGCAGCTCCGACTGTAAGCGACCCGACATTTCCCCAGAAGATCCTAGCAGGGTACTGTTCGTAGAGATAAAACCCGATAGTAGCTCCTGTTATGGCAACAACGGATATTATATTCTCAACATCGTGTATCAGGACCGATTTTATAATCAACGAGACCAGAATAATTATAGCTAATCCTGAAGCAAGCCCGTTGTATCCGGAATGCATATTAACAAGGTTTGATGCAACCAGCACATATGTCGGGACAATAAATTGTAAATAAAGTATTCCAAGTTCCAGGGCTCCAATGTTTGGAAGGGTCACTGCAGTGTGAGTCGCATACTGAATAAGCGGATAAGAGCAGTAATACATGATCAGCAGCTTGGAAGTCCTTCCAATATTGATCATATCATCAAGGACGCCAAACAGCCCGAAAAGTGCAATGACAATCATTGCGACATAGTTTGTGGGTGTGAACTTGAAAAAGAGGGAGTTCATGGAAAGGGAAAGCATTGCGATCAGCAGAATTAAAGTCCCTCCACGGTCTGCTACCATCGGCAGGCCCTTCTTGTAAACGTCCTTAGTGACAATATTGTTTTCGGTCAGCTTCTTTATAAAGTACGGCATTGAGACTGCAGTTACTATCAACGGAACAAAGAAATTGCTTGTAAGCATAATATTTTGAATAAATGAAGCTGAACTTAATATCATTTTTTACTGCCCTTCACCGTTACTTTTCATGTTTTTTCTGGTAAATACAACATACATTTAATCCGGAACATTTTAAACATAATGATAGATATACTTACCGAAAAAATACAGTAGTTCCGACCATACTTACTTCCGAATGACAAAAACATGTTGATTTTACTTTTTATCCACCCATTTTCATAAAATTTTATATTATTGATTAGAGTTTAAAATTTTTAAGCTATAATTCCCACTAACATTTTTCAAAAAATAATTTGAGGTCTTGATTTACAGGAGGTATAAAGTCTCAAAATAAATAAGAACTATAGTCTAATTTTACTGCGAACAGTTCATTAAAACAAAGCCTTTAAATCTCGTACCTGTCATAAGCTTCACAGATAAAATGCTAAAACTTAAAAAATCCCGTTTTTTTATTATAATTACGATATTATATGCAATAATGGTTTTTTATCTCTCAGTCAGTGCCAGCATAGGGGGCCTCAAACGCTTCCTTAAAATGGATCTGGGTTACCCTGTTAGAAATATTCTTGTTGCCAACAACCTCTCTTCTATCACGGAATTTTTGATTGATTGTCTGAATGTTGTTCAGAAAGCATCCTTAGACCCAGGGCATATAGGTATATATTTCGGGATGGGAGTTTTACTGTATTTTGTATTTTTAACTTCTAAAAACCCGGCACTAGTGAGATATTCGGCGGTCTGTGCAGTATCCATAGGAACTGCCTACGGTATACTGAACGAAATATTCCAGACGTTCCTTCCTTACCGGACTGCAAGCGTGGCAGATATTGTTTCAAATCTCCTTGGGCTGGTACTTGCACAGATTTCCGTAATTCTTTTTGCGTTTGCATTAAAAATATTCTTTTATAAAAAAAACATTAAAAAATCAGTAGATTAAGAGCCTATTCAAAAGTCCTGTTGCTCTTAACGTTATCCATAAAGGTTTGATTTTTTTTAAGAATTCATCAGAGATCTCATAGTCGTAACTGATTTTACTTTTTGTCATTACAATGTATGACTCTGAAGCATGATTTCTATACTTATCGGATAGTCTCTTACTCAGATTGTAGGTTTCCCGGTCAGAAAATAACTCTACTCCAGGATCTTAAATCAAAAAGTTTAATACTTCGGACAGGAATTTCCATTTAAAATGTTATTATCTATGTAAGGACACGTTGGTAATATATCACAAAAGAAAACGCTTATTCTTCTCAGTAAACTTTAGATCTTTTTGAACTTAAGACCAGCTTAACAGTCTACGAGATTTACTTCTCCAGAAGGAGCTGAAAAGCAATAACCTTCAAAAAAATAAAGCGACCCTACTTTAATTTCATGATAAGATGACCTAATTACAACTAAAGACATCAATTTCCCAGCGCAAAACATCTGCTGCTGGATTCGTAACAAAATAAAGAATAATGCCACTGAAAGGTTCTAAACCAGGATCTTAAACTGGTTTAAAAGCTATTTGTGAATGGTAGATGGAACGTTTAAGGGGGCAGTTGGACGTCATCTGAAATGCAAAGTGAAAATAAGGTGCGTGAATTGAAACAAATAGCGGTGTTAATGCTTATTTTCTTTATATTTTCGTTATTGGTGGTAGTTGTGGATTCGGACTTGGGCTCTGCCGCAGATGTCGAAAATGAATCAGTTGTTGCAGATTTTACTACTTCTCCGCAATCGGGGGAAGCTCCGCTAACAGTACAGTTTACTGACACCTCAACCGGAAGCCCAACATCCTGGCTCTGGGACTTCGGAGACGGTAGTACATCAAATTCTCAAAGCCCTTCCCACACCTACTCTAATGCGGGAACATACACCGTAACGTTGACGGTAAGTGATAGCTGGGCCTCGGACAGTGTTAAAGGCTATATTACTGTTAAAGAAAAAGCCATAGTTCCCGTTGTAGTAGCCAGTTTCAGCTCTAATGCAACTTCAGGTAAAGTGCCTCTCACAGTCAAGTTTACCGATAACTCAAGCGGCGGGCCGACTTCCTGGAAATGGGACTTTAACGGGGATGGGACCATAGACTCAACAGTCCAGAATCCGGTTTACACCTATTCTACTGCCGGAACATATTCGGTAACCCTGAATGCAACCAATGGCACTGTCAGCAGTGAGCTTACAAAATCGAGTTACATTTACACTGGAAATGGGCCAACAGCTAGTTTTACTACTTCTCCGCAATCGGGGGAAGCTCCGTTAACAGTACAGTTTACTGACACCTCAACCGGAAGCCCAACATCCTGGCTCTGGGACTTCGGAGACGGTAGTACATCAAATTCTCAAAGCCCTTCCCACACATATTCCAGAGCAGGGACGTATACAGTGAAATTAACCGTGACAAATTCATACGGGTCCTCCGGTACGGCTTCCTCTTCTATCACTGCATACTCAATCGCTGTACCTGTAGCTGGTTTTAGCTCTAATGCAACTTCAGGCTCAGCTCCTCTTTCTGTCCAGTTCACTGACCAGAGTACCAACGGCCCTACAGCCTGGAAATGGGATTTTAACAGTGATGGAACAATTGATTCAACAGTACAAAACCCTGTTTATGTGTATACAGCTCCGGGAACCTACTCAGTTACCCTGAGTGTAGTCAACGGTACTGCAAGGGATAATGTCAAAAAATCTAACTTCATTACGGTAGGAAGTTCGCTTCTCGCTTCTTTTACCATTTCCCCACAGGCAGGTAATGCTCCGCTTACTGTTCATTTTAATGATACTTCTTCCGGAAATGTGACTTCCTGGGCCTGGGACTTTGGGGACGGAAATACTTCAGCATCTCAGAATCCATCCCACATCTATTTCAGAGCCGGAAGTTATGCCGTGAAATTGACCGCAACAAATGCTTTTGGGTCTAGCACCAGTGCTCTTTCCTTTATAAAAGTGTTATCGATTACTTCACCTGTTCCTGATTTTACATCAAACGTAACCTCAGGCCAGGTTCCACTTACCGTTCAGTTTCAAGATTTATCTACCGGAGGCCCGACTGCATGGGAATGGGATTTTAATAGTGACGGAACAATTGATTCAACAGTACAAAATCCTGTTTATCGGTTTATGACCAGCGGGTTCTATACGGTTACTCTGAGGGCAGGTAACGGTACTGCGTGGAGCAACATTACCAAATCTAACTATATTATGGTCGGAGACGGGATCCATGCTTCGTTTGTTACTTCTACACGCACAGGGAATGCCCCCCTGACCGTTCAGTTTAACGACACTTCCTCGGGTAACGTTACCTCCTGGTTTTGGGACTTTGGAGACGGCAAGACATCTACCATCCAGAATCCGAGCCATGGGTATTCAGAATCCGGAAGTTACTCCGTAACCCTTAATGTCAGCAATGTTTACGGGTATAGCGCTGTTACCTGGGCTGATTTCATTAAAGTCGGCGAGGACGAAGGAGGCAGTGGGGGGTCGGTAAGCTCTGGTGGGACCTCTCCAGGTGCAGGTGGAATTTCTCCAGAGCCTGCAAGTAATGTTGAAGTCAAAGAACTTGCTCAGGAGTTCATTACAGCCGGATCCCACAAAAGGTTCGAGTTCGTTAAAAATGCCACTTCCATTATGTATGTGAAGTTTGATTCATACAGGAATTTCGGGGAAACAATAGCCATAGTTGAGCAACTTAAAAGCAGGTCGGTTCTGACCCCAATAGAACCTTCCGGAAAGGTCTATACATATCTGAATATCTGGGTGGGAAATAAAGACTTTGCAACTTCGGGGAATATTGGCAATGCTATTGTAGGATTCAGGGTTAAAAGGTCTGCAATTTCAGAATATGAGGCTGAGAAATCTTCAGTTTTTATGTACAGATATTCGGATGGGAAATGGAATGCTCTCCCTACACGTAAAATGGGAGAAGACAACCATTATATGTATTTTGAATCCAGAACTCCGGGTTTCTCTTCGTTTTCAATCATAACCGGCAAGAAAGCTATTGAGTATCAAGAAAAAGAGAACGAATCTGCAGAACAGCCTTTTGAGCTTTCAATAAATAGCAGGCAGGTTGAAATGCCTGGTTCCGGGTTCATGCCAGCGACTGAACATAAAGACTGGTCAAAAGTTTCCAAAGCTATCAAAGTTTTTGTCGGGTTTATGGTAATACTTCTGATTGCAATTGCTGTAACGGAGAAAAAGAGATGATACCAGGTAGTTTGAATATCATACTCACCGTGGATTTTTTTCTCCGTCAATTTCTATCGGGGTCATTATGGAGTTCAGGTCTTAAAGGGTATTTAGAGCCTTATCTGTCGTAAGTGAGCTCTGTTGAAGACTCCCTCATCATGGTGATTGTCGTCTTAACTTCGATTATCAATTCCGTAAATTCGTAGAAACGAGGCTCAAGCCCGTAGGTAAGAAGGGGCATCGGATTATTATCGGTAACCACACTGCTTGCAGTAGTTACCATCAGCATTCGTGTTTTGCCCAGAAACAGTAGTAACAGAGTAGAGAAAAAACGAGAAAATTTTTAAGTTCCAGTCTCGATGATGGTTATTCACAGGCAGAGGCTACGTATTTTATTCCAGAATCAGGAATTAAAAGCGTAGATGAATATCATTGCCTAGGTAAATTTGTTCACAATAATATGCTACTTTATATCTATATTTATTTTACACTATCTTACCTATTTAATCGCAAATACGATTGTACATAGCTAGATATTAGACAAGTAAATAACTTTAGGAACCTGACTTCCGCCTTTTTAGGTGCATATATACTTTTCCGTAAGTATATAAGGTCAGATGATTACGATTTAGAGATTCTACCTTGCATCCCACTTTCCGCAGTATTTTTCGTATATTCATTATTTTTCTTGCTATCGATTTTTGTCCTAACGTGAATTTCTCGGATTTCTATGCAGGAGTTAAAAATGGCTATACGGTATGTTCAGAGACCAAAAAACTTAGTATTCAATTTTTATTCAAATTTCAGTTTGGGTATATTAATTGAGAATTTTTGAAAAACGCTATCGGAAAAAATATTGATTTTCAAAAAAATACTGCGGAATGTAGGTTGCATCTGATGCGCTTAAGTTTAAGCGCATGAGTTGGTATCAGGCGACATTTATGCGCTTAAAAATACGGAACCAAGGTTAGGAAACATAGTTTCTGAAGATAGGCACTTAATAAGTGGATGTTTGGGGAGAACTTGTAGGGGTTTCAAAAAAGACAAAATTAAAAATTCATTTGATAAATGAGCCTATCCCGAAACTAACATTATACATAAATTATATATTTAATAACATATATTTTTGTATAATTTATATGAAGAAGCGTAAAACCCCTGAGTCTTTAGCTCAGGGGATATAAGCGTCAACTTCAACCCTGATTCCGTATGTAATATTCTGCCGCCTCTTTACTAACATTTCTGATAGTAAACGCAAAATAACCATCACTCCATAACGTATTCTCACCCCAATAATACTTTTTCAGATATTCTTTTTGAGTTTTCCATAACCTGTTAGTATATTCTTGTTTCAATTTTCTGATAATTGACAATACGCTAACTTTCGGCTCACTCTTGATCAAGAAATGAATATGGTCTTTGTCAGTTTCCATTTCAAGGATTTCAAAGTTAGACTCTTTTGAAATGTCAATCATAATCTGTTTGAGTTCTTCGCTAATTGGTTCAAGTATGACTTTTCGGTATTTGCAAACAAAAATAACATGATACATTAACAAAAATTTGCTATAATTCCGTGTTTCATACTTCGTATTTACCAAAAAGTATGTATGTTGTTAAATCATATATGCCTTTGTATGATGCAAGCGTTCAAATTTAGACTCTATCCTACAACTACACAAGCTATTCAATTGAATCAGCATATAGGTAGCTGCAGATTTGTCTATAATTGGGCACTTGACCAGAAAATTAAAACTTATGAGCAGACAGGGGAATCAATTTCCAGATTTGACTTAAACAAATTAATTCCTACTCTAAAGGCTTCTAATGAGTGGTTAGGGGAAGTTAACTCTCAATCATTACAGGGGATGACTAAGCAGATTGAATCCGCTTTCACTAGATTCTTTAGAGAGAAAACAGGGTTTCCAAAGTTCAAATCAAAAAAGAATCCGATACAGTCTTTCCCTGTACCTCAACACTACACTGTAAACTTTGAAAATAATACTATCAAGCTTCCTAAAATAGAACCAATTAAAGCAGTTCTTCACAGGAAGTTTGAAGGAGAGCCCAAAACGGCTACGGTATCAAGGACATGTAAAGGACATTACTACATCAGTATCCTTGTTGAAGATGGAAAAGAACTTCCAGTAAAGGAAGCTTTCACAGAATCAACAACAGTAGGAATTGATGTAGGTATCAAAGACTTTGCTGTCCTTTCAACAGGAGAAAAGGTTGAGAATCCAAAGTACTTGAAAAACTCTCTTAAAAGGCTCAAAGTATTACAGAAAAGAGTCTCAAGGAAACAGAAAGGCTCTAAGAACAGGGCAAAAGCTAAACGAAGACTTGCTGTACTCCATGACAAAATAACAAATCAGAGAAATGACTTCCAGAACAAACTCTCTTTTAGACTTGTTAGCGAAAACCAAGCTGTAGCTCTGGAAACTCTAAATGTTAAAGGCATGGTTAAGAATCATCACTTAACACAGGCTATAAGTGATTCTGCGTGGAGTAGTTTTGTAACAAAGTTGGAATATAAGGTTCAATGGTTTGGAAAAACCGTCCTGAGAATAGGACAATTTGAACCCTCTTCTAAGCTATGTAGTGTGTGTGGATACCACAATAAAGAGCTTCAGCTAAAAGACAGAGAATGGATTTGTCCAGACTGTAAAACCAAACACGATAGAGACATTAATGCCGCTATCAATATCAAAAAATTCGCTCTCATAGATCAGAATCTAATTGGATTATGACACCGTAGGGACTACGGGGATGAGCTTGGGGACTTGCCCTCAATAGAGGGAGGAATGAACCAAGAAGCCACTCAGTCTTTAGCTGAGTGGTAGTTCACTATATTCTATGAGAATCCATAGAACCCTATCTTCCTTCACAGAAACTCATATTAGAAGGTCTCTTGCCAGACTTCTGGAAGTTAAAAAAATGGATTTAGTTGCCGTTACAACAGATTGTACGTGAAAGATGCTTCGTAGATATGGCTCGAAGTCAACAGTTCATAGATTTCATCTCTACTTGTGTAAACATGTACCTATCAGAAGATTTTCAATGAATTACAAAATACGTATAACATGGTAAATAACTATCCAACTAAATGATAACAACAATGGAAAAATTCCCATATTTAAAGAACTTTCTAGAAACTCCTCCCCACGCTTTGAACCCGAAAGTATATATTTAATGCCAAGAAGTAAACCCAACCCGACTAATACCATATTATTGTAATCTGGGAGACCAAATACAATATTCATAAAAATTGTACTTGATGATGTAGTAGTGATTATGCTTGTAAACATAATATATCAGCTCTTTTATGGTTAAATATTAATCACAATTTGTAGTACGTACAATAAATAAGACATTCTTTAAGAAGATTCCGAAAACAAACTGAAAGTTGTTTATTTGTTATTTAAGTCTGCTTTTTATTTTTTATAATTAGTGATCAATTTAAAAGAACATTGACTATTTTTTGAAACACAGGGGATAGTTAGAGTATTCCGAGTCCGTGTCCCATAAGAGGGATAACTCCGAAAGAAAATACATTTATAAAACCATGTATCAATGCAATGAAAGGAAGGCTTCTTGTTCTATAGAACAAATATCCAATTAAAAATCCTGTAAAGGATGCATATAATATTTCATATGGAGACCCCAAACCGGAGTTCATGAGCCCGAAAACCAGGCTTGAAAGAACCAGACCACCCCGTGACCCAAATATTCCCTCAAGTCTTGTCTGGAGGATTGACCTGAATAATAGTTCTTCAGTAATCCCTACAAAAAAGACCATTACAACTGTAAGCTTTAAGATATTTATGAAAGAAAGATCAGGAATAAGTGAGACTGTTTGCGTGATAAACGATTCACCCTGCCCCAATAAGAGGCCAATAATAATTGATACAGGAAGATAATACCATATTTTTTTGAAACTCAGCCCTAACTGTTCATATGTAAACTGTTGACGAATTGTAACGATGGCCAAAGGAATGATCATTGGTGCGTAAATGTACTCGAAGGATAGAAGAGAAGATTCAGGGAACATAGGCACTGAAAAATTAATAAGGCGGAAGATCGGAAGTAACAGGAAAACCTGGCAGATGTTTCGGATTTCCTGCTCTTTTATGAATATTGAGATAAGAGATAAAGCTACCAGTATACCTGTATACAACAAGAGAGCAATTTTAATTTCTCCAGAATAAATCAACGATTCGGGAAGAACAATTAGAAGAAGAAGAACACCTGCAAGGGCTTCTTTACTCTGATATTTTGAATTTTTCAGTTGTACTTCTGGATTTTCGGCAGATTTCCCGAAAATTGTGGTTTCTTTGCTGCAGTTTTTCATACTTAATTACTCCATATTCACTACGCCTTCGATATATCAATCGCAGAGATAAAGATCTCGATAAGGGATATTCGTCTTGCTTTCATTGTAAAGCAGGAACTCAAGTTTCATATTTTTCCCTCAGAAGGGGTAACAATAACTAGCTCTTCCCACGCCTCATTACGAACAAAGCTTACTGGTACCTGTTTTTCCGGAAGAGTAAGGGGCCTGTTTTGAAACCTTACTTCCATTGTGTAGTTTATAGGCCTGTACTCATGATTTACGACTCCTACTATTGGCTAGTATTATAAAGGACTCCTACTATTGGCTAGTATTATAAAGGATTTCTACTATTGGCTAGTATTATAAAGGATTTCTACTATTGGCTAGTATTATAAAGGATTTCTACTATTGGCCTAGTATTATAAAGGATTTCTACTATTGGCCTAGTATTATAAAGGATTTCTACTATTGGCCTAGTATTATAAAGGACTCCTACTATTGGCTAGTATTATAAAGATTATTATGAGCAACAGATCTAAAGAAAATTTTTCGATGTCCAAACATAAATCCTTCTAAAATATTATTATGTTCTGGAAATCTTACTAAGAGACATTCCTGAGCATACCTTATAAATATAATAGTTTATGGCATTCAATTCTAGTCCAATTTTTGTATAGTTACTTACAAACTTTTATTCCAACCTTTTTATAATCTATATAAATTGAGAAAATAACCTACTTTGATTAATAAAGCACCAATATTCCTTTTAATATATTTATTTTCTGAATATAATATTGACTTTCATTTATTTCTTAGTGAACTAAATTTTTCTAAATTCTTATCTTAAGACTCGAATTTTAGAATAAATCGAAGAAAATATGAGCATAATATATAAAGTATCATATTAAGATTACTAATATATTTAGTATGGAATATCATATTTTAACATTTATCTTTAATAAATAGTAAAATATGATGCCTCAGTTAAAATACATTTCAATTGAATTGATATTTATTCTTTCTGAAATAAAGTAATATCCAAAGTTACTTATATTTATAGGTTCTATCCACAAATCGATTTTATAAATAAGAAAATGTTTAGAAGAACTTAGAAGGTCTTGCTATTTTTTAGCAAGTGTATTATAATTCAGTGGTTGGAATTGGTTTTACTCTAAATTATAGACAGTTATTCCGAATTTATTTGCTTGAGTTAAATTTATTCGATTTCAGGCACATCTCAAGTAAAGCATCATATTTCAGTTGTGGGTGAATGGACATGTATGAGGAGGCTTTACCGGAGGTTGCAGTTATTCTTCCGGCGTTTAATCGAGAAGTTGAGATTGGAACAGTTGTGCTGATCGCCAAGCGCTATGCAAACCGGGTCATCGTTGTAAATAATGGTAGTTCAGATCAGTGTGCAGAAGTGGCCGAACTTGCAGGAGCCGAAGTAATTCAGGATTTTTTAAACACAAGTAAAAATTATTCTCTTAAAAAAGGCATAGAGGCTGCAAAAGGTGCCGATATCATTGTCACGATGGACATGGATATTTGCAGAGATCCAAAATTAATCCCAAAGATGATCGCGCCCATTACAGAAGGAAATTTCGACTTGACAGTAGGAACCTGCTTACACAAGCGTCAGAGAAATTCCGAAAATGTCCTTTTGATTAAAAATAAAAAGACAGAAGGTGAACCAGTGGGTTTTCTGGCCTTCTCAAAAGCCTGTCTTGAGGAACTTGAACTTTCCGATGTCTATCTTAATTCCATTCGTTCTATTATGACTACCTGTGAGAGAAATAAAATCAAGGCCCATCACATTGACCTGCAGGAAGAACACGAAAAGACCCTCTTTAAAGCCTACAAGATCGGAGTCGTGGTTCCCGCCTACAACGAAGCACTTTTAATCCAGGAAACAATTGACGGGATCCCTGATTACGTGGATAAGATCTATATAATAAATGACTGCAGTACCGATCGTACAGGAGAGATCATCGACCAGATGATCGACCCCAGAATAGTACCAATACATCATAAAGTTAATAAAGGTGTGGGTGCAGCAATCATAAACGGCTACAAAAGAGCCCTTTCAGATGAAATGGATCTGGTTGCGGTTATGGCTGGAGATAACCAGATGGATCCCGCTCATCTTCCCCGCCTCCTCTTTCCTATTATTGAAGGGAAAGCCGACTACACCAAGGGAAACCGTCTTCTCTCAAAGGACATGAGGAAAGGAATGAGCGCCTGGAGAGCCTTTGGCAATGGACTCCTTACCTTGATAACAAAAATAGGAAGTGGGTACTGGAATATTACAGACCCTCAAAACGGTTACACTGTAATTTCTCGAGAAGCACTTGAAGTGCTTGATCTGGATTCAGTATATACTTATTATGGTTACTGCAACGATCTCCTGATAAAACTCAACGCTTTTGGCCTGCAAACAATGGACGTATCAATGCCCGCACGTTATGGCAGAGAAACATCTACTATCAAGTACGGTGTCTACATCAGAAAAGTTGCCCCCATGATTTTCAAAGGCTTTTTATGGAGGCTGAAGATGAAATACATAATTCTTGACTTCCACCCTCTGGTTCTGTTTTATATTGCAAGTATGTTACTGGTGCCTATTGGGTTTTTATTTGGAGTATGGATCGTTCTGCAAAAGTTAGTCTTCCACGGGCCCGTTTCGGCAAATTACCCACTTCTGGATGTGTTTATTTCACTCATGGGTATGCAATTACTTCTCTTTGCGATGTTCTTTGATATGCAGGTGAATAAGGCAACAAATTGGAATTATCCGGGCTTAAACTAATTGTTGAGTTTGTGGAATGCTTGAGAGCTATTCAATAATAAGTGGTTAGAAATTTTTGTCAAGGAGCTATCTGAGTGAAGTAGATAATAAAGACGGAATCTTCTTGAAAGAACTGGAAAGTCTGCGAAAAAAATGGATGGAGGGTGTGATGCCAGATGATCGAGGATAAAAATGCTAATTTCATAGAGGGAGGCTTAATATCCTGCATATCTGCTCAAACTTTCATGGTGATCTCTGATGCTAGACTTTAAAAATCGCGATTTTACGAGTTATAAGTTCCTTCAGCTCTGTGAAGCAATATCCGGCACCTACCCAACGGTAACAATGGCCGAGTATATGGAGAAACAGCATCCTACCCGTTTTATATTGATGCGCCATGATGTTGACAGGATACCGGAACGTGCCCTGGGTATTGCCAGGATAGAACAAGAACTTGGCATAAGATCAACATATTATTTCAGGATGATAAAAAGCGTATTCAAATCTGAGATCATACGTCAGATAAAGGATATGGGTCATGAGATTGGCTATCACTACGAGACCTTGAGTGATGCAAACGGAGATTACGAAAAGGCACTGGATTTGTTTCGATCAAATCTGGAAAAAATAAGGGAGGTCTGTGAGGTAAAAACAGTCTGTATGCATGGAAGGCCCCTCTCAAAATATGATAACCGCGAACTCTGGAAGAATCATGATTTTAAGGATTTCGGAATAATTGGTGAGGCCTACCTCTCTGTAGGAGATGATCTCAACTACTTCTCTGATACTGGAAGAACATGGGGTTGTAAAAATAGTTTAAGAGATTGTATTCCCGGTAAAACTGAGCAAGTTTTTGCTGAAACGACTGATGAGCTTATCGAATTGATAGAAAGAAAGGAATTAAATAATTTATATATTCTAACACATCCAGAAAGATGGCCTACAAGCGCTCTTGGATGGGGTATATATTATTCTACAGATCTTTCGGTCAACTTTGGAAAGAAAATTCTAATGAAAAGCCGTGGAAAGAATCCGAAGATTCATATCAGGAGTAACAACACATTATCAGTTACAGTTGACATCGAAGACTGGTATCATATCCCATCTGTTTGTGGGTCGAGTTTCTCAACTTACAAAAATGTAAGCGAATTTTTTAAAAAATGGAATGAAAGATATGATTACTTGAGTGAACCGACAAAAAGAACATTGGATCTTCTGGATGAATTTAATATAACTGCAACTTTCTTTGTTGTTGCAGACGTTGCAGAGCATTACCCAGGCCTGATCGAATCCATCGCTGAGAGAGGGCATGAAATTGCATGTCATGGAGCAGATCATACATGCGTACTCGATCCAAAAACGAAGGAACCTCTTACGACCGTTGAAGAATTTGAGGCAACAACTAGAAAGGCAAAGAAACTGCTTGAAAAAATATCCGGGCAAGAAGTAGTTGGATACAGGGCACCAAATGCAGCAGTTACTGGATGGATGCTTGACTCACTTGAAAAAATTGGATTTATGTACGATTCTTCAGTATCTGTAAATTCGCTATATAACAAGTCTGATTCACTTCTGAAGGATGTTTCTTCTTCACCTTATCATCCAGCTCCAGGTAGCCTGGAACCCACCGAATACAGGGATTTTGTTGAGTTTCCATGGGCTTATTATGATATGGGAATTAAGATCCCTGCTTATGGCGGACCAACACTAAGATTTTTGGGTTCTCATTTGATATCCAAAGGGCTGAAGCAGAGTTTAAATAGAGGCCATACGGTTTTTTATTTTCATCCGATTGATATTTCTCATGAGAAATTTCCATCTGTTGGGAATCGGAGACCTTTATATTGGTGTGTAAAAGGAAAAATGGTTGAAAAAAAGCTTCGGTGTGTGTTTAATGGACTCAAAAACGTTAAGAAAGTACCTTTAAAAAATCAGGTAAATAATTATTATAATGTTGGCTATTAAACGATAAAATAAATCTAATTACTAAAAAATAAAAAACGTGAGTAAAAATACCTCTATTATAAAATATTCAGTCTAGATTTTTCTACAAAATATTTTCAAACTACAACGATGAACAAAATTGCACACAAAAAGTTATTTATCCGGCGTATTTGAAAGGGCGCAAAAATATCTCACTCAGGTACAAATCCATTAAATTGAGGGGCGAATAATTGCATGATAGGTTCTACAAATCGCGACTTCAGTCTTGAGAAATTTAGCCAGCTTTGTTCTGCAGTAGCAGATAAGTACACATTTATTACCATGAGTGAATATGTGACTGCAGGCGATAAGCTTCCAGAGCGTTTTGTATTAATGCGTCATGATGTAGATAAATGGGCTAAAAATGCACTAAAAACCGCAAGTATAGAAGAAAAATTTGGAATAAAGGCAACCTACTACTTTAGAAACAATAAGAAAGCTTTTGTTCCTGATATCATACAAGATATTGAGAAAATGGGACATGAGGTAGGATATCACTATGAAGTTTTGAGCACTACAAAGGGAAATTATGAAAAAGCTATCAAATTATTCGAGCGTGATGTGCAAAAATTCAGAAGCATCTGCAACCTCAAAACTGTCTGTATGCATGGAGCCGTGTTGTCAAAATATGACAACCGAGACCTCTGGAAATCATATAGTTTAAACGATTTCGGAATTCTTGGAGAGGCTTATTTATCTGCAGGAGAAAGTCTCAATTATTTCACTGATACAGGAAGGGGTTGGAACTCAAAAAACAACCTGAGAGATTTTATCCCCGGTAAAACTGAACAGTTCTCTGCTGAAACAACTGATGATCTAATTAAGTTGATTGAGAGCTGTGAAATCAGCAATTTCTATATCTCACTGCATCCTGATCGATGGAAGTCAAATATTCTAAATTGGAGTTTATTCTGGATAGAAGATTTCGTATTGAATTCAGGGAAAAAAGTTTTGATGGCTGTGAGATCGTGAAATTCATTGACGAAATGAAAAAACTGAATTCAAATGTAGAATTTTTGACTGCGGATGACAGGTTTCCAGAGAGATATTTTTCGAGAAAACTTGATATTATTTTCGTGGCTGGTTTCTTGGTATTTGCTATCAATCTAAATAGAGAAATAATGGAAAAATACCAATCATTACTCGAAGAGGGAGGGAAACTAGTTTCAGTTCACAATTTTGATTTAACATGAATCGTAAGAGGAAATAATTGTAGAAATCGTAAAATAGAAAAGTTAATATCGTCTTTTGAAAGTTTAGGATGCAATATTGAAAATATATCTATTTATATTAGATCTATTATTATAAAAATGTTACGTTCGTTTGTTTTTAACAGCTTTTCGACAAAACTGTGTATTTTAATATTGAAAATAACAAAATTACCCTGTTATTTAGTCTTTACTGTAAAAAGACATGGTCAAACCACAGGATCATTTATTTAATTCAGGGAAAAATAATTTTTATAACGGTTAGAAAATGAGAATATTCTTCAATATATTCCAATTAAGGGAAAAATAATTTTGATAATGGTGAGGAAATGAGAATACTTTTCAATATATGTCATCCTGCTCAAGTTCATTTATTTAAAAATGTAATTTGGAATCTAGAAAAAAAAGGGCATAAGTGCAAGATAACAGTAGTTGAGAAAGACGTTTCTTTGAATTTACTGGATGCTTATGGTTTCGAATACAAAATTGTTGGGACTGCTGAATCGGGATTACTTTCTAAGGCACTAGAACTTATAAGAATAGATTCAAATATATATAATGTCTCAAAATTATTTAAGCCAGACATTTTGGTAGGAGGTTCTGGAAATGCCTACTGTGCACATATTGGAAAAATGATTGGAAAACCCTCTGTTATTATAGAAGATTCGGAAAGGGGAAAAATTGAACATTTTGTGACAAACCCTTTTGCTACCGTTATTTGCACTCCCGCCTCATTCAAAAAAAAACTCGGGAAAAAACAAATTTTATTCGATGGCTACAAAGAATTAGCATATCTTCACCCCAATAACTTTTGTCCAAAACAGACAGTACTTGATGAACTTGGCCTAGACAAAGAAGCTACTCTCATTATTTTAAGGTTTGTTTCTTGGAATGCAGACCATGATATCGGCCACTACGGTGTAAAAAATAAAGTTGAACTTGTAAAAGAACTTGAAAAACACGGGCATGTGTTAATTACTTCCGAATGTGAACTGGATCCGGACTTGGAAAAGTACAAAATAAAGATTTCCCCTGATAAACTACACGATTTATTATTTTTTGCCAAAATACTTTTAGGGGACAGTCAGACAATGACAACTGAAGCTGCTATGTTAGGAGTGCCTGCAATACGTTGTAACTCATTTGTGGGAAACAATGACATGTCAAATTTCATAGAACTTGAGCAAAAATATAATCTTATTTTCAATTATAGAGACTCGAAAGAAGCTTTAAAAAAAGCAGTTGAAATAATAAATGAACCAAAACAGAAAGATAAATGGAATGAAAAAAGAGAGTATTTGTTGAGAGAAAAAATAGATGTTGCCGCATTCATGACATGGCTTATTGAAAATTATCCCGATAGCTTTAAAATAATGAAAGAAAACCCGAAAACTCAATACCGGTTTATATTTCCTAATGCGAGTTATTAATTCTCGGCATTATCTTATACTGTTGATGTAGAATAAATTTGTAAGAAGAAATTCATAGTTTTAAGGAGTCGCCACAAAACAATATTTGAATTTTCCAAATGAATAGTAAGAAGAAATTCATAGTTTTAAGGAGTCGTCACAAAACAATATTTGAATTTTCCAAATGAATAGTAAGAAGAAATTCATAGTTTTAAGGAGTCGCCACAAAACAATATTTGAATTTTCCAAATGAATATCTCGATTAAATGAATATCTCAATTTTTTTCAATCACGGTCATCAATCACAGTTACAAATAAGATAATTTATACAGTTTATTTCGTTGCGGGTACTAAGGGGTAGGTAGAATGAAAATTATTAGTATCATTGGTGCTAGGCCTCAGTTTATAAAAGCATCAGTTGTTTCAAAAGAGTTAAGGAAAAAGTATGAAGAAATTATAATTCATACAGGTCAACATTACGATTATGAAATGAACAAGATTTTTTTCGAAGAATTAAATATTCCAGAACCGGATTATTATTTGGATGTTGGTTCAGGTTCACATGGTTTTCAAACAGGAGAGATGCTGAAGAAAATAGAAGGTGTACTAATTGAAGAAAAGCCGGATCTTGTATTAACTTACGGCGATACAAATTCTACAATTGCTGGAGCTCTTGCTGCTTCAAAATTGCATATCAAATCTTCCCATGTAGAATCTGGGTTGAGAAGTTATGATAAGATGATGCCTGAAGAGATCAACAGAGTTCTAACAGATCATTGTTCAGATATACTGTTTTGTCCAACGGAAAAAGCTGTTATTAATTTAAAAAGGGAAGGAATAACAGATAATGTGTATCTTACAGGGGATGTAATGGCTGATTCTGTATTATATTATAGAGAGATAGCAGAAAATAAATCAAATATCTTAAACGAGCTTGGTTTGGAAGACAAGAACTATTTATTAACTACGATTCATAGACCTGGTAATACAGATCATGAAGAAAAGCTCAAAAGTATTGTTGAGGCATTTTCAGAGATAGATGACACAATTGTATTTCCAGTTCACCCAAGAACTGAAAAATATTTGAGAGAATACGGACTATTTGATAGATTAGATTCTTTTGTTAAGCTAACAAAACCATTGGGTTTTTTTAATTTCATAAAGCTATTAAATCATGCAAAAATCATACTTACAGATTCAGGTGGGATTCAAAAAGAAGCGTATATTTTAAAAGTTCCTTGTATTACATTAAGGGAAAATACAGAATGGGGTGAAACTGTTGAAGATGGTTGGAATATTCTTGTAGGATCCAGCAAAGAAAAAATTACTCAATGCGTTAATGAGTTCAATCCTTCAGTAAAGTCTCATAAAAATAGATTTGGTAATGGAGATGCGTCTAAGAAGATCTCTTCAATTATTGGAATGTCTCATAATGGGGAAAAACAATGAGCTCTAGTGAACTAACTTGGAACTCTATTGAATCTCTATACAATTGGGTGAAAAATGAAAACTTTTATGGCTGGGATCCCTATGACGCGTTAAATAGCAGACTAATTGAGAAAGTCTGTATGGGGTCGCGTTTACTGGAAATACTTGCTATTCAGTCCAATAAATATTCAGTAGTAAACCTAAGGCCTTTTTTTAATGTAAAAAAAGGTATTGATGTAAAAGGCATGTCGCTTTTTGCTCAAGCTTTTCCTAAGTTATACAGAATAACAAATGACGAAAAGTACAAAAAAGATGCAGTAGATGCTATTTTATTTTTAAAAGACAGATCACTCAAGAATATATACGGTTATGATTGTTGGGCAGGACATTACTACAAATACACTGGTGCGGGTAATGAGAAACTGTCATCTAATCTTGCAGATATAATTACCACATCCAATGTCATCAAAGCAACTGTCGATAATTATAGAATATTTAAAGAAGAAAGTTTTTGTGACATGGGGCGAAGTGCCTATAACTTTTTAGTAAACTGTTTATTAAGAAAAACCGAAAAAGAAGGTGATTATTACTTCAGTTATGAACCATCTTATGAAAGTCGAATCGTAATTAATGCTTCTGCAGAGGGTTTAAGTTCTATTTGTAAACTTATGTATTTATTTAAAGATAATAAGATGGAGCAGATTGCATACGATATATCACAGTTTTTAATAAAAAATCAAGAAGATGATGGGTCATGGATATACAGTAAATTTAATGGGAAAACACGTCAACAACTTGACTTTCATCAAGGCTTTATCCTGGATTCATTAAATGAGTATCTTCCATTTGCAAACAATGACAATCATAGAAGTAAAGTTATCAGTTGTCTTGAGAAAGGAGCGGAATTTTATCGAAGAAATCAGTTTTTATACGATGGAAGATGTCATTTCAGATATCCACGCTTGTACCCGATAGACATCCATAACCAAGCTCAAGGAATTATCACATTTAGTAAACTTAGCTCCTTAAACAAAGAATACCTGGATTTTGCCGGGAAGATAGCTAATTGGACTATCAAAAATATGCAAGACGGTTCCGGTTATTTTTATTACCATAATTATAATTTGTTTTCAAATAAAACTCCACATATGAGATGGGGACAGGCTTGGATGATGTTAGCACTATCTACTTATCTAGAAAAACTATATTGTGATCGGTATGATTAAAGTCTTAATGTGTGGGCCTCTTAATGTTTCCGGGGGCGTCTCTGTACATACAAAAAGTGTTACTCAACACTTATCTGATATGGGTATAAAAGTACACATGTACAATTTTTATGGTGAAAACTTAAAATACTCACCTGTAAATCATTTCTTTAAAGTTTATCGAAGGACTTTGGGATTACTTTTCAAAGCGATTAAGTTACGCAGTGAATACGATATAATACATGTTCAAGCATCTGGGGGTATTTTTAGTTTCATATCAGCAATTAGTGCATCTTTCGCATCAAAGATTTGCAGCAAAAAGCTGTGTGTAACACTACATTACCGAGCTTCCCCTAAATTTATAAAAAAGTACAAATCTCTATTCTCTTTTGTATTAAGTACTTCCTCTGTATTTTTTGTTGTTTCAAAAGAACAAAAAGAAATTATCAAACGTTTTCTCCCTTCTTTTAATAATGTAATGTTAATTCCAAATGGGATAGACCCTAAAAAATTTAAAGTGATGGATAAAACGGCATGTAGAATAACGCTTGGATTGCCACTTGATAAATTAATTGTACTTTCTGTTGGCAACTTGGTGGATGAAAAAGGTCATCAATACTTCATAAAAGCTGCTAGAGATATTGTTCAATCCCGAAAGGATATTCTTTGCATAATAATAGGCACAGGCAATTTAAGAAAAAAACTTGATAAACAAATAAAAGACGATGGATTAGAAGAAAATTTTAAGCTGGTAGGAGTTAAGCCACATAGCGAAATTCCGATCTGGATGAATGCATGTGATATTTTTGTGTTCCCTAGTCTTGTAGAAAGTTTTGGTACGGCTCAAATAGAAGCAATGGCTTGCGGAAAGCCTATTGTAGCTACTTATAATGGTGGAAGTGAAGGGATTATAATCTCTAGCGATTATGGATTGTTGTGTGAAACAGCAAATTCCAGCAAACTTGCAGAAAATATCTTGAAAGCCATCAATAAATCATGGAATAAAGAAGACATAGTCCGATACAGTAAGCAATTTAGCTGGGAAAATATCGCAAAGAAAACGATTTCTATATACAACCAAATATAAAGGAGTATCAAAACTGTGAATGTTTTACATGTTATGCCGTATATTCCTTCTCCTACAAGTGGAGCTCTTGTTCGGGATTACAATATTATTAAACAGCTTTCTAAAAAAGGAATTAAATCTCATCTCATTTGCAATATTTGTTCAAATAAATATATGAATGATATTAATTTACTTGAAGATCAATTAAATATAAAAATTCATCCATTAAAAACACCTTATTTTTCCGCATTGTATAAAATGAAAATTGTTATTTTCGATCGAATGTATCCAGAAGTTCATCGTTTCAATACAATAGATAACAGAAATTTTATCTCTTCTTTGCTCAGCAACAATGACTTTAATATTATCCATGCTCAACATTCAGTGGAAGCCGAGCCTACAATTCAGGCTGCATTAAATTCCAATTTTAATGGATGTAAGATTCTTACACTCCACAATGTAGATCACTTAAACTTCATAAGACAAACTGACCATCAGAAAAATCCATTAATGAAAATGGCACGTAAAAGAGTTTCACTAAGATTTAAAGAACATGAATTGGATATGATTCAAAAATTTGATCATCTTTTTGTTGTTTCAGATATAGACAAAAGTGTATTCATGGCTAATGGAATACCAGAAGATAAAATTGATATAATTCCTAATGGAGTTGATTGCAGTTCATTTAACATTAGCAAATTTCACGGTGAAGATAAATTAATTCATCCAAATATATTATTCATGGGAAAATTATCATATCAACCAAATATTATTGGTATTAAAAACTATTTGAAATATATACACCCATTAATAAAGAATAAAATTTCTAATATCAAATTATACATTATAGGAAAAGAATGTCCCGACTGGCTTATTAAATATTCAAGAACTGATGATTCAGTAGAGGTTATAGGGTTTGTAGAGGACGTTAAGCCATACATTTTTGGTTCAGATGTATGTATTGCCCCATTAACAAGTGGTTCAGGTACTCGTTTAAAAATACTTGAATATATGGCAATGAGCAAACCTGTAGTTTCTACTACAATTGGTGCTGAAGGTTTAGAGGTTGAAAATAATAAAAATATATTGATAGCAGATATATGGAATGAATTTGCGGATAGAATTATTGAAGTATTAAATGACAAAGAACTGGCAACCACTATAGGAAACAATAGTAGGAAACTTGTGGAAGATAAATATGATTGGAATAAAATAGCTGAAAAACAAGCGAATATTTATCGCAAACTAATTAATAAATATTAAATAAGTTTGAATACACGGATACACGTTTAAAAATTGTAAATTTTAACTCAAAAAAAGTTAATTTTAACACAAGTGATTTATTGATAATTGCGTTTATATCTAATAACCCACTTTCCGCAGTATTTTTCGTATATTCATTATTTTTCTTGCTATCGATTTTTGTCCTAACGTGAATTTCTCGGATTTCTATGCAGGAGTTAAAAATGGCTATACGGTATGTTCAGAGACCAAAAAACTTAGTATTCAATTTTTATTCAAATTTCAGTTTGGGTATATTAATTGAGAATTTTTGAAAAACGCTATCGGAAAAAATATTGATTTTCAAAAAAATACTGCGGAATGTAGGTAATAGAATGTAGGTAATAATATTTATTTTTAATTTTTCCGGATTATTTAATATTTTAAAAATTATAAAAAAAAGTCAATCTGTTAAGATGTGTATTCTTGAAAAAAGTTTGAGGATTGTGACTCATGATGAAAAAAGAGGATTTATTGTTATTTATTATCTCCTAGTTTGTTATTTTTACTTTTGATTTATGGCTTGTGTCCTTGATTCTTTACTTCAGTCTCCTTCTATTTATATAGCTCACAGATGTTCTTCCGCGAGGCAAGGAATATATATTAAAGCTACTGTGTGGGACATCCTTTAAAAATTATTTTGCTTAAAATCTCAGATATCTTACTAGTGAACACTCTTTTTTCATATGTTTCAATAATAAGCCGTCTCCTGTCTTTCATTCTTATTATATATCTAATCTGTTTCTTCTATTTTTCTTTAACTGTTTAAAATTGTTTTAACACATATGCAAATAATTTTATAACATAACGATCTAAATTACAATGCAGACTATAGAAAATTATTTTTGTAGATAAAAATAATTTCCTTCTACTGTTTGCACCGGGGGGAATTCGTGTATTTTGGAGATAAATTGTCTACAAAACTGGTGAATTATCTCTGAATCCAGTATTCCTATTACATAATCGGGTCCTATAGCCTATTGGCTGATACCTTTGCTAGGACTTGTTCTATAGTCTTGAACATTTGGAGAGTGGATACTATCTACAAAATTTTGTTTTATAAGCTTAGGTACAGTGTAATTAAATTAACTAATATATTGGTTAACATTATAAAAATATATAACAATTGTTCGGTCGGTCACATATCCGCCAGGCAAATTAGAGTAAAATCCTGCCTTATAAACACATGTAATAATTGTGTAATGTTAAACTATAGGTGATACATTGTTGGAAAGAAACTTAGAAGCCAGAATTCTGGCAGCATACATCATACTATTACTTCTGATGTGCACAGTAACGACCAGTACCGCGGCCTCCGGTGAATCTTCAACAATAACCGTGGGTAAATCTGGTGCAGTTGATTACTTAACTACGAATTACAAAACAGACAGTGCTTGCATCCAGGCAGCTCTCAATGCTGCAAAGAGTGGAGATACAATTATAGTACGAGAAGGGAAATATAATCTCGTAAACCAGGTCTCACAGCAGAACAAAGACCTGTGCATAATCGGTGAAGGGGATGTCATTTTTAATATTAATACCGGTATTGCAAGCCAGCCCGCATTTTACATTTATGGTAAGAAAATAGATACAGAGTATCTGGCAATTAATGCAGATAAAGGCAAAACCCAGATAGTTTTAAATGATGCATCCAATGTACAGAAATTTGACCTTATTAAGATATGGAAAGATGTGCAGTGGTGTCCGGATGATTACCCACAGCAAAAAACAGGTGAAATGTATCTGATAGAGAGCGTTAGTGGAAATACCGTAACATTAAACCAGCCATTAATACGGGATTATAGCACATCGGACAATTCTGTTTCTGAAATCTACCGACCAATTAGGGTACAAATTGACAATATAAAATTCCAGAATTGCGATTCTACAGGTGACCTTGAAGGCTTAGCCCTGAGATACTGTAAGGATTCTTCCATTACTAACTGCTGGTTTGATGATAATGGCCAGGCTTCGATCCGGCTTTTCTCCTGTTTTAATGTAGAGGTAACAGGAAATTTCATAAGCGATTCAAATCGTGCAGGTAGAGGATATGGAGTATCAATAGCTGATGCAACTGCTTTTGTAAATATTCACGATAATCAAATAGAGAATTGCAGACACTGTATTATGAGTGGAACAGGGAAGTTTAAAGCTCTGAATAGAGATATTATAATCTGGAATAATACATTAGTAGGTTCATCTGTTACTGATGCGAATGTCATTGATGCGCATCCAATGACAATTGATTATACTGTGACTGAAAATACCATCTATCCGAAGCCAGGTTTTTATGCATTTTACGACGGGACACTTAAATCGGTGTTCTCGGATAATTATGTATACGGAGGCGGCGGAGTAAAGAGACGTGGAAGTGTTGATGATGGTCAACATATCATAAAAGACAATCGCGTTGAAGGCGGCACTTTGTACCAGACTGCTGGAAATGGAGTTGGGGATACACTCCAGATCATCTCGAACGTAAATGAAAATAGCGTGTATGGTGTGAATCTTTATAATGAAGACTATCGCAATGTGGTTATAGAAAAAAATACATTCAATAGTTTATCAGTGAATGGGATACTTCTTGCAATGCAGCCGACCACAACGGATTCTATGAATGTTACTATTTCAAATAACATAATCAGTAATGCCCAGAAAAACGGGATGTATCTGAAACGTTCAAATGCCAATAACAAAATGAATCTGGAAATAAAAAACAATACTATCAAGAACGTGAATTTAGTGTCTGAATACCATAATGGAATATATCTGGTTGACACATGGAGAGCTAACGTTGAAAATAACTTTATTTACGATGAAAAAGGTACTATGTATCTGGGAATCCGTGAGACTGGTAGCAATGCCGATTGGAACTATATCCATGATAACATTATCAGTGGTGGTAGCAAAAGTATACGTACTGTAGGGAAAAATACTATATGTGAGAATAACTTTGACCCGGCTGAAGCCCCGGTTAACCATGCTCCGATAAACGATGCGGTAATAAAGGGAAATATCTCTGACTTTCTTCCTTTAATACAGGATTCCCGTCTCCGTGAAGATTCTCCTGGTACGGTCTTTAAGGACGTGCCTTATATAGACCTTGGAGGAATGGACGGAGTTGGTGCTTATAGAAACCTGCTCTTATTTGACTTAAGTGAATATGATGATTCGGATATGATCGAAAAGGCTACCCTTTCCCTCTTCTGGTACTACCCTGCCGGAATTGAAAGACCAGAGGATACCATTGTTGAAATCTACCGGCCGAAATCCTGGAACCCTAGTTATGTTACCTGGAACAACTGTGACCTTAACAAGCCTTGGGGCATTGCAGGTGGAGAATGGTTTGGTAAGAATAATGTAGCTCAGGGCAGCATCCCTTACGCAACAATAACCCTTAAAGGAAGTAACCTTCCTGACAACAGCTACCATGAACTTGATGTAACTGACCTTGTAAAAGAGTATGTAAGCGGGAAGTACGAAAACACCGGTTTTCTGATTAAAGCCCGTACAGAAAGCGGAAATTATGTAGCTTTTTACAGTAGCGACTGCGGAAACGAAAGCCAGATACCAAAGCTTAAAGTGACAAAGAAAACTGTATATGAGACTATTACTGGCACAAACGACAACCGCCTGCGTGAAGCTTCTCCTGAGACTGTTTTCCAGGATAAACCCTTTATTGATGTAGGAGGAATGAGTGTTGGCAGATACAGAGATGTAATGCTGTTTAACCTGAGAGACTATACCAACTCAGATATTATTAATGCAACCCTTTACCTGTGCTGGTATTATCCAGAAGGAAGTTCAAGACCTGAAGATACCGTAATTGAAGTTTACAGACCTGCTTCTACCTGGAACCCCAACTATGTGAGCTGGAATAAAAAGGACAAAGATATCGAATGGAGTACTTCAGGAGGAGACTGGTACGATAAAAACAGCGTCCTGCAGGGAAGTGCTCCTTATGCCATACTGACTCTTGAAGGAAGTGATATTCCTGACAACAGGTATTACAAGCTGGATGTAACCGATCTCGTAAAAGAGTACACCAGTGGAAAGTATGAAAACACGGGATTTCTGATAAAAGCCCGCACAGAGAGCAATAACTATATTGCATTCTATAGCAGTGACTGCGGAAATGAAAGCCAGATGCCGAAGCTAATCTTAGAACGAAGGATGTAAACTTCCTGGACTATATCAGGGATGGATAAATAGTATAACGTAGTGGATGGAAAGAAAACCATCCAGCTACGGAATTTTTAAGGCACTTTTCTTGAATATGAATTCTTCGTTTGGTTATATATCTTTAGCTTATCTATTTATCCTTTAGCTTATCTATTTATCCTAACTTTGACAGTTACCACTATTTTTAACTTCATTTTGGTAGATAAATAAAAATAAGTGCTCTTTGTTTTGTCTTATTTGATCCAATGAATAAAAACATAGAACCAAGAGCATTTCCTACAATTCCTAACAAGAATATATGTCTTCCTATTGGAACAACAATGGCTGTTCAATACTTTTTTGAAAAGCTCAATTTTTACGACATTTTTAGCAAGTATATAAGTAAAGGCCTCAACATCAATAGTTTACTGATTGGATTGGTGGGCTATAAGCTCACTGAGAATTTCAGTATTAAGGAAGCAAGAACTGGATGAATCAAGCTGAAGTTCTCGACTTCTTAAACCTTAATATCTGGTCATATCCAGGAAAATAGGATGCATGTTAAGCGCTAAACGCTTCTTCAAATCAGCAACTTTTGGTTTCAGTTTGAAATGGAACTTACAGTATTCTTTCAATTCCATTCTCATGTTATCTCCATAACAAATCTTTGGGGTTTTCCAAATCGAATAACTCTAACTTCCACGCTTCCTCTGAACTTCTCAATGCTGTTTTTTGAATTCTTAATTCGAATAAAATTCCCTATTTACTCCCCGTTTTCGGTCAGTATACAGGCTTAATGAATATTCTTTGTTATCAATACCGACATTCAGATATACTTCTTCGAGCCCCACAAACTAATTTACAGACTGAGAACCAAATACTCTTTGTTCTCTACAGATCATAAGATCGTGAGAAGTATTGTTTCTAAAATTATTACTTTTAATTTTTAGCTTCTGTGGTCTATTCATTAAACGAAGAAAATTTAGGAACAGTTTATTGATTATTGTAGCAAGATTGTTAGTATATTTATATAGGTATTTCTTTATTTAATCATTCCATTCTATAAATTACAAGTATTAATTTAATAAATTTCAGTACAATAGTCACTTTTTCTTTATGAAACCGAACAATATCCAAAGGTATTTATATTTATAGGTTCAATTCGCAAATCAACCTGATAAACTAGGAAATGTTGAGACGAAGTTATATATCTCACTATTTTTCTAGTAAGTATTTCATTATAAAATGATTATTAGTGAGTGTAGTAGAATTTACATATAGTAGTTCCGAATTTATTTGTTTGGGTTAAATTCTTCAGTTTAGGAAAACTCAAGTTCAGGCAGACTCAAGTAAAACATGTACCCGGTTGTGATGAATGGACACGTATGAGGAGAGTTTTCCGAAGATTGCAGTTATCCTTCCTGCTTTTATCAGGAGATGGAGATAGGGACAGTCGTGCTGATCACAAGGCGTTACACAGACCGGGTAATTGTTGTAAATAATGGCATTTCAGATCAGTGTGTAGAGTTGGTCGAATTTGCAGGAGCCGAGGGAATTCGGGATTTTACGTACATGAATAAAAATTTCTCTTTAAAAAAAGGTATTGAAGCTGCAAAAGATGCCGATATCCTGGTTACGATGGATGGATGTCTGTAGAGATCCATAACTAATCCCGAAAATGATCATACCTATCTGAGAAGGGAACTTTGACCTGAGATGGTAGGGACTGGCAGACGTCACAGAGGTCTCAAAAACGCTTTTATGGTCAATAATTAAAAGATAGAAGGATGCCCTGTGGGATTCCTGGCATTATCAAAAGTCCGTCTTAAGGAACTTGGCCTTTCCGATGTCTATCTTAATTCCATTCGTTCCATTATGTCATAAAAGAAAATTAAATAATTTGTATATTTTAATACATCCGGATCGCTGGAAGTCAAATGTTATCAACTTGAGCTTTTTCTGGCTAGAGGATTTTGTATTAAATTCAGGAAAAATACTTTTGATGGCTGTGAGAACGTGAAATTCATTGACAAACTTATCCATAAACTGATCTTAAAAAAGGGTTTCAAATATTATCAAGAAGACAAATATTTTATAAAACAGGTTTTGAAATTTTCGGAAAATAAAAATATAAAGGTTCTTGACGTTGGTTGCGGAAATGGACATTATTCGTTTCTGTTTGAAAGTTACGGAGCAGAAGTAACTGCTTTTGATTATAATGAAGATTTAATTAAAAAAGCGAATGAGAAAAAGAAGGAGCTCAACTCAAATGTAGAGTTTCTGGTTGCTGATGGCAGGTATCCAGAAAAGTATTTCACTGATAAATTTGAGATTGTGTTTCTTTCTGGATTTGCATTATTTGGTATTAACCAGAACAGAGAACTTATGGAAAAATATCTATTATTGCTTGATAAAGGGGGTAAATTGATATTTGTTCATAGTTCCAATTTAACAGGGGACATTAGGAAGACGCGCTGGAGAAACCATAAAATAGAAGAGTTGAAATCATTTTTTGAGAGCCTGGATTGTACAATTGAAGAGATTTACTTTTACGATAGGCATATTAATATAAAATTATTTCATTCTTTTGTATTCAATGGCCTTTCGACAAAAATTCATATTTTAATATCGAGAATAACAAAATTACCCTGCTCTTTAGTCTTTATTGTAAAAAGGCAGGTCAAACCACAGAATCATGTATTTAGTTCAGGGTAAAATAATTTTGAGAATGGTGAGGAAATGAGAATACTTTTCAATATATGCCATCCTGCTCAAGTTCATTTATTCAAGAACTTACTCTGGGACCTTGAAAAAAAAGGTCACAAATGTAAAATTACAGCCGTTGAAAAGGAAGTTTCATTGAATTTGCTTGATGCCTACGGGTTTGAATACGAGGTCGTAGGAAGTGCGAAATTTACTTCTTTTTCAAAAGCAATGGAATTGATAAAAATAGAATATATGTTGTACAAGATTGCCAGAGTATTTAAACCTGATATTCTAGTTGGCGGCGTGGGAAACGTGCATGTTTCACACCTTGGAAAATTAATAGGTAAAACTTCTATTGTATTTGACGACACCGAACACTCAAAGATTGAACATCTTTTAATGGACCCCTTTGCGACTGTCATCTGTACGCCAGCAAGTTACAGGATTAGCCTTGGCAATAAACAGATACGATATGAAGGAAATCATGAACTTGCATATCTTCATCCTCACTATTTTACACCTGACGCCAGAGTTCTGAACGATCTTGGAATAAAGGAAAATGACACTTTCATAATACTAAGATTTGTATCATGGGGAGCAATTCATGATGTCGGGCATGCTGGTTTAACTCTAGAGGATAAAAGAAATGCTGTAAGAGAATTAAAGAAATATGGGCGTATTCTTATAACTTCGGAAAAACCTCTTGAAAAGGAGTTTGAGATGTACCGGATTAACCTTCCACCGGAAAAGATGCATGACCTGCTATATTATGCAACGTTACTTTACGGGGATAGTGCAACAATGGCTTCAGAATGTGCAGTCCTCGGAACACATGCGATTTTCTGTGATTATGCAGGGAGGGGGTACACAGACGAAGAAGAAAAAAGATATGGATTGGTGTATAACTTTTATAATGAAAATTCGATGGGTAAGGATTCTTTAGTCAAAGCGCTGGAATTACTGAATAATCCTAATCTAAAAAGAGAAGGCAAACAAAAAAGAGAAACATTGCTTGCTGAAAAAATTGACGTGACCAAATTTATGGCAGATATTATAGAAAAATACGGTGGCGTGTAGTTGAATCCTCAAGATATGCAGTTTTAGGGGAAATAATATGTTTCAAAAACCTTTGTTTATAACTGCCCATCAATTAGGAGAGCGGGGATTCTATCCATTATATAAAAAATTGGTCGACTCTCAGTGGAAATCTTACCCTGAACAAAAAAAAGATCAGGAAAAACAACTGAAGCATGTGATTGTTTTTGCATATAAAAATGTGCCCTACTATCACAAACTGTTTAATAAATTGAAACTGGAACCCAGTGACATCAGAAAGATTGAAGACCTCGAAAAACTTCCTATCCTTACTAAAGATACCATCAAGCAAAATTTTGAGGATTTTAAACCAGTTAACCTTAGTTCAATCAAATACTATCTAAATTCAACAGGTGGGTCCACAGGTAATCCCCTGCAGTTCAGATTATCAAAATATGATAGGTTTTTCAACGGAGCCTCACTATATCGTGGGTGGGGGTACGCAGGATACGAATTGGGGGATAAGATGGTGTTCTTGGCAGGTTCCTCTCTGGACATAGGTTCCGGATCTTTTGTTGTCCAGAAAGCTCATGAAATTGTAAGAAATCTTAGGAAACTGTCCTCTTACGATATGAGTACCGAAGATATGCAGCAATATGCAAAGACAATTAACTCATTCAAACCTCAATTCATAAGAGGTTATGCTTCTTCGTTAAATTTTTTCTCAGAATTCCTTAGTGAAAACAAAATTGATGTTATTACTCCTCAAGCAGTTTTCACAGCTGCAGAAAAATTAATTCCTCACATGCGGAAAAACATTGAAAATGCATTTGGATGTGAAGTATTCGATGGCTACGGGCTGAATGATGGAGGCCTGGGAGCTTATGAGTGTAAGGAACACAATGGCCTCCATATTGACACAGAGCGGAGTATCCTGGAAGTTGTGGATGAGAACGGTTCTCAACTGGAAAACGGAACTGGAAGGATTATTGCAACAAGCCTTCATAACTATGCTATGCCATTCATCAGGTATGAGACTGGTGATATGGGGCATATTGTAAGTGATGTTTGCGGGTGTGGACGTGGCTCCAGATTGTTAAAGGAAGTTCTCGGAAGACAACAGGAAATTTTGCAAACTCCGGAAGGAAAGTTTGTTTATGGCGGTTTTTTTTCACGTATATTCTGGGAAATTAGTGGGGTAAAAGAATTTCAGATTATACAGAAAAAATTAAACACGATTACTATAAAAATGGTATTGGAAGAAAATTTTGATGAAAATCAACTGGATATTATTAGAAAGATAATTAAAAGTAAGTCTGAGCAATGGGAAATAGAATTCATCTATGTGGATGAGATAGAAAGAACAAAAGCCGGGAAATATAAATTTATATTAAGTGAGTTATAATTATGGCGTCAAAAAATTTGCTCGTAATATCCAATGATTTTCCAAACGCTGACAATAAGTATGTAAGAGAGATTTTTGTAAAAGAGCAGGTCATGTTTCTTAAAGAACACTTCGATAATATATATGTAGTGTCTCCGGTTGCTCATGGGATGGAACTTTTAAGAAAGACGCGTCATGAAAACTATACATTTGATAATGTACACGTATATTTTCCAAAATATATGAACTGTCCATTATTTTTTAAATACGGAAGAGATTTTTGGATCTATTTCGAAGAAAAGGCTGTAAAAAAATTAATTGAAGATGAAAATTTGCAATTTGATTTAATTCATGCTCACTTTACATGGAGAGCCGGAGCAGTCGCTGTCAAGTTAAAGGAAATGTACAAAGTTCCTGTAGTTATTACGGAACATACTTCCAGAACGTTTAATAATGCTGTAAAAAGGAAAGAGCCTCAATTTATAAGACCATGGAATTTGTGTGATGCAATAATTCGTGTTAGGAAGGGTGATATATCACTGTTTAAAAGCGTTGGAGTGCCTCTGGATAAGGTATACTACATCCCAAATGGCTATAGTCCTAAATCCTTTCCAGATTTAGACCAGCAAAGCTGCCGAAAAAAGCTTGGGCTGCCTTTGGATAAGAAAATAATATTGAATGTTGGAAGTTTATATGGAGAGGTAAAAGGACATAAGTATCTTATTGAAGCTATGAATGAAATCATAATGCAAAGAAAAGATGTAATCTGTTTCATAGTTGGTGGGGGGAAACTGGAGAAGAAGTTAAAAAAGCAAATTAGCTCCTCAGGTCTCGAGGATTACGTAAAGCTTACCGGGAGCAGACCATATACTGAAATTCCATTATGGATGAGTGCCTGTGACGTCTTTGTTTTGCCGAGTTTGCACGAAAGCTTTGGAATAGTTCAGATAGAGGCAATGAGCTGTGGTAAACCTGTTGTTGCAACATATAATGGTGGAAGCGAAGAGGTTTTGATTTCTGAGAGTTATGGTTATCTGGTTGAGCCGACAAAATCAAAGGAACTGGCAGAAAAAGTGCTTGTCGCTTTAGATAAAGAATGGAACAATGAACAGATAAAAAAATACGCCATGAATTTTAAGTGGGATACGATTGCGGAAGAAATTCTGAGAATATATAAAAAAGTTGGAGTTTGAAGCCTGTGAGAGTTTTACATGTAATGCCCTATATTCCTTATCCTGTAAGTGGAGCTCCTGTCAGAGATTATAATATAATAAAAAATCTATCTGAAAAAAAGATAGATTCACATATGGTTTGTAATTATTCTGTTGATAATAAGCTTGAGAATTCAACATACAACTTGAATCAGCTTGAAAAAGAATTGAACGCAAAAATATACACCAGAGAGGTCCCGGATTTATCTATACTCAAAAAAACGAAAGCCGTTTTTTTAAACAGTATGTATCCTCCTATTTATAGATATAATTCACCAGCAAATATAAGGAGTATCGAATCTGTACTAAAAAAAAGTCAATTCGATATTATTCACGCACAGCACACTATTGAGGCTGCACCTGTAGTACAGGCTGCATCAAACTCCCACTTTAAAGGGTGTAAGGTTATTACTCTTCATAATGTTGATCACTTAAATTTTATAAGGCAAATTAATCACCAAAAAAGTTCCTGGGTTAGGTTTGCACACAAGCGTGTTGTTAAAGGATTTAAGGATCATGAATTAAAGATTATAGACCAATTTGATCACATATTTGTAGTTTCGGAAACAGATAAAGAAATATACGTATCCTGCAGAATCCCGGAAGATAAAATAGATGTAATCCCGAATGGGGTGGATTGCAATTTCTATAATACGGAAGAGTTTGCAACCAGTGTTCAATTATCCCATCCAAATATCTTATTTATGGGGAGTTTATCGTATAAACCTAATGACTTCGGAATTAAAAACTATTTAGAAAATGTTCATCCCGCAATAAAAAAGAAATTCCCGAATATAAAATTTTACATTATAGGTAAAAGCTGCCCTGCCTGGCTCAATGAGTATTCAAAGACAGACAATACTGTGGAAATTATAGGGTTTGTAGAAGATGTAAGACCTTATATCTTTAACGCAGATGTCTGCATTGCCCCGTTAACCAGCGGTTCGGGTACCCGTCTGAAGATACTTGAATACATGGCAATGAGCAAACCGGTGGTTTCCACAACAATTGGTGCAGAAGGCTTAGAAATTAGCAACAACAAAAATATTTTAATCGCAGACCAATGGGATACATTTGCAGATTTAATTGTTTCATTATTAGAAGATAAAGAATTTTCTGAGCGAATCGGTATCAATGGAAGAATACTGGTTGAAGACAGATATGACTGGAAAAAGCTCGTAGAAAAACAAGTAAAAGTATATAAAAAGCTGACCACATGTAATTCTTAATTCGCTACATATTAATTTTTAATTTATCACATATGATTCTTAATTCATCACATATAATTCTTAATTTTTTATGTATTACTCTGCTAAGCCTGAGTTCTAATCCTATTTTTAACCCTAATTTTGTCAAACTCCGCAAATCTGTGAAGTCAGATGATTGCGGTTTAGGGATTCTACCTTGAATCTAATGTGCTTATTTTATATAGGGTGTTTTGCCGCTCTTTTACGAACATTTCCAGTTACAGGTAGCTGCAGTATATCAATCCCTGGCTTGCAAGTACATAATTTATCATGAAGAGCTTATGTATCTGAAGGGCAGGACGCTGAGCCTTAAAAATTGAAAGATGAGAATTTTAAAGTTTATATATGGAATTATCATAGTTTGAATAAATCAGATTATTTTGATCAGATAATGGGATGTCAGTAATATTCCATTTCATGCCTTGTTTCGGTCCATACATAATCCCATAATTAACGTTTGGGTACCTTAAATAGACATAAGAACCTGGCTCTATCCTGCTATGATCGGTTAATATGGGTTCGCCGGGGATCATGCCATAGCTGAAGAATAGGAGTGCTGTGGATGACAGATCAGCATATATTTTTGTCGTTGAATTTCTGTTTTTAGATAACCATTTAGTACCAGTAACATCCTGGGATGGAAAATGCATTTTGTAGAAGACATATTTATGTTCGAGGTTATCTGAGTTTTTTGCCCATTCCCTATTAATAGATACGGAAGTAGGGTTATCATGTATTATTTGCTGACCAATACCGACATTAAAAATCATAAATACTGCAAAAAAGACAGATAAAATTTTTAATGACTTTTTATAAGATATTGGATGCGTATGGAGAATCTTAGATATCGACTGAAAAAAAGTAAATCCACCAACAACACAGAACATTGATAAAAAGATGGATGTTATGTGATACAACCTGTGGATATTCATACCTGTAGAAGAAGTGAAAAATGATGTGATCAGTACAGATAAAAATACAAATGAAAAACCAAAATATTCATTAGATATTTTAAAATCTTCTGGTTTAAGATATACAGTTATGAATCCTATAGCTATGAAAAATTGTGATAATAGATATAGCATTCTTAATATTTGCCCACTCAAAAAAGGAGATGTACTGGTAGCCAGTTCAACTGACCTTGTTGAAAATAAATCATCCATTATACTTTCATGAATGTGGCCGAATATACTAACTATTGTTTCCAATACAGATCCTTGTGTGAAATTGGTATACCATATGAAAACAATAATAGAGAATAAAAGCATAAAATTAATTGTGTATGTGTCACTTTTATGTTTTAAAACATAAGTCATAAATAAATATCCTACTGGCATAAACAAGAGTATCAAGTAGGATAATCCGTAATGAGAAGTAACCAAACCCAGTACAAATAAAACCATCAAAAGTCGTTTCTTAAATAAATCTAGGTTACTTAACATAATTAAGAAGATAAGAACAAAAAAGAATTCTGCAATTTGTTGTCTTGCTAATGCTAGCATTTCTGTAAAAAATGTATATATCGACATGAAATAAAATACTGATATAAAAGCAATTTTTTCATTTAGTATCTGTTTTTGGTATATATGGTAGATTCCAATAGGTACCATCGAAAAGATAAAGGGATATACTATTTTAAACACATATGTAAGTTCTAAATTGCATATCTCTGAATAGATGGGAGCAAGCATTACAATGCTTAGCATTGCATTGACATTTAAGGGAATTGTAGAGTCCCATAAAGAATTTCCCAAAACAAGGTTCGCAAAATAGTACTCAAAGTGAATATCCCAGCCATCTAAAAAAGTTGATGCTAATGAATTATGGTATAAGATGGAAATTGAGATTATAAATATTGAAAAGGGATATAAATTTTTTGGCAGCAAATCGGTAAATGTAACTATAATTAATACTATAATTATAAAAATTATAGATATTATTGCAAGTATATTTGTGTGATAAAAGTTAATGAGATAGCTCCCAATTATACTTAAAAATGGAATTGTGCATAAAAATAATAAAGGTAGGGATAATGAAGTTTTTGTAGTGCTGGAGTATACTTCATTAGATTCATTTTTATCTCTCATATAGCATATGAGGGATAAAAATAATAAAATCGTACCTATTATTAAAGTTAAAGGAATAGTTGAGATAAGAGCATCCGTGAAAAAATAGCCAAGGCTGTTTATAAAAAAGCCTGAAAACATGATAAACAGCATGCTCAGTCCCACGATACAAATAAATGATTCAAGGAAAGTCAGTTTTCTTAATTTAAGAGCTCTATGCAGAACGATTCCAGGTACAAAAGTAAGATATACAAACCCGATTACTTGCCGTAAGATTGGAACGGGGAAATTTAGGAAGTCAAGCAATATTGAACCTACAAGTGCACAATGTATAGAGAATAAAAAGATCAAAAATTTTTTAGCATCGTAGTTGATTATTTTTTCCATTAAGTTCATATCCCACCTGGTAGAAAAATGAAGGCAAAACTAATTAAATATTTGATTATTTAAGGCTATATATTATTGAAACATTCCTTAAAATCTATCTAATAGAGACCTTCAGGCTTAGTTAACTTTTTTAGTACCTATCAATTTTAAAAATTTTTTATATGGAATATTAATTCCACTTTTTTTCCCAATTTCAACCAATATCTTGATATCATCTCTATCCAGTGATTTTGTATATAATATGGAAATAACATAAATTAGCAAAAAAATTGAATACGATATTGCCACTGCCCAGAATGTTGTAATAAACAGGCTCTTCACAAAATAAAAAATAACTGCGAGTAGTACTGACAATATAGTAAACCTCAAATAAATATTTGTAAAGGGATGTATATTCAAAAAATGATATAGTTTTACAGTCATGTATATTTCGACTACTGCAAAAGACAAAGCCGATGCAATTGCTGCTCCAACCATTCCAAAAGAGGGAATCAAAATTAGATTCAGCAGTATATTCAAGATGGCACTCATTAAAGTACAGTTCATTAAGAAGTAGGATTTCCCTATAGACATTAACGTATGATAGTTAAGACCAAAATAAGCGTTTGTTATAAATCCCAGGACTAAAACCTGGAAGACGGTACTGGCCTCAATATACCGAGAATCATAAAATAAATCTAAGATAAAATCTGGATATAAAAAAAACAAAAAAAACATCGGCAAAGTAAACATAAAAGACCATTTAGTTGACGTTGCATTAATGACCCCGAGTTCCTCAATTTGATTTTTACTATAAAGTTGTGAAATAATTGGAACGTAAAGAAAGCCTACAGAATTAATAACAACTGAAAGCAGACTGGCTATCGTGTATGCAGCACTATACATGCCAACTACTTCTGGTGTTTTAAAGTAACCGAGCATCAAAGTGTCAGTCCATGACATTATTGTAAGCAGTATGCTTACCGCGAGAAGTGGCATGGAATATATTAATAATTCTTTTGTAACGTGGTTTATACGTAGCTTGTTCCACTTTAGTTTGAACGGGGGTTTTTTGATAAAATAAATTATAAACGCCAGAAATGTAATTAGAATTGATATGACATAGACAAAAACCATATTATGAAACGGTAATCGTAAAAAAACTACAGAGGCCAGAAATAAGAGATAAGTAACCGGTCTTAAGATTTCGTTTAAACAAATTTTTATTTTAGACTCACCAAAGCCCCTGAAAATTGAGATAAATATGCTGATCAAAACTGACAGGGGAACCGCAATTAATAACATTTTAAAAACTGGGGAGAGTTCTGGGGAATTATAAATATTCACAGATATATAATCAGATCCCAGATATGCAATAACAGAAATTAAAATACTGGAAATTAACGCAATTACTATTGATGAAACAACTGTATCCTGCACATATTCTGATTGGTCTTTTGCTCTGAACTTTGCAATGTACCTTGTAGTCCCATCATATAAACCAAGTGTAGATATTGTAACAAATACACTCATTAGTGTAAAAGCCAGAGAGTAAATTCCATATTCACTCTGGGTTGTGAACCTTATAAAAATAATTCTACCTAAAAATCCTAAAGCCAAATTAATAATCATTCCAATAAATATAATAATAGCACTTTGAGCTACATTTGTAAGTGATTTGCTTATAACTTCAGACATTTTTTAGCTCGAATTCCTTTTTGGGCTCTAATTTTCTTGATTAATTTTTAATTGAACATTTCAACTTGTTGCTCTGATATAATTCTTTCTAAATAATCAACAATTTCGATGGTTGATCAATCGACATTTCTTTAGTCTCAGCAGTCATACTTCTTTAAGCTGTTCTTTAATTCATTAATTTCAGTACTTTGCTAATTTTCATTTAGTATAAATGAGGTTATTCAAAACCTATATATAGGATGAAAATGCCTCCCCCCATACCTATTTTGCCAAATAAGTTTAGATTCAAACTTTAAATAGAATTAAAGTCATAGAAATATATTGATACGGTATTACAACCTCTTTCTGACCATGTTACTATTAAGATCAATGGTTATCTTACAAGTAAAGACATTTTTCGTACCACTACTAATATGTCAGTCAACAGGAATTCTGTTCATTCAGTCACAGCGCGATATCAGGATGTTGCGTTCGAAACATCTTTTCGATACCATCTCAATAAATTAAACATGGAAGAACTGGAGTTTTTTTAATTTTTTCTGGTTCTTCTCCAATTTCAAAAAAATCATAAAATTTTATCATAACTTGATTTAAAAAAATCATAAAATTTCATCATAACTTGATTTAAAAAAATCATAAAATTTCATCATAACTTGATTTAAAAAAATCATAAAATTTCATCATAACTTGATTTAAAAAAATCATAAAATTTTATCATAACTTGATTTAAAAAAATCATAAAATTTCATCATAACTTGATTTAAAAAAATCATAAAATTTTATCATAACTTGAATAAACCAATCTACCCATTTTGGAAAAGTTGATATATTCAGACAAGAACTTGTTCAATATTTTTAATAAATATCTGGTTTTTGTGGAAATTTTCATTAGCTACCGCTATAAGATTTCAAGTTTCGGTTATAAGTTTCCGTTTTTCCTTTCCTTCACTCAGAACCATATTGGAATCTTGCCCTCATTAAGGGTGAGAATCCTTTCCATTTACCAGTACTAAAACATCACTGATTTAAATAAATATATAATTTATAACAAAAATTAGTTAGACCACTATCTGTTTTAATTGATCTTGCTTTGTCTGCTATATCACATATCAAAGAAAATATCTGTTCTATTGTATTATCCGTCTCAGGTGTAAAACCTTTTTTCAAGAAGCTTACATTCTTCTTAAAAATCTCTTCTACGTAACAAATCACTTTGTAAAACGCTTCTTAAAGTTCCAGATTAGAGTCAAATTCTTGTATCTCTTGAATATATGCGACAGTGTCACGAATTTGCTGTAAATTCGAAGCCACGTTTTTGTTCATATAACCACGGTGAAGTTGCACAAGGAGCTCTTCCACAGAATGCAGTCAAGCCTTCGGTGTATATTTCTCCAATTTGTTGAGAATTGTGTAGACTGCATTGTCCATCATATCTAACATTCATTTGTTTCTCATAATATTCAGAAATGTAATTTGCAGAACCTATTCAGAAATGTAATTTGCAGAACCTATTCAGAAATGTAATTTGCAGAACCTATTCAGAAATGTAATTTGCAGAACCTATTCAGAAATGTAATTTGCAGAACCTATTCAGAAATGTAATTTGCAGAACCAGAAACACCAATAATCTGATCATGAAAAGGCTTCTTACAAGTAGGATAAATCAGTATGTAACATTGCGAACTATAATGCTGTAACTTGATAGAATAAAGTGAGTGTAAAGAGTTCACATGTAATTTACTGCCATAATCATTAAAATGAGTAGGAGAACATATGGAAAACATAGGATAGTATCGATTTTCAACCCGAATTTTTGGTAAGGGGATTAGAATATTACCATTAACTACCGTTTTTACCATTGACGTATCTATTACAAGGGGATTAGAATATTACCATTAACTACTGTTTTTACCATTGACGTATCTATTAAGATGTTTTCTTTTCTCCTAAATAGAGGATTCGTTGAAATATAATTGAAATTTTTCTGTTTTGCACGATTTAGATAGAATATCTTAAGATCAGAAAATAATAAAAAGTCTCAAAAAGTACTAAAGGATTGAGATAGAACTTATTCTTCAAGTAACTTCAGAAGCTTCCGGACTTTTTCGTTGTCTATGGAATAAAGCCTCATCTTTCCGTCCTTTCTTACCTTGATGATACCCCAGTCCTGCAGTTTTGCTAGATGCATCGAGGTATTGGACTGGGTCTTGCCTATGAGGTCAGGAATCTCACATGCACATTTTTCCCCTTCAAGCAGGACTTTTATGATTTTATATCTGGTTTCCTCACTCAGGGCTTTGAAAACCTTTACATTTTCTTCATTAATCATATAATCAATCATTGAATTATAGCCGTATAAATACTTTTCTTAAGGCCTGGTAAATATTGTGGGGTGCCTGTGGCTTGCAGGAGTCTGGACCATACATTGCCTCTAAAACTGGTTTGAGGTTCAAAAAATCCAAAACCCTGCCAAAACAGGTCCCTAAAAAAATATGTTATTTGTAAAAAAGAGCGAATTGAAGATCAATCGGACTGCAGTATCTCCTTTATCTTATCCAGGGCTTCTTTAACTTCTTCATCCTTGAGGTCCAGGTCTTTGCTTTTTTTGATCCCTAACTCGGAGATCACAATGTGCCTGTCAGGGACAAAACCGGCAAGCTCCAGGGTCTCTTTTGTGCAGTTTAAGGGGCAGCCGTCAATGGCTATGAGCCTTTCGGAACCTTCGGCCGATTTCATAAGGCCTTTAATCCTGCCGCCGATCCCGACTGTGCACATCATTTTCCCAACTTCCTGCTTTGTAAGTTCGATTGCGACTTTGTTTGCGATCTGGCCTACGTTGGACCCTCCGCTGCAGGCAAAGATCCCTACGTTTGCTGTCCCGCATGCACATTTTACTTCTTCTGACATTGTTTTTATACTCCTTTCTTTACATTTTTTCTGCTTTTGATTGTTACTATTGCTAGTATTTTGTCCCTGATTATTTTGAAAACCTGTAGTTTTCATTCCTTATTTTGCAATCCACTTTTTGATGTCTTCTACACTTGGGACTTTACCTGCGACTTTAACATCTCCGTCAATAACAAGAGCAGGAGTGATCATGACCCCATATCCCAGTATTTTGTCAAAGTCCTCTACCTTGACAATTTCGGCTTCAACACCCATTTCCTTGACAGCTTTTTCAGCCATTTCTTTTGTCTTATTGCATTTTGCGCAACCTGAACCCAGTACTTCTATTTTCATACATTTCACCTATTGCTTAATTATTTCTTTATTTATTGTGATATATTTAGATATAAGCTTCATGAAAATTATTTATGACATTATTTTGATTTGATCCATATTCTCTTTTTTCGTTTATACAAACATAACTCCGAATATATACCCTGAAACGGTCGCAATCAAAACCACGAGGGAGATGTAGGTCATGCCTTTTTTTGGCCCCATGATCCTGTTGATAACAATCATATTCGGTAGACTGAGTGCTGGACCTGCAAGGAGCATGGCAAGAGAAGGACCTTTTCCCATTCCAAGCAGCGTGAGAGCTTTGATGATTGGCACTTCAGTGAGAGTGGAAAAATACATGAAGGCTCCGGCTACTGAGGAAATAAAGTTTGAAGTAAGAGAATTTCCTCCCACAAAAGCCGCTACTAACTCTTTGGGGAGTACGACTACCGCAATCCCGGCAAAGAAAACTCCCAGCAGGAGCAGAGGGGTGATCTGTTTTATCAGGAACCAGGTTTCTCCCATCCAGCTTTCTATTTCTTCTTTTGAAAACCATTTTAAAGATAGGAATGCTGTAATTACCAGCATTGGGATCCAGACAAGAAACTGAGTTGTATACTTCCAGCCCCAGGAGGACATCAGCTCGGGGGCTATAAGAACTGCAATTAGCACAATAAAGAGTTCAACGCTGTGTTTATGTTCTTCTTCTCCGAAAGTCTTTATGGACTTGCGTTCGGTTGCTTTTCCTTCATACGCAAGAGCCATAACTAAACCAACAAGTACGGAAAGAAGAATTGCCGCAAAGGCACGGGCTGCTCCGAGGTCATATCCCAGGATTTTTGCTGTATAGACAATTGCAAGGATATTGATCGCAGGGGCAGAGAATAAAAAGGTGGTTGCAGGACCTATGCCTGCCCCCCGTTTATATATCCCTGCAAAGAGGGGAAGCACCGTACAGCTGCAAACCGCAAGGAGGCAGCCTGAAACCGCAGCTACCGTGTACGAGACATATTTGGGGGCGTCCGCTCCGAAGAACTTAAGCACAGATTCCTTGGAAAAGAGGGAGGCAATCGCACCAGCCAGGAAAAAGGCAGGCACAAGGCACATCAACACATGGAGTGCCAGATACTCCTGCACTGACTGAAGCCCTACGGATATGAGATAAGTGATATAATCAAGAGTCATTTTTCCACCAGGGGTATTTATCCAGATTTGTTTCTGTTATTTCAAATATATTTGAAAGAACCTATATAAAATTTCCTATTTCAAATTTATTTGAAATAACTTCTTGGTCTGTATTCTGTTTATCCTTGCAGGTATTTTTGAAATCGAAGGTGGATATCTGGTCTGGTTATGGTTGTGTGAAGGTAGTGGACTCGTTTTTGCATTTCTCGGAGCAGTAATCCTGTTTCTGTACGGGGTCGTACCTACTTTCCAACCTTCTTATTTCCACAGGATATACGTGACTTAATGAAGAATTTTTATCACTTCCTCTCTTATACGGGGCTTTTTTGTCGATAAAAATATACCTGATAGGTATTAAATTATAGGGGCATTGATTTCACTTGTGGGCGTTTTTGTAATGTTCTATATTCCGCGTTAAATTCATGGGAAGAGAAATGAGCCGCTTATACGGGAACTCTAAAGTCCCGGATAACTTCAAATAGCACAATTTTCAGCTCTCATTTCTTGGGTTCGTTTTGTGCCTCTTTTGCCATGTTTTTAATCATTTCCCCGACAAGTGTTGATTTTTCGCAGTGAGATGCTTCTTTTGGGCTGCAGTTTATGAGGACACCCATTAACCTGTCAGCCATTTTGTAATTTTCCGTGTCTTCGAGCTTTTCCAGAAGTTTGGCCAGATTCCCGTTAAATTTCCTGCATTTTTCATAATCAGACGTTGCCCCCTAGATTCCCGGTGGTTCATAACGAGCCCAGCAATACTTGATTGTATATCCCTTGAAATTTGAAACGTTTATCGTATATTAGAGTGTTGATTATTTAAAAATTTAAAATGTTATTTTATATAGGAGCGTTAATATTATCCTCGTTTTGTGTTATTTTGCACATAACGATTAGAGAACTTGCGCGGTGACAAACTCGATGTTATTGAATGCTTCGAACAGCCAAGCAAATCGCTTTGAGTAGGCGAAATACTGGTAAAACAAAAACAGCTGTACACCTTGATCTGAGGATGAACCCGGCTACCTCGTGTTATGAATGGGTGGGAATCCAGGATAGAAAGAAGTACGTTGAGTTGAAGTGAAGAGCTTTTCACTCAATTTAAAGAGGATACACAAAATTGTGATTAATCGATATCATATGTCATTTCTATAATCAAATATTTATATTATATTTATTATTCTATGATAATTAGTAAATGACTCACGGACAACACAAAAATTAGAAACTCCTGTTAAACCTATGGTTTAACACGACAGCCGAAGGCTGACAGGTGGGGTTAGTTCACAGAGGTAAGCCCAACCAGCTATAAACTCCAATCATTTTCAATCCCATGTACAGCATCACTATGATAAAGATATTCATGAGAGTTTTATGGGACAGCATGTGTGCTACTTTGGAACCCACAAAAGCCATCGGTACACTGGAACCCGCCAGGAGTGCAAGCTGGAGCAGGTTGACATAGCCCAGTGAATAGGCAGGCAATCCCGAAACATTCCAGCCGTTATACATGTATGAAAGGATTCCACCAATGGCAATAATAGCCATCACTGCTGTGGATGTACCTATAGCCTGATGCATCCGGAATCTCAGTCCCAGGACCATAATAGGGATCATTACGACTCCTCCGCCAATGCCTATTATTCCGGATACAAGTCCAAGGAAAATACCGGCAATTGCATACAACATTGGGGATTCGGACGGTTCCTCATCTATCTTCATAGGTTTGGCTGTCAACATCCTTACAGCCCCCAGAACTATTACAAGCCCAAATGCTGTTTTAAGTATATCCCCGGGAAGATTGCTGGCAATGTAAGCCCCCAGGATCGCGCCGCAGAAGCCAAAAGCTCCAAGGTAGGAAGCTTGTTTCCAGAGCACAGCACCGTTTTTATTGTGGCCGTACGCTCCACTGATTGCTGTCGGAAGGACCACCGCAAGGTTGGTACCAAAAGCAACACGTATTGCAATAGTAGGTTCAATTCCCATTTGCGTCAGGACCCAGAACTGGACAGGAACCATGATAAAGCACCCTCCAACACCTAAGAGCCCGGAAGCAAGACCAACAATTATTCCTGTAATGAGCAGACCGATAATAAATATCATTTCCATATGCTATCTCCTTTATTTTTTCAAAGCAAATTCGAAATTTATTACATTTTTTTCATTAAGGGTAACTCTTTTATTAAGTTACAAAGGAGTCTATTGTATCTATTTCAAATATATTTGAAATAACCTATTTAACAGTTTCTATTTCAAAATAATTTGAAATAGCTTTTCGGATTAACTAAGAAAATTTCGGGTAAAATAAGAAAATTTCGGGTAAAATCAGATAAAACCTGTTGAGGCTTGGAAAGTTATTTTCGGTCCGGTTTGCCCTGAGCTGCCGGACTTTTTTTTAATTTCGGGCCTCTTCATACGCCCTTTTTGTTATTCCCTTTATCTTCTCTCCTACAAATGACGATTTTTCACAGTATGAGGCCACCTTTGGGCTGCAGTTTATGAGCACGTCCATCACTCTATCAGCCATTTTGTAATTTTCCGTGTCTTCGAGCTTTTCCAGAAGTTTGGCCAGGTTCCCGTTAAATTTCCTGCATTTTTCATAATCACACGTTGCCCGGTCATGCAGTTCGCACAGTTCATCCAGATCTTTCAGGATTTCAGTCCACCTGGTTTTTTCGGTCATAATGGAAAGGCATCATTCAATTTTTTTCCAGATTTTGCAAATGTTCTAAGGTTTTCACACCCTGGTTTCAGAATGTATAAACCTGTTCGCAGTGTTCTATTAAGTCTTCTGTAAAAGTTTCGTAAAAAGCTTCCGGAACTGTAACTTTTTCTCTGTCCCCGATTGCTCTGGCATCAAGGTCTTCCTGACAGGCATAGACTTTGTATCCCGGCAGTTCCTCGATTCCGGAAAGCAGATGATAGACTCCATCTCCTGCAAGGTATAGTCTGGCATTTCCGGAGCGGGCAGCCAGTTTGAGGCATAACTCTGACCTTGGACTGAAAGGGGGCTTAGTCAGCAGGAATATATCATATTCTTCTCGTTTCACATTATTACTCCTGTTAATCCTTACTCAAGAGCTGGAAATTTTTAATAGTTGCCATTTTAAAATACGAGAACGCAATCCGAGCTTTCCATCGCTTCGAGAAAGTCCTCTTCATCGACGAGTTCCAAGGTCTCTATCAGGGTTTCCTCAAAAAGGCCCCTCTCAAACAGTGAGGGTTCATGCACAAGTACTCTCAACTCCCCATATGAATAGAGAATATCTGAAAGGTTTGGTACTCCAAGCTTTCTGCTGTCCTGACCGGCAGCCACAAGATAAACTCCATCTCCATAAAGGCCAAGGGTCACATGCATCCTGTTGAGGCTTACTGCAGCCGCATTCAGTGCTCCGAAGGCTTTTTCACTGCCGTAAGGAGCAGTGTCCAGCAGATAGTAAGGAGCAGTGTCCAGCAGATAGAATACTGATTTCATAGGAATCTGAACCTCATAAAAACCCTATTCTTCCAGCCTCGTCTTGACAGTGAGATTCAAGCCTCATCTCGAAAGTGAGATTACTCTATCACTTTTACTCAGCATTTCTGAGAGTTCATAGAGACTGGAAATTTTTATTCCAGGCATGTAGTCTCCGCAGTTACTTCCGTTCGCAGTTTCCTCTTCTGCTATGTAACCTCTTGCAGCAGCACACCGTGCACAGGCTCTGATTACAGCCCCTTTCTCTGCAAGTCCGGCGAAAAGTTCGCCTGTGTTGATAAAAAAGGATGGGTTCTGGCCTTTCTTGGGAATATGCACTGCGTCCAGGTACAGGAATATGTTCACATGATACCGTTCAAGGGCGTTCTCAGCGAGTTTGCAGGCAATCTCAGCGTATTCGGAAATATAAGGGCCGTCAGTGAGCACGATAGTAAGCGTCTTCAAAACTTCCTCCGGTTAAAGTTGTGTTTCTTTAAGTAACGCTGGTTCAAATATACGCAGTCAGTACCTGCAGATGTTCCTGATTTGTTGAATATCCAGGTTCTTTGAGGGGTGTACACTTATCCAGGGAGACTTCCCCACTCATGAGTTTTATGGCAAAGGTGTAACAGCTCTGTTCGCTGCACTTCCCGCAGTTGGTCTGGGGCAGGTATTTGTAGATCTCCATGGGTTCGACTCTGACTTTTTCCCTGGGAGCTGGAGCGATACCTTTTGCAATAGCCTCATTGATAGTATTTCTCAGGTTTTTAAGCGCTTCTCCGGCTTCTCCCTCGTTTTTTATCATAGTCATGGTAACTTTTCCAGTGCCATAAATAGTTGTAATAATTTCCCCTTTTTGCATTATTAGAGCATTTATTCTGTCCGAATATCTCCCTCTGGGAAAGAGGGGCTCAAGAATCTTCAGGGTTCCACCCAGGGGAGGAGCCACGTTTGCGATCACCCTGAACTTCGAGGAGTCTGCTATGCAGGGCAAAAGCTGCCTTACCTCCGCAATCTCCACTGGCTTTGCCTTAGAAATGTCTGCATTTTTCTCCTCACCTTTGTCTTCCTTACCTTTCAGGAAATTTCTGCCTTATTCACTTAGCTTTGCAGTTCCTTCTCCTAACTCAATAAGGCTTGCCTGTTGCAGAACCTTGAGATGAAAATCGAGCATGGACTTCCCGACCTCTCCTCCGATTTCTTCTGTACTTCTCTCGCCATTATCCAGGAAGTTCATTATCTTCCTTCTAGTGACGTTTGCCATAGCGTTATTTACCAGCTTTATTTCATTCGGATTTCCCGGCATCTTTACCACCTGTAAGAATCATGAACATTTTCCCCACATTTTTTCCTGATTCTCATCACTATCAGGCATATTTTTTCTCAAAAATAAAGTCAAATTCTTCCAATCAATTATGGAGGCTTCTAATAATTCTATAATTAATTATGGGATTCACTTCTTAAAAACCCGGAAGCTGGATATCAAAAAATATTGATCTGGAAGTTAGGATCCAGCTTATTCACCTGTTCTCTATTTTCCTTCTCAATTGTTGTAAGCCCTTATAACCAGCTCACATAATCTGGTTGTTTGAGACTTCTCAAAATAAGCCTTAAGAGGTTGACAAACTCCTCAGTAACTACTTTTATATTTGTTTTAAGCTTTCAGAAAACGACCTTGCCGGATGATTCATTGGCAGGGCTGATATTTTGAATATTTCACCTTTTTGTTCACTCTCACTCAGTCTATCTTTCAAACCTTCAAGGTATTTCAGGAATTCTTCAGGATCTTTTTCTCCTTCGAATTTTATTATCAAAAGAGTAGCCGGGCTAGCAAATGGCACTTCATAGCCAGTTTCTATGTCAGGAGGCATGAAAAATAAAGAGCCTTCCTTCATATGGTAACGTTTTCCTTCACTATATAGTACCCATTCTCCTTTTGCCGTATATATTATGCTTTCAGTGGGGTGTGCATGAGGCTCACAGTACTGACGGATACATAATTATATAATGTGCTGAACCTTTGTTCCCGGAGATCAAAGGGCCAATTTTACCTTCCAGTGTCTCGACACCCGGAGAGTTTTCTATTGAGTATAAAATTGTCAATTTTTTCATGTTCTTCACGCCTTTCCGAAAATTCAAATTTTTCTCTAATTCTTTTCTATTAACAATATTACAAATTTTGATAAAAAGATTACTAAATATTACTTCTTAATTCTTTATGGTACTCAAAATGATTTCGTATACGTTTAACCTTTTGCACCAGAACATGAGCGGATTCCCCAGAGTCTTCTATCTAAATCTTCTGATCTCAATTTTCTAACTTCAATTTTTAACTTTAATCTTCTAACTTTAATCTTCTAGCTTTAACTCTCTAATTTCAAACTTTAGTTAATAAGTGATAACTCACTAAAAATTCTAAACCAATAATCCGAATTTTAAAAATCGTATTAAATAGTAATATTTTTAAATTCAATAATATTACTATTAATTAATAAGTAAAGGAGATTGCTGCTATGAATGTTAAATTCTCTTTCCGTTTGACTCTTTTAATCCTGCTTGCATTAACTGTAGTTTTTAGTGGGTGTATTTCTCAAAGTTCTCCCGAAGAGTCCTCAATTAGTGAGGAAAAAAATACTGTAATGGTTCAGGATTCTGCTGGGAGATACGTTGAAGTTCCATATCCTGTAGAGAGAATTGTGGTTTTATGGGATAACCCGGCTGAAGAATTACGCTCCCTGGGTGCAATTGATAGGATAGTAGGAATCGATGCAGAAACAAAGAAAAAAGTTGACAGTGGATTTTTCCCTGAACTTGCAGATGTACCGGTTGTTGGAACCTGGGATGAACCAGACTACGAGAAGATTGCAGAACTCAAGCCGGATGTTGTCATTATGCTCTCGAGTTATCCTCCTTTGCCAGATGACGTTCAGAAGAAACTGGAGCCTTTTGGGATTGCCGTAGTCGGACTGGATTTTTATATGGTGGATTACTGGGGCCGAGAGGTCCGAACCCTTGGGTTCATGCTTGATGAGGACGAAAATGCTGATGCATACATACGCTTCTTTACTGAGGAATGGGCGACGGTAAAAGAGCGGACACAAGACATCCCTGATGACGATAAAAAGAAAGTTTATTTTGAAGGGCTTGAACCACATTTGACCTACGGCGGTGCAGACAACGGATGTGGAATTCCCGGAATGGTCCGAGCTGCCGGAGGAATAGACCTCTTCCCTGAAATTTCAGCTTACTCTTTTGAAGTTGATCCGGAAGAAATTTCCCTCAGAAACCCGGATGTAATCTTGAAGGGTACAGTTTCTGGATATTTAAGTAACACATCTGAGTTTTCGGAGATTCAGCAAGAAGTGGCAAGCAGGCCGGAACTTGCGAGCACGAATGCTGTGATAAATGGTGATGTATTTGTTATCAGCTGGGATGTCGCAGCCGGTTCCAGAAAAAAGTTTGGCCCGATGTACCTTGCAAAAGCCCTCTACCCGGAAAAATTTGAAGATTATGACCCGGATCTTATCACCAAAAAATATCTGGAAGATTATCAGGGAATAAATTATCAGGGGATTTATTTCTACCCTCAGCCTGAGTGAAGCTGCAGAAATAAACCTTCATAATATTCCAAAAAGCTAACCCGACGTCTTAACACCCAGATTTTAACACCTGACCATGTCTCTAAAAGAAGAATATTCGGGATTTATTGAGCGGAAAATTTCGTTCCTTCTTGCCAGTTTCACATTTCTTTTAATTTTATTGACGTTTGCAGTTACTGTAGGGGCTGCTGAACTCGGTATGAAGGATGTCTTTTTTGCAATAATCGCCCGTTTTTTTTCCCTGGATGTCAGCGACTTCACTTATGGAGTGGTATGGCATCTGCGGCTCCCTCGCTTGATTCTGGGGGTTGTTGCCGGAGCCGGACTTGCAGTGTCAGGCTGTGTTATGCAGGGCATTACAAGAAATCCTCTTGTGAGCCCTTTTACGATAGGTATCTCCTCTGCAGCAGCTTTTGGGGCGTCATTGGCAATATTTTTAGGAACCGGACTTGCCGGCGGAGGGCAGTTGTTTGTAGTAGCAAATGCTTTTGTTTTTGCTCTTATTTGTGCTTTCACAGTTTTTGGGCTTGCAAATCTTAGAGGTTCTTCGCCTGAAACCCTGGTACTTGCAGGTATTGCAATCTCGTATCTGTTCAGCGCTCTGGCAGCAGTTCTCCAGTTCTTTGCATCTGAAGAAAAGCTGATGGCAATGGTTCACTGGAGTTTTGGGTCTCTCACAAATTCAGGGTGGGATTCGATTGCAATTATCTCGTTTACAATGCTTTTTACTTTTCCGGCTCTTATGAAGTATTCGTGGGACCTCAATACTATGATGCTTGTTGATGACGAAACAGCAAAGAGCCTTGGAATCCACACTTCAAGGGTTAGAACAACCCTTCTCATACTATCATCATTGATTACGGCCACAATAATATCCTTTACAGGAGTTATCGGTTTTGTAGGCCTCGTAGCTCCTCATGTAACTCGTTTTATTCTTGGAGGAGACCACAGGTTTCTTTTGCCCGGCACCTGCATTGCAGGTTCGATTCTTGTAATTGCTGCTGATATTGCTGGAAGATGTCTAATCCCTCCGATAGTCTTTCCGCTCGGAGTCGTGATTTCTTTTGTAGGCGTTCCCATGTTCGTATACCTTCTGATGACTGAAAAGGAGGAGTTCTGGAAATGATGGATAAACAGGTCTCTATGAAGGAAAAAAAGATCTCCTTTTGTAGCGATGTCAGGCTTACAGGGATTTTAAGGTATCCTGGGAGTAGAGTAGGCGAGGAGGAAAATTTTCCCGCTGTATTGCTGAATCACGGAACACTGGAACAGGATAAGGACGGCAATACTCTCAAACATCCAGATGGCAGAAAGGTTTACAGTAAGAATTTTTTCCTTGAAATTTCCAGGCACCTTTGCAGGGCAGGCTTTGCAACATTTTCATGGGATAAAAGGGGGATCGGTGAAAGTGAATCTGGAAATAGTGATAGTTTGTCCGTGGTAAAAGATTCAAAAAGTGCTCTGGACGCATTGTGTGTTCAGGATTTCATCAATGAAAATCGAATTGCAGTTTTTGGTCAGAGTGCAGGGGTTTATACAAGCTGCCTGCTTGCAAAAGATGACCTTCGACCAAAGGCCTACATTTTATCCGGAGGACTTTATAGGGACTGTAGTGAGATGATTGCTTTCAATTATCTAAGGCCTGTGGAATATGCCCGGAAAAGCTCAGAACATCTGAAATGGGTTGAAGAAAATGACCTTTTTGGCCTAGTCCTCGGTTTGAATTTGTCGTTGAGGAAAGAGGCCATGAAAGCAGGAAATAAGGAATACGTGGTGGCATACAGAGGAAAAAAATGGACAATACCACTTGACACACTATTTTTTGATCCTGATTATGCCCCTCGGAAACAATTTCGCTATATAGAAAAACCTGCACTTGTGATCCACGGAGAATACGACCTAAATGTCCCTCTTGAGGATGCATATATGATTGAAAGGGAACTTAGAAGCAGAAGTGTTTCTGTTGAGCTTGTTATAATCCCGGGTTCTGACCATAGCTTCCAGAAGGTACCGGAAGATGAAGACGAAAGGCTCAAAGAAAGGATGTCTCTTGAATGTTTTAAGAGGCCTTACAATGAGGAATATTTCAGGGTAATTGTTAATTTTCTTAAAAGAAATCTTTGATGCTGGGAGTGAACTTCAATGCTGGAGCTGAAAAATCTTTCCTTTGGGTATAAGGAGAAGAAAACTCTGAAGAATATAAATATGTCTGTTAACTCAGGAGAAGTTGTTGGCATCATCGGACCTAATGGAAGTGGGAAAAGCACGCTTCTTAAATACATGAACCTGATCCTGGAGCCTGAAGGGCGTATCTTTCTGGAGGGTGTAGAACTTCAAACTCTAAACCTAAAAGAAATTAGTAAGATAATTGGTTATGTGCCCCAAAACATTCAGGTTTCCTCCTTCCCGATAAAAGTCTTTGATGTGGTTTTGCTTGGAAGAAGACCATACATTAGATGGAATATTGGGGAGAAAGATCTTGATCTCGTTTCAGAGATATTCTCTTTATTAAATTTAGACGATCTGAGTATGAGAAATTTCAATGAATTGAGTGGTGGAGAAAGGCAAAAAATCCTCCTGGCAAGGGCTCTGGCTCAGGAACCCAAGGTCCTTCTACTTGATGAACCTACAAGTAGTCTGGACGTAAAACACCAGCTTGAAATAATGGATATTATTCGGAACCTTTCCAGAGAGAAAGTCCTTGCTGTTGTGATTGTTTTGCATGATCTGAATCTGGCAAGCAGATACTGTGATAGACTCATTTTGCTCAATTCGGGACAAATTTTTGCAATGGGAACACCTGAAGAAATTCTAATAGACTCCAATATAAAGACGGTTTATAAAGTTGATTCAGAGATCAGTTATAGCAAAAAAACAGGGTCAATTACGGTTCTTCCTATTTCAAGTTATTAATTTTAAGCAAACAATCTTAAACTGATGTATGAAATTATGAGCTTCATTAAATCCCCGCAGCAAGCCGCGGGGAATATTCTACTGAAATAAACCTGCTATAGAGACGCTTTTTCGTCAGTAAGCTTCTCTATTGCAGGGGTAGTTCACCATGAGAAATATCCATATTTTAAACAGGTTTTAAGGGGATTTTATCAGTGAATTGCATCGTAGGCACATTCACCATGCATAGATATATCCAGGCCTGCAAGCTCTTCTGCATCTGAAACTTTAACCGGAGTTATTGCATTTATGAGCATCAGCATAATGTAGGTAAATATAAATGCATAGATTGAAGCACCTGCAACAACCACGAGTTCTTTGATAAAGAACGCAGTGCCACCGTAAAGCAATCCGTTAGATCCTGCCGGATTTATGGCGGTTGAAGCAAAGACTCCAAGGAGAATTGTTCCTGTTACTCCTCCTATTCCATGAACTCCCCATACGTCCAGGGCATCGTCCCATTTCATCCTGTTTTTAAGATGTACCGCAAAGTAGCAGACAATAGCTCCGATGATACCCATTAATGCAGCCACATGTAAGGAAACAAGGCCTGCTGCAGGGGTAATGGTCGCAAGACCTGCAACAGCTCCTGTCATAAGGCCTACAAATTTTGGTTTTTCTTCCCTGATCCATTCTATTATCATCCAGGTAATAGCTGCAAAAGAAGCTGCTATGTCGCTGTTAAGGAACGCAAGTGCGGTAATTCCGTCAACGTTGAGTTCACTTCCAGCGTTAAAACCATACCAACCAAACCAGAGAAGTGCAGTTCCTATAGCCATTAAGGGGATATTGTTTGGTTTAGAATCTTTATACTTCCTTGAGCCCACGTAGAAGACTGAGGCAAGGGCTGCAAATCCGGCTGTCGCATGGACCACGATGCCGCCTGCAAAATCAATAACTCCCATATTTGCAAGCAGGCCGCCTCCCCAGATCATATGGACAAAAGGGTAGTAAACAAAGAGCTGCCAGACGATAAGGAAAATAATGTAAGCCTTAAAAGTAATCCGATTTGCAAATGCTCCGGTAATCAGGGCCGGGGTAATGATTGCAAACATCATCTGATAGGCCACGAAGACAAGTTCGGGGAATCCAGCGTTTCCAAACATAACAGTCGGGGTAATTCCATTCAAAAATATTTTGTCCAGGTTTCCTAAGATTGCGCCTTCTCCTCCGCTGAAGCACAGAGAATATCCTACGAAAAACCATAAAATAGTTGTCAACCCGAGAGATACAAAACTCTGCATCATAATTCCTAAAATGTTTCTCTTACAGGCAAGCCCTCCGTAAAAGAATGCCAGACCGGGGGTCATAAGCATTACAAGACTTGTCGCAAGCAGCATAAAGCCTGTTGAACCAGTATTTAACATCATTCCATCCCATCTACTTTTATATGATAACTAGGAAGCCTCAAATCTCTTACCTTTTTCCTAGTTTCCTTTATTTAAACTAATCGATATTGGTTGCCTTGATTATGGCATATAGATATGTTTAAATATATTAGATCAGAAGTAAGTTACCTATTGGTGGTCGCAAAGAGATATGTATTAATTAAGAAGTAATTCGGAAATAAGTTACCTACTGGTGGTCGCAATGAAATATGTAATAGCAATAATAAGACCGGAAAGGCTTGAGTCGGTCAAACGAGAACTTCAGAAAGTCGAAGTAAACCGGTTGACAGTATCGGCAGCTTCCGGATACGGTGCGCAAAAGGGGCATCTGGAAGTCTACAGGGCACTGGAACTTGAAGTAAATCTCCTTGAAAAAATAAGGCTTGACATCGCAGTAAATGATAATTTTTTGGAACCGACGATCGCTGCGATCCAGAAAGGGGCAAAGACCAATAGCGGTCATATCGGGGACGGCAAAATCTTTGTTCTCCCACTTGAAGATGTCATCAGGATCAGCACAGGTGAAACCGGATCTGATGCTATTTGAGGTGAGGTAAAAATGGCTATTGTAGCAGCAGATCTTGTTTGGGTATTGATTTCATCCGCGCTTATATTATTCATGCTTCCAGGGCTTGCTTTTTTCTACGGTGGGATGGTCAGGCGTAAGAATGTCCTTAGTAGCATGATGCACTCCTTTGCCGCAATGGGTGTCATGACCATAGAATGGGTGGTAATAGGTTATTCTCTTGCTTTTGGAACCGGAAACTGGTTCATAGGCGACCTTGAACACGCATTCCTGCGGGGAATTGACCTTTACTCGGTATCAGGTACCATTCCCACATATGCATTTGTTGTGTTTCAGGGGATGTTTGCTGTAATTACGCCTGCTCTTATCTCCGGAGCCATTGTCGGGCGTGCTAAATTCAGTTCATACATCGCTTTCATAGCCCTCTGGGGGCTTATCGTCTACGCGCCTGTTTGTCACTGGGTCTGGGGCGGCGGCTTTCTTACTGGAGAAGCCCTTGACTTTGCGGGCGGCACGGTTGTCCATGTAACATCAGGTATCTCCTCCCTTGCAATTCTGGTCTTCCTCGGAAAGAGGAAGGGGTACGGCATCGATTCGATTAAGCCGCACAATGTTACCCTCACCCTTCTTGGTACAGGGCTTCTTTGGTTTGGATGGTTTGGGTTCAATGCCGGATCGGCTCTTGCCGCAAATGAGGTTGCAGGTCTTGCATTTATTACAACATTCATTGCACCCGCAGCTGCAGGCCTTTCCTGGATGGCGATAGAATGGATGTCCACTGGAAAACCAACAGCCCTGGGGTTTGCTACAGGCATCCTTGCGGGACTCGTCGTAATCACTCCCGCTGCTGGTTTTGTCACGCCAATGGCAGCTCTAGTAATGGGTTTAATTGCAGGGGTTATATGTTATAAGGCTGTGATGCTCAAAGGCAAGCTCGGGTATGATGACTCACTTGATGCTTTTGGAGTCCACGGGGTTGGTGGAATAACCGGCGCTATCTTAACGGGAGTGTTCGCAAGTGTGGGTGCCACAAGTCTTCTCCTTGGCGATTCGCACCAGTTGTTCATCCAGGTCGAAGGAGTTATTATTACGATTGTTTATGCGGTTGCTTGCACACTCATAATAGGATTGGTCCTCCAGAAGACCATCGGGTTCAAGGTTTCTGAGAGTGAAGAAAACATTGGGCTTGATAAGACACAGCATGGAGAATCCGCATATAACATTTGAGTGCAGGTAAATCTTTATCCGTACTTTTAATTTTTCTTCTCCTTTTTTTCAACCTTTTACCTGCATTCTTTTTTTGGTTTTTTTGTAACAATTCAGGTAGCCTTTGAAAGGCTACAATTTTTCCTCTTTTCGAGGAAAAATTGCATATAAATTGAATCCTATTTTGTTTCGTTATTATGCTTACACGTGAAGAGATCCTCGTTATCTATGAAGCTGGTCCTGAAGCTGTAATTTCTGTAATCCAGAGACTTGAAACTATCATAGAAGAACAAGCTATTCGAATTGCTGAACTAGAAGAACGTGTAAGGATTTTAGAATCTCGCTTAAATCAAAATAGCAGAAACAGCAGTAAACCTCCTTCTACTGACTTTTTAGTCAAAGAAAAACCTAATCCCAAGAGTCTCCGGAAAAAGAGTGGGAAGAAACCTGGAGGTCAAGAAGGTCATCCAGGCACAACTCTTGATATGGTTAATGATCCTGATTAGGTAATTGAACATTCTTTGACCTGCTGCAAAGAATGTGGACATACTCTTGAGGATGTTGAAGTTGAAGCTTATGAGAGAAGACAAATTTTTGATATTCCTCCTGTAAATCTAATTGTTACGGAACATCGAAGTCAGATTAAGACCTGTACTCACTGTGGAAAATCAAATAAAGCTTCTTTTCCAGAATCTGTGAAATATCCCGTCCAGTATGGTCCTAATATTTTAGCTTCAGCAATTTACTGTAAAAACTACCAGTTTATTCCCTACAAAAGGATTTTAGAGTTTTTTGATGACGTTATGGGGATAAAAATCTGTTCTGCTACGATAATCAGAGCAGAAAAAGAATGCTTCCGGAATTTAGAGGAGTTTGAAAATGTGAGTCAGGAGAGGTTAATAACTTCTCCTGTAATCCATTGTGATGAAACTGGGATGAAAATTGAAGGAAAAAGGCATTGGCTTCATGTAGCTTCTAATGACAAATACACCTGTTATTTTGCTCACTCAAAAAGAGGATCAGAAGCAATTAATGCCATGGGAATTCTTCCAGAGTTTAAAGGAATAGCAGTTCATGACGGATGGAAACCCTATAACAGTTATGAATGTGATCATGCTCTTTGCAATGCTCATCTCCAGAGAGAACTTACTGGAATTGAGGAGAACTATAAACAGCAATGGGCTAAAGAGATGAATGAACTGTTAACAGAAATGAAAAAGTATACTGATGAGTGTAAAGAGCAGGTCAAAGATCTGGACTTTGAGCAAATTAAAGTGTTAGAAGAAAGGTTCGATGCTGTAGTCATGAAAGGGATTGAAGAAAATCCACCTTCTCTAAACCCTGAAAAACAAGGAAAACGTGGTAAAAATCCAAAAACAAAAGCAAGGAACCTACTTGACAGGTTTATAGAAAACAAAAAACAGATCCTGAGATTCCTCAATGACTTGAGAGTTCCGTTTGAGAATAACCAAGCAGAAAGAGACATAAGGATGATGAAATTACAGCAGAAAATATCAGGAACTTTCAGAACTATACAAGGAGCGGAAGCTTTCTGCAGAATTAGAGCTTATATCTCAACCATTAAAAAGAACGATTTACCTGTTATAGACGGTATTCTCGCGGCGCTCAAAGGAGCACCGCTATTATTCTGAGAATTTCAGCATTTTGCTGAAAAAACATACTTTTTTATCAGTGGCTGAATAGTTACGTTTTTTTTAGACTTTTTTGGTTTCTTTTAGACTTTTTTAGTTTCTTTTAGATTTTTTTCTTAAGTTCCTTCCATAAGAGAGCTTTTATTCTTTAAATCAAATTTAGAAGTATGTTCGGAGAAATTGGAAGCGTAAGAAACGAGGCAGATGAAACTTCCCTGCAAATTCTCTCCCTTTTCAGGGAAAGCATAAGCGAAATCCGCCTTAATGAGCCTGAAGTCGTATCAGCATATTTCAAAGAGGACTATTCACATTATATTGTAGTGCACACTCCTCTGAATATCCGGTTCCCTGAAAAAAAGGAGACGTGGAATTTGCGCTTTTGTAAGGATGCCGGAGTTTCGGTCGTGGAGCTGGTCGTAGCCGATACAGGCAGTGCTTACGTACGGGGCCTGATGGCAGTTAACGGGTCAAAGGTTTATGCTATCCTTCCTTTTACATCAATAGATGCCGAAAAAGCAAAAAATGCGAAGTTTCCTGAAGACCGCATGGCTCGCGTGAGGGCACAGGTGCTTACCGATGTGATTCCCGGAATAAAAGGGGGAACTATCCTTGATATTGGCAGCGGTTTTGGAACCCTTACAATGGAGCTTGCAAAAAATAACCCTGATTCCCAGGTCTATGGCCTTGATCTTCACGACTCCCTCACAGGGCAGGCACAGATGAATGCAGAAGTCCTTGGTATCGAAAACGTTGAGTTCAGGACCGGGAGTGCCTATGCCCTGTCTTTTGAAGAAGGTTCGATGGATGCAGTTACCTGTTTTTTGATGCTTCATCACCTTGAAGACATTAAATTCGCTCTTTTCGAAATTAAAAGAGTGCTGAAAAAAGGCGGGTTATTAACTGCAGTTGAGCCGCTGGCACATCACCACCACCACGGCCCTCAACTCTCGGAAGCTGCATGGAAGGAGCTTTTTGAAGATGTGGGTTTCAATGTGGAAACGGAAAATCTGGAAGGAGCAGTTGCCCTTAAAGCCGTAAAACGAGAATAAAATCCTGTAAAAGATGATGAATCAAGAAAAATAATCTCAAAAATGGATCGAAAGACTGTCAGGCACATGAATGTATCTCCTGTTACCTTTCAATCCATTCTTATACATTGCCCTATTTACTGATAATCGATACCTTGCTCAATCCTCTAATCTGTTAATATTTTGAAAATCTGTTAGGGAATGGACGCAATTTGTCATGATGCCTCACTTAACAATTTGTACTATTGATGTGTCGGATTTTATATTTTGGCATCTGTGTATAATATTTTAGTCTTCCTGTAAAAACTGCTTATATGCCCCACAATAATACTTATCTAATTCTTTTGTACACATAAATGAATCCTCTTTATACAAAGCACATTCCGATATGTATTCACATCTGGTGTCAAAGATATTCATTTTTTCAAAAACTGTGTCCAATAACTTCATATGTAAGTGTACTCTTTTTATATATTTATATTTACCCCACTGTATTTCCCCATAATAAATCACATAAGACTGTTTTCAGGGACAGCAGGATGTAACCCCTAAAACGGTATGCTTAAAATGTGGATGTGAAAATCTAAAAATAGCCTGGACGCTTGAAATTCGGAAGTAAAGGCGGGTAGGATCATGCTACCCCAATTCAGCCTGCGACCGTCTCGCAGCTCACTACTCTAAACCATAAATTCGTCCTCTTGAGCGCAGCGAAAAGGACCGCGTACTGTTGCGATTACATCGCAACTCCCAGAAAATCTTCGATTTCCTGCGATCCCAAAGCGCAATTCGGGCGGCGCAACTCGGGCAGTCAGAAGACGATCATATCCGAGGCTCTGAGCCTGACCATGCATTCGTCTCCGGTACCTATTTTTAATGATTCAAAGACATGGTTTGCGACCTCTACCTTCAGGACGTCCTCGCTTTCTTTAAGTATCAGGGACATGATCCGGCTGGTGCCTTTGTTCACCACGTTCATTATTACCCCGTCGAAGAGGTTTTTCCTCCCTTCCTGTAGGATATGCATATTCCTCCTGTCCACAAGCTCGACATTCTCAGGTCGAATGCCCCAGCTGACCCTGTCTCCTGCCTTGCGTTCGATGTAGGGAGCGGTAATTTCCGTTCCAAGGGACCAGAGGAAGGTACATTCGGCTCCTTTGCCATGGCCTCCGATCACGGCATTATCAAAGAGGTTCAGGAAACCCACAAGTTCAGCCACATAGCGAGTTTTTGGGTGGTAAAAGACATTCTCAGGGGAACCGATCTGCTGCACCCTGCCCTCGTCAAAGACTGCCATTCGGTCTGCCATGGTAAAGGCTTCGACAGGGTCATGGGTAATGAATATCACAGGAATCCCGAGCCTTTTCTGGATCGTCCGCAGTTCTTTTCTCAATTTCAGGCGAACTACGGTGTCTAGGGCTGAAAATGGCTCGTCCAGGAGCAGGACTTTGGGGCCCGGGGCAAGGGCGCGGGTAAGTGCAACTTTCTGTTTCTGGCCGCCTGAAAGTTCGTCCGGGTATGCAAACTCAAGTTTTTCTATCCCCACAAGACCCAGCATCTCGTTTACCCTGTCCGTTTTTTCCATGGAGCTCAGGCCTTTTAGCCCGAACTCGATGTTCTGGCGCACGTTCATATGCGGGAAGAGGGCATTTTCCTGGAACATGTACCCGATTTTTCGCTTCTGGGGGGGCAGGTTTATTTTTTTCCTGCTATCAAAGTACACGGTACCGTTAATCTTTATAGTCCCTGCATCCGGGTTTTCAAGCCCTGCAATGCAGCGGAGAGCCGTGGTTTTTCCTGATCCGGAACAGCCGAACAGGACCACAAAATCGGAATCGGCATCAAAGCTGCAGTGCATTGAAAAGCTGGGGTTTTCACCTTTCTTTTTCCTGTTTTTCCTTTTGTAGAATTTCTTTTCAATGTCAACTTCAACAGTCATCCCTACTCTCACCTTTTTTTCATCGTTCTCCCAGTTTGCTGGTGGCTGCAATCGTTATAAGGGATATGGCAACTAGGATAATCACAAGCATGTTCGCAAGTTCATTATTTCCTGACTGGTATGCTCCGTAGATGGAAAGAGGCATGGTGCTGGTCTTTCCCTGGATATTTCCTGCGACCATCAAGGTTGCTCCGAACTCTCCGACAGCCCTTGCGAAACTCAGGACGCAACCTGCAATGATACCTTTCTTTGCAAGGGGCAGGGTTATGAAGAGCGCAGTTTCGAATTCACTTCTCCCCAGAATACAGGCAGCTTCCTCAACACTCCTGTCTACTGCCCCGATGGCGGAGGTGGTGGTCTTAACCATCAGGGGCAAAGAGACAACAAAAGCCGCAATGGCTGCTGCCTGCCAGGTAAAGAGGATGCCATTCCCCGTAATTTTGGTGAAGATGCTTCCTAAAATTCCGTTTTTTCCCAACAGGATAACAAGGATATACCCTGTT